>JAJZSW010000101.1 GCA_021849505.1 Pseudomonadota bacterium
ATCTAACAATCTTTCCATCGGCAAACGCATTGCCATCCTCATGTTGGCGGCCGGGCTGCTGCTGCTGACCATCGCCGGCATCAGTTGGCGCATTCAAACCAATGAAGTCGCCGCGCTCAAAACCGTCTATGAAGATCGTACCGTGCCCCTGCGCGATCTGGCGCAAATCGCCCAGTTACTCTCCGACAACACGATCGACCTGGTGCTCGCCTTCCAGCACGATCCGGCGGGCAAGTTTGCCGCTGCCCACGACCATCCAGTAGACATGCATCTGGATAACTTCGCCCGGCGGCGCGCCGAAATCACCGCCTTGTGGGACAAGTACATGGCGACCTATCTGACCCCGGAGGAAAAAGAACTGGCTGCCGATTTCGCCGCCAAGCGCAAGATCTGGGTGGATAAGGCCGCCGGCATCCTCGATCGCATCAAGGGGGGGGATTATTCCTACGGGTTGCTGGTGGAACTGCTGCTCGCGCGCAGCCAGCACTCGGCGGCGGCCATGACGGCACTCGACAAACTGTCGGCGTATCAGGCACAAGTCGCGCGCGAGGAATTCGAAAAAGCGCAGGCGGCTCATCATACCGGCATGCTCCTGTTCATGCTCATCATCGGCGGCGGACTGGCCGCGATCGGCACCTTCGCCTGGTTCATCGGTCGCGCGATTACCGTTCCCATCCATACCGCCGTGATGATTGCCGAAACGATCGCCAGTGGCGATCTGACCCGTCCGGTACCCAAAGGTGGCACGGACGAAGCCGGGCGGCTGCTGACCGCCTTTGCCAACATGCAAACCGGTCTGCGTAACATGGTGGGCGGCACCCAGAAGAGCGTCCAGGAACTGGCACGCGCCGCCAGCGACCTGAGCGAGGCTGCGCGCCAGGCGGCCAGCGCCACCGAAGCGCAAAGCGAAGCTGCCTCCGGCATGGCCTCGGCTGTCGAAGAAATGTCGGTGTCGGTCGATCAGGTGCGCGACCATGCGCGCGAAGCCCGCACGGTCGCCGCCAGCGCCGGCGCCGAATCGCGTGCCGGCGGCCAGGTGGTGCATTCTTCCTCCGAGGAAATGCGCCAAGTATCGACCGCCGTCAATGAGGCTGCCGGTACCATCCGCGAACTGGAAACCTACTCGAAGGAAATCTCCTCGGTCATCAACGTCATCCGCGAAGTCGCCGACCAGACCAACCTGCTGGCACTGAACGCCGCCATCGAAGCGGCACGGGCCGGCGAGCAGGGACGAGGCTTTGCCGTGGTGGCCGACGAAGTACGCAAGCTGGCCGAGCGCACCTCCGAATCGACGCGCACCATTGCCGCGGTGATCGACAAGGTGCAGGCCGGCGCGCGGCGTGCCGCACAGGAAATGGAAAGCGGCGTCGCCCGCGTTGATGGTGGTGTCCAGCTTGCGCATCAGGCCGGCATATCGATCAGCGGCATCCAGACCAGTGCCGAGCGCGTGCGCACTGCAGTCGATGACATCGGCAGCGCCCTCGACGAGCAAGCGGTGGCGGCGCAGGAAATTGCCCGTGGCGTCGAGCGCATCGCCAACATGGCGGAAGAGAACAGCGCCAGCGTGCGCCAGACCACGGCCGCCGTCGAGCACCTTCTGCAACTGTCGACAGAGCTCGACAAATCGGTGGCGCGCTTCCGGGTTTGATCACCATGCCGCGGCCGGGCCTCGCTTTGCCCTGCTGACGTCGCCTTTTACCGTCACGCCGCCTGCTTGATCGCCAGCAGCGCCTGGTTGCGCAGCGTCTTGAGCAGGGTGAGTTCCTTTTCCGGGATGACGATCGAGCCGGCGCGGTCCCTGTCGCAGTAGATCAGCGCGACCGGCTTGCCCTTCATGTTGAGCGGGAACAGCACGAAGGTCTTGGCCGGGATGCGCTCGCGGTACCAGGCCGGCACCTTGCCGGCGATCTTCGGATCGTCGATGTCGCTGATGATGATGTCCACGCCGCGCCCGGTGGCGAGCTGGAAGACGTCCTGCATCTGTGCGCCGAGCGAAAAGCGGAACTGCTTCGCCAGTTCGGCGACTTCCGGGCCGAGGCCGAAGCGGCCGGTCATCTGGCCGCTCTTCGCGTCGCGCAGCGCGAGCAGCACGCGCTTGAAACCCATCGAGCGGTACATGGTTTCGAGGATGATGCGCAGAATGTCGTTGAGCGCGAAATCCTCGACCAGCGAATTGCTGATGTCCTGGATGCCCGCCGCCAGCACCGCCTGCGCGTCTTCCGGCACCGGGGCCGCGCCATCGGCATCGGCATCCGCGTCGGGAAACCTGGCGTCGAGAACGGTCGCGTCCTCGAGCAGGGTTTCTCCCAGCGTCTCCCCGACGACGGTTGCCGGGTGCGTGCTGAGCGTCGCGTCCGTCTGCGCCGCGCCGCCGACGAAGCCCGCGGCCTGGCGCGCGAACGGGCTTTGCTTGAGATTGACGTGCAGGATCGAGGCGATCGCGGTGAGTTCCTCGACCGATTTCTCCATGCTTTCCTGCAGCTTGCCGTCGGTCATCTGCAGGCTCGCCCCGAAGCGCCGGCTGATCTGCGCCAGCGCCTTGCCGCACTGCTCGGGCGGCGTGTCGGCCAGAACGTCGCACATCTCGTTGGCAAACCCCGACATGATGCGCAAGGCCGCTTCGCTGGTGTTCGGCCGGTGGATCTCGCCGGCCGGCAGGGGACGCATGCTTTCGACGATGGCCCGGGGGAAGCCCCAGCTCGTGGCGATGCCGATGCCGAGATCCTCGAACGCGATGCCGAGCACCTGTACCGCGGCCGCCCGCTCGGAAAGCTTCTTGAACTCGACGAGCTTGCCGATCTCGGCGACTTCCTCGGGAAAATAATACTGGGCGAGCAGCTGGCCCAGGCGGTGGAACAGCGCACAGATGAAGGCCTCCTCGCGCTGGCGGCCGAGCAAGGTTCCCTTGCTGCTCTGCCGCGCCAGCAGGCCGGCGAGATTGGCGCGCAGGAAGGTTTCCTTGAGCTCCCTGACGTTCACCTTGTCCTGCATGTGCTCGAACAGCAGCACGGTGATCGCGATGTTGCGGATGGTGTCGAAGCCGAGCACGATCACCGCGCGCGACACCGTGCTGATGTTGCCGCCGCCGGCCTGGCGGTAGTAGGCCGAGTTCACCAGCCGCAGGATCTTGTTGGTCAGCGCGTAATCCTTGAGGATGGTCTCCGACAGAGAGGTGGCATTCTCGTGCTCGGAGGTCGTGAGCTTGTTGATCGCCGACACCGAATCCGACAGCGCGGGAAAGTCCGACTTGTGGCGCATGCGCCGCAGCAGGAATTCGAGGGTGTCCTGATGCGCGGCCGCGCTGGCGGGCGTTCCCTCCGCTTCGCCTTCGCCGAGCCATTCGGTCAGGGCAGTGCAGAGTTCGGCCGCGCTCGCGTAGCGTTGCGCCGGATCGAAGGCGCAGGCGCGCAGGATGATGCCGCCCAGCTTCGGATCGATCGGTGGTGTCGCCGGCAGCTTCACCGGCTCGCTCGAAATGCGGTAGAGCAGCGCGCCCACCGAACTCGCATCGAACACGCGCTTGCCGGTGAGCATCTCCAGCAGCACCAGCCCCGCCGCGAAGACGTCGTTCTGCGGGCCGACATGCCTCTGCGCGATGTATTCCGGCGCGAGATAGGCCGGCGTGCCGGTCAGGCCGGCCGTGCTTGCGCTGTCCGCCGGCTCGGTATCGGAAACCCGCGTGGCGATGCCGAAGTCCATGACGCGCGGGGCGCCGTCGCGGGCATCGATGAGGATGTTGGAAGGCTTGAGGTCGCGGTGGATGATGTTCTGCGCATGGGCCTGGGCGAGCGCATCGGCGACCTGCCGCAGCAGCGCGGCCGCCTTCACCGCCGGCAGGGGCCCGTCCGCCTTGAGCAGGTCGGCGAGGCTGCGTCCCTCGACCCGCTCGAAGACGAGGAAGGGATCGCCGTCCTGCTCGCCGGCATCGAAGATCGGCACCACGTTCGGATGGCGGAAACGGCTGGACGTGCGCGCTTCCTGCAGCAACTCGGCGTTGCGCACGGGGTCGGCCTGCAGGAAATGCAGCGTCTTGATGGCCACCTCGCGCTGCAGCTGCGGGTCCCAGGCCAGATAGACGACGCTCTGCGCGCCGCGTCCCAGCTCGCCGCGAATCTCGAATCGGCCGATGTGTTTTTCCGTCATGGCCCCGATTCTAGCCGCGGCATTGCCAAGCCGCGGCGAGGCGCCTAAGATGGCGCACATGAACCTGCCCGACGACCCGCAAGCCCTGCAGGCCCTGCTGACCGATCTCAAGATCGAGCATCACGATCTCGACGAGAGCATCGGCAAGCTGGAAGACAGCCCCCCGCACGACGAACTGCTGATGCGCCGCATGAAGAAGCGCAAGCTGCAGCTCAAGGATCGCATCGCGGCTGTCGAGCGCCTGCTGGGCCCCGACCTGACCGCCTGACCGTCCCGGTCATGCTGTCCGAACTGAACGGCGCGCCCGTCTTCGCCGACACGGGCGGCCGGGTTCTTGTTTCCTCCCTGCCCACGCTGGTGTTCATTCACGGCGCCCAAAACGACCATTTCGTCTGGAAGTCGCTGGTCACGCGCCTCGCCAGCCCCGACCGCAATATCCTCGCCCCCGATCTGCCCGGCCACGGGCGCAGCGGCGGCGCACCGCTGGCGAGCATCGCAGCCATGGCCGACTGGATCGTGGCGCTGCTCGGGAAAGTCAGCCTTCGCGGGACGGCACCTCTGGTGCTGGCCGGCCACAGCATGGGCTCGCTGATCGCCCTCGAAGCCGCCGCCCGGCTGTCCGGGCAGGTCGACCATCTCGTCATGCTCGGCACGGCGCTGCCGATGCCGGTGGCGCCCGTCCTGCTCGACGCGGCGCGCGACGATGTTCCCAAGGCCATGGCGCTGATCAACCGCTGGGCGCACTCGCCCGCGGCGTGGCGCGGCGGCAACCGGGGCGGCGGTCACGGCCTCTGGCTGCCGGCGCTGAATCTGCGCATCATGGAACGCCAGCCGCGCGGCACGCTCTTCACCGACCTTGCCGCCTGCAACGACTATGGCAGCGGACTCGAAACCGCCGCCCGGGTCGGCTGCCCGATTACCCTCGTCGCCGGCACGGCCGACCGCATGACCCCGATCAAGGCCGCCCGCAGGCTGGCGGCGGAACTGCCCGATGCCAGCCTCGTCGAGATCGCCGGCGCCGGCCATGCCCTGATGGCCGAGGCGCCCGCAGCCTGCGCTGCGGCGGTCGGCGCGGCGCTCAGTCCTTCGGCTTGAGATGCAAGTGGTGCAGTTGCTGCGTGGCGCCGCCACGCGGCCGGTAGCCATGCGCATGCGCGCTGTTGGCGACGTCCACCGAGACGATGTTGATCCGGCCGTGGCGCACGCCGCGTTCGGCCGTCAGCGCATCGGCGAAGGCGCGCACGCTGGCGGTCGGCCCGCGCAGGATCACGCTTTCGAGGCAGTTGTCATGATCGAGGTGTGCATGCATGGTCGCCACCGTCAGGTCGTGATGTTCGTGCTGCAGGCGGGTGAGCCGCTCGGCCAGGTCGCGCGCATGGTGGTCGTAAACGTAGGAGAGATTGGCGACGCACTGCCCGGCGCCGCCGGCGGCCTCGCTCTGGCGCGCAGCCTCGAGATGCTCGCGCAGCAGGTCGCGGAACGCCTCGGAACGGTTCTGGTAGCCGCGCCGCGCGATCAGCGCGTCGAACTCGCGCGCCAGCGCCTCGTCCAGCGAAATGGTGATTCGTTCCATATACTCCTCCCCGTTCATAGCGATCACAGCCTGAAAGGATAAGCCATGCCGCTCGACAACGCCGCCCTCGACCAACTCTTCCGTGCCGCCCGCAGCCAGAATGCCTGGCAGGACAAGCCCGTCCCCGACAGCCTGCTGCACGAACTCCACGACCTGATGAAATGGGGACCGACCAGCGCCAACTGCTGGCCGCTGCGCGTGGTCTTCGTCAAATCCCCCGCAGCCAAGGCGCGGCTGCTCCCGCTCATGATGGAAGGCAACCGCGCCAAGGTGCAGGCCGCGCCGGTCACCGCCATCCTCGGCATGGACATGGCCTTCCACGAGCAGCTGCCGAAGCTGTTCCCGCATACCGACGCGAAATCCTGGTTCGTCGGCAACCAGCCGCTGATCGAGGCCACCGCCTTCCGCAACAGCAGCCTGCAGGGCGCCTACTTCATGCTCGCCGCGCGCGCGCTGGGGCTCGACTGCGGCCCGATGTCCGGCTTCGACGCCGACAAGGTCAATGCCGAATTCTTCGCCGGTACGACCGTCAAGGCCAACTTCATCTGCAGCCTGGGTTATGGCGATCCGGCCGGACTGTTCCCGCGCAGCCCGCGTCCGGCCTTCGACGAGGTCTGCACGATCGTCTGAAAGTCGGCGCCGGCGGGACGGCAACGTGCTAGCATGAGTTTGTATACAACCGCATCGGAGCCCCATATGGATACCGCCGTGCTCACCCTCCGCGTTCCCGTCGAGGTCAAGCAGCAACTCGACAAACTCGCCGATGCCACCCATCGCTCCAAGTCCTGGCTGGCCGGCGAAGCCATCCAGCGCTATCTCGAACTCGAAGCCTGGCAGATCGGCGAAATCCAGCAAGCCTTGCAGGAAGCCGAAGCGGGGGATTTCGCCAGCGACGACGAAATCGCCGCGCTGAAGGAGCGCCATGCGGGTTAAGTGGCTGCGCCGGGCGTTGCAAAACCTCGACGCCGAAGCCACCTACATCGCACAGGACAGTCCGCAAAGCGCCGCCGCTTTTGTCGAGCATGTACTGACCAGCGTACAGATGCTGGCCCGGCACCCGCAGATGGGCCGCCCCGGCCGCGTGCCGGGCACGCGCGAGTTGGTCGTGACCCGTTACCCGTACATCCTGCCCTATCGCGTGCGCGAGCAGAGTGTCGAAATCCTCCGCATCTTCCATACCGCGCGCAAATGGCCGCAAGGCTTCCCGCCATGACCGACCCCGTCGATCCCTTCATCGCCCGCTGGCAGGGCGTCACGGCCTCCGAACTCGCCACGGCGCAGAGCTTCGTCATCGACCTGTGCCGGCTGCTGGAAGTCGATGTGCCCCACCCGACGCCCGCGCAGGACTACATGTTCGAGCGGCCGGTCACCTTCCGCCACGGCGACGGCGGCGCCAGCGCCGGCCGCATCGACTGCTACCGGCGCGGCTGCTTCGTCCTCGAAGCGAAGAAGATAAAAGTCGGTCCTGGCAGGACGGCACCCGAGGCCGGCAAAGGCTTCGACGACGCCCTGCTGCGCGCCCGCTCGCAGGCCGAGGGCTATGCCCGCGCGCTGCCGGCCGACGAAGGCCGGCCGCCGTTTCTCGTGGTCCTCGATGTCGGCAACGTCATCGAGCTGTATGCCGAATTCAGCCGCACGGGCGCCACCTACGTGCCC
>JAJZSW010000102.1 GCA_021849505.1 Pseudomonadota bacterium
ATCGCCATCGAATAGGCTTCCTCGCCCGTGGCGCAGCCGGCATGCCAGATCTTGACGAAGGGATAGGTCTTGAGAAAGGGCACCACCTGCTCGCGCACCGCCTTGAAGAACGCGGGATCGCGAAACATCTCGGTGACATTGACGGTAATGCCGCGCACCAGGGACTCGAAGGCGCCGCGGTCGCGCAACAATTGCGACTGGGCCTGTGAAAAGGTGGCGAATTCGGACTCGGCCAGCCAGTGGCTCAGCCGGCGCTTGATCGAGGCCTCGGCATAGTCGCGGAAATCATAGCCGTAAATCCGCTGGAGGCCCTCCAGCAGCAGGCGGATTTCCACGTCTTCCACTTCGCCGCGCTCCATGATCTGCGCTCTAGCCGTGCTGGAAGGTCCAGACGCGGATCAGCGACAGGAGCTTATCCACCTCGATCGGCTTGGCGATGTAATCGCTCGCCCCCGCCGCCATGCACTTCTCCTGATCGCCCCGCAACGCCTTGGCGGTCATGGCGATGATGGGGATCCTTTGCAGACGCGGATTCTTGCGGATTTCGCGCATGGCGGTAAAGCCGTCCATTTCCGGCATCATGATGTCCATCAGGACGATGCCGATATCCTGATGCTCCTCGAGCCGGGCGAGCGCCTCCTTGCCGTTCTCGGCCTCGATCACCACCATGTTCTTCTCCGCCAGGACGCTGGAGAGGGAGAAGATGTTGCGCATGTCGTCGTCCACCAGCAGCACCTTCCTGCCTTCCAGCATCGCTTCCTTGTCGATGGCGGTGCGGATCATGCGCTGCTTGCTCGGATGGAGGTTGCTCTCGACCAGATGGAGGAACAGGGTGACCTCGTTGAGCAGCCGCTCCGGGCTCTTGGCGCCCTTGATGATGATGCTCTCGGCGAAATGCCGCAGCTTGCGCTCTTCCTCGTGGCTCAGGTCGCGGCCGGAGTGGATGATGACCGGGGTCCGTCGTGCTCCTTCCAGGCTCTGGATGTATTCGAGGAGTTCGAAACCGGACATGTCGGATAGTCCCAGGTCGAGAACCAGGCAATCGAACGACTGGGAGGCGAGCTGGTCGATGGCCGCCTTGCCCGAGTCGGCCACGGTGATATCGACGCCGCTTTCCTCGAGCAGGGCGACCATGCTGTTCGCCTCGTCCCGGTTGTCCTCGACGATCAGCAGCTTGCGCACCGACTTGGCGAGCGAGCCCTCGATCGACCGGAACACCTCGTTCAGCTGCTCCATGCTGACGGGCTTGGTGGTGAAGCCGATGGCGCCCATGGCCATCGCCTTCTGCCGATCTTCCATGCAGGTGATGAAATGGACCGGGATGTGGCGGGTCTGGGGGTTGTCCTTGAGGCTGCGCATCACGCCCCAGCCGTCGATGTGCGGCAGCATCACGTCGAGGACGATGGCGCTCGGCAGAAAGCGCTTCGCCATGGCGATGCCGCTTTCCCCGTCCGCGGCCACCAGGGCGTCGAAACCGCGTTCCCTGACCACGTCCTGAAGGATCTTGGCGAAGTTGCGATCATCCTCGATGATCAAAATGCATTTGTCGCCCACCTCTGCAGGGAAGCGCTCGTCGGGCAGGGGGACCGGCTCTCTGCTTTCCGCGCCGGCCGCCGGAGGCGCCGCCGCATCGGGCGGCCGCGGCGAAGTAATCCGCGGAGGGCGGGCGACTGGCGCGGCCGGGGCGGGCACCGTCTCTCCTGCGTCGGCCGGTGCCGCGAGCGGCATGTAGAGGGTAAACACGCTCCCCTTGCCCTCTTCGCTGCGCATGCGGATGTCGCCATGCATCTTGTGGGCAAGCTGGCGCGAGATGGAAAGTCCCAGCCCGGTACCGCCGTACTTGCGGCTGATGGAACCGTCGGCCTGCTGGAAGGCATCGAAAACCAGCTGTTGTTTCGCGGCGGGAATGCCGATGCCGGTATCGCTGACGACAAAGGCGAGCGCCGGCACCGGCAGGGGATTTTCGCCCGCCGCCGGCATGGCGATGCGCAGGCCGACCTCTCCCCTTTCGGTGAATTTCAGGGCATTCGCCAGCAGGTTCTTGAGGATCTGCAGAACCCGTTGTTCGTCGCCGTGACAAAGCGTCGGGACTTCGGCGGCAGTCTCCACGCGCAAGGCAAGTCCCTTCTGTTCCGCCAGCGGCGTGAACGTGGCGCGCAGCGAATCGCAGAGATCCTGCACCGGCAGGGCGGCGAAATTGAACTGCATCTGGCCGGCCTCGACCTTGGAAAGGTCGAGGATATCGTTGATGAGGTTGAGCAGGTCCATGCCGGCGGAATTGATGGTGGCGGCGAATTCGACCTGTTTCTCGCTGAGATTGCCCTCCTTGTTCTGCTTCAGCAGGCTGGAAAGAATCATCAGGCTGTTGAGCGGGGTGCGCAGCTCGTGCGACATGTTGGCGAGGAATTCCGACTTGTAGGTGCTGACCCGTTCCAGCTCCGCCACCTTCTCTTGCAGGGTCAGGCTTGCGGCTTCGACCTCCTGGCTCTTGATCCGGAGCGTCTCGCGCTGCTGCTCCAGCAACTGGGCCCGCTCCTCGAGTTCCTCGTTGCTTTGCTGCAGCTCTTCCTGCTGTACCCGCAGCTCCTCCGCCTGCTGCTCGGTCTCCTCGAGCAGTTCGGCCGTCCGCTGGTGCGCCTGGTTGGCTTCGATGGCGATGGCGATGGTTTCCCGCGCCAGCTCCACGAAGCTCATTTCGACGTCGCTGAAAGCGTGGAAGGCGCCGATCTCGATCACCCCGACCAGCCGGTTGCCATGCAGCAGGGGGATGGCGGTGACGACCTTCGGCGCCGCGCCGCCCAGGGCGGAACCGATCGGCAGATAGCCGGGCGGCACATCGGCCAGGCTGATGATTTTCTGTTCGCGCGCCGCCTGGCCGATCACGCCTTCGCCCAGCCGGAACTGCTCGCCGGGTTTGATGTCTCCGCTGGCGGCATAGGTGGCGGCGCGGATGAGCTTTACCGCGCCTTCATCGAACAGGTAGAGCGCACCCACGCCGGCCTTGAGATAGGTCACCATGAAGCCCAGCACCTTGTCCGCCATCTCGCCCGTGCTTTGCTCCTCCCGGATCAGGAGATTGAGTTCGTTGCGCCCGCTCTTCAGCCAGTCGCGCCGCTGCTCTTCGTCGCGCGCCAGACGCAGGGACTGGGTCATTTGCACAAAGGCCTCGTCGAGCGCGACCTGCACCTCGCTGAGATGGGACGCCGCCTTCATCAGCGCGCCCAGATCATCCTTGGGCAGGTTGTCGAGATCCACTTGCAGCGGTTTGGAAACGACCATCTCCCCGCTCAGGTCGCCCGCCTCGATGGCTTGCACGGCGAGCACCTTGTCCGTGCTGTCGGCGATCAGGCTCTGCACCGCCGTGGCGGCGACCTTCAGCGATTGCCCGACGCTGCGGGTGATCAGGTAAGCCACCGCGGCGCCGCCGATCAGATACGCGAGGAACATGAAGGCGATCAACCGCACTGCCGTATGGTGGTCCAGCAGGGTAATACCGATCGTCGCCAGGGCGCTGAGGGCAACAGCGCCGAGCAGCATCAGCGCGAATCCGATGGCCAGCCGGTGGTCAATTTTCATGCGGTCCAACATCAGCTGGCTCCCCTCCAGGTCATGGCTGCGGTCAGAACACCGCCAGCATGGCGCGCCGACATCTGCGCTCTCGGCGCGGGCGCGCATTGATCATCACGCACGGCTTGCGCCGGCATTCGATGCTCACCAGAGCTTCCACCACGGCACGTCACGCTCAAGCCCGCGCTTGTAGTAGTCGCTGCTGGGGAAGTTCTTGCGCATCACGCGTTCGGCATCGTCGCGCAGGTCGTTCATGCCGAGCACGTCGTAGCCCTTGACCATGATGAACAATGCCTCCTCGGTGGCCGGGGCATCGGGATAGGTCTTGAGCGCCGCCTGGGCGCGATTGACTGCGGCGACGTAGGCGCCGCGCTTCATGTAGTAGCGTGCGACATGTACTTCGCCGGAGGCCAGTGCATTCACCAGGTAGGCCATGCGCAGCGCGGCATCCTTGGCATATTTGCTGTCCGGGAAGGCATTCACCAGCGCCTTGAAGGCCTCGAAGGCCTCCTGCGCGGCCTTGGGATCGCGCTCGGTCAGGTCCTGCATGCTGACGTAGCCAAGCAGGCCCAGGTCCTCGTTGAAGTTCACCAGCCCCTTCAGGTAGTACATGTAATCGACATGCGGGTGATTCGGGTGCAGGCGGATGAAGCGGTCGCAGGCGGCGATGGCGAGCGCCTTGTCGCCCTGCTTGTAATAGGCGTAGGCGGTTTCGATCTGCGCCTGCTGGGCGTAACGGCCGTAGGGGTAGCGCGCCTCGAGCTTTTCGAAATACTGGACGGCCTTGTCGTAGGCGCCGTCGGACATCGCGGTCTTGGCTTCGGCGTAGAGCTTGTTGGCCGACCAGCCGGCGGTTTCGTCGATCTGCTCGGGCAGCAGTCCGCAGCCGGCAACGAATACGGTCAGGAACAGGGCAAGCAGGAAAGCTAAACTACGCATGATGAGCGAGTCCACAGTGAAGTCGGCCGATTATAATCACGAAGTTGTTCCGGTCTCCATTCCGCCCGCGTGCGACGGGCTACGCCTCGACGCAGCCCTTGCAAAGCTGTTTCCCGAGCATTCGCGCAGCCGCCTGCAGGGCTGGCTCAAGCAGGGTCTGATCCGGCTCGACGGCGCCACGGCCGACCCCAAGCACAAGGTACATGGCGGCGAAAGCGTCGCGTGTGCCGTCCTGCCAGCGCCGACTTTGGCGGATGCGGCCGAGGACATTCCGCTGCCCATCGTCTACGAGGACGCGACGCTCGTCGTCATCGACAAGCCGGCGGGACTGGTCGTCCATCCGGGCAGCGGCAACACCTCGGGCACGCTGATGAACGCGCTGCTGCATCATGCGCCGGAACTCGCCCGGGTACCGCGCGCCGGCATCGTGCATCGGCTCGACAAGGCGACCTCGGGGCTGATGGTGGTAGCGAAGACGCTCGCCGCGCAGACCGACCTGGTGCGCCAGCTGCAGGCGCGCACGGTCAGGCGCCACTATTTCGCGCTCGTGCATGGCGAGGTTGCGGCCGGCGGCACGGTGGATGCCGCGCTCGGCCGCCATCCGGTGCAGCGCACGAAGATGGCGGTCGTCAGGCAGGGTGGCAAGGCGGCGCGCACGCATTACCTGCCCGTCGAACAATTCGCGGGCTGCACGCTCGTCGAGTGCCGGCTCGAAACCGGGCGCACCCACCAGATCCGCGTGCACATGGCGAACATCCGGCATCCCCTCGTCGGTGACCCGGTGTATGGGAAAGCGCGCTGCGGCGCGGCGCTGCTCGATGCCTTCCCGCGCCAGGCGCTGCATGCCTTCCGCCTCGCGCTCGTGCATCCCGGGACGCACCAGGAGATGAGATGGGAGGCGCCGCTGCCCGCCGACTTCGCAACACTGCTCGAGCAGCTGCGTGCTCACTGAGCTTATCGTGCCGGACTGGCCGGCGCCGGCCAATGTCCGCGCACTGGTGACCACCCGCCACGGCGGCGTCAGCGTCGGCCCGTTTGCGAGCCTCAACCTCGGCGATCATGTCGGCGACGATCCGGCAGCGGTTGCCGAAAACCGCCGCATCCTGCGTGCCCGCCTGCCCGCCGAACCCGTCTGGCTCAAGCAGGTGCATGGCATACAGTGCTGTGATGCGGCGGCCTGCTCGAACGCGAAGGGCAGCCAAACGCCAGAAGCAGACGCCGCTTACTCACACAAGCCCGGCGTCGTCTGCGCGGTGCTGACCGCCGACTGCCTGCCGATATTGTTGTGCGACGCGGCCGGCACAGTGGTCGCCGCCGCGCACGCCGGCTGGCGCGGGCTGGCGGCCGGCGTGATCGAATCCACCGTCGCGGCGATGGGCGTACCGGGCGAAGCTCTGCTCGCCTGGCTCGGGCCGGCGATCGGTCCGCGGCATTTCGAAGTCGGTGGCGAAGTCCGCGACGTCTTCAGTGCCCATGATCCGCAGGCAGCGAGGGCCTTCGTCGCCCGGCCCGATGGCAAGTGGCTCTGCGACATCTATTTGTTGGCTCGGCAACGGCTTGCGGATCTGGGGGTGTGCCGTATCACCAGCGCCGACTTTTGCACGGTGCGCGATACGCAGCAATTCTTTTCCTATCGCCGCGATGGTGCAACCGGCCGCATGGCCAGCCTGATATGGCTCGATTGACAGCTTCTATGGTGCAATGCAGAATCACCCTATGACCTCCACCCAAGACCCCAACAATGCCTTGCTCGCCCTGCAGAAGGAGTGGCACGAGCGACACGTCTCCTTATGGCAGGCCATTCTCCAGCGCAGCAAGGACTCTCCTGCCGAGCCTTTGATCCAGCCCGAACCCGGCGACAAGCGCTTCAACCATCCGGCCTGGGCGGAAAGCCCGATCTACGACTGGTTGCGCCAGGCCTATCTGCTGAACGCCCAGTACCTCAAGCGGATGGCCGACACGATGCCGATTCCGCAGCAGTTGCCGCGCAACCGCGTGCAGTTCGCGACGCGCCAGATGGTCGATGCGCTGGCGCCGTCGAATTTCGCCGCCACCAATCCCGAGTTCATCCAGAAGGCACTCGAAACAAACGGCGAGAGCATCAAGCTCGGCCTGCAGAACCTGATCGCCGACATGGAAAAGGGTCGCATCTCGATGACCGACGACGCGGCCTTCGAGGTCGGCCGCAATCTCGCGATCACCCCGGGTGCCGTGGTTTTCGAGAACGAAGTGTTCCAGTTGCTGCAGTATGCACCCCTGACCGACACCGTCGCCAGGCGTCCCCTACTGGTCGTGCCCCCCTGCATCAACAAGTTCTACATCCTCGACCTGCAGCCGGATAATTCCTTCATCCGCTACGCCGTGGCGCAGGGCCAGACGGTCTTCCTCGTCTCCTGGCGCAACCCGCAGGCCGATCAAGGCCACCTGGCCTGGGACGACTACATCGAACAAGGTCCGCTCACGGCCATCAAGGTCGTGCAGGAAATCAGCGGGCTGGACCGGATCAATGCCCTCGGCTTCTGCGTTGGCGGGACGATCCTATCCTCCGCGCTGGCCGTCGCCAAGGCCCGCGGCGAGGATCCGGTCGCGTCATTGACGCTGCTGACCACGCTGCTCGACTTCACCGACACCGGCGAGATCGGCTGCTTCGTCGACGAGGCTTCCGTGGCGACGCGCGAAGCCACGATCGGCAAGGGCGGCCTGCTCACCGCACGCGAGCTGTCGACGACCTTCTCGGCGCTGCGCGCCAATGACCTGATCTGGCAATACGTGGT
>JAJZSW010000103.1 GCA_021849505.1 Pseudomonadota bacterium
GATCTCGTCTGCCGCGACGGTGCCACGACCGTGTTCGTCGAGGTGCGCCAGCGTGCCCGGAGCGAATTCGGCGGCGCGGCCTACAGCATCACGCCGACCAAGCAGCAGCGCCTGGTGCTCGCCGCGAGGCACTGGCTGGCGCGGCATGGCGATTGTGATTGCCGCTTCGATTGCGTGCTGATCGAAGGGGATGGATTGGAATGGATCAGGAATGCGTTTTCTGCTGATTAGCCTGTTGTGCGCATCGAGCCTCATGGCACAGGCACAGACGGTCAAGCTGCTGGTGCAAAGTTCGCCGCTCGCGGGCTTCCAGTACCACGCCGGCGCGGCGCTGTGGGAAGAACTCGGGGTCGGCGACGCACTCACGCTGGTGCGCGAACCGCAGAATCCGCACGATGCCCGTGCGGTGCGCGTCGAATGGCGCGGCCGGCAGCTCGGCTACCTGCCGCGCGCCGAGAACGAGGCCGTCGCGGCGGCGATGGATCGCGGCGAGCGGGTGGAAGGGCGCATCGCGGCGCTGCTGAAGCACCGCAATCCCTGGCGGCGCGTGCGAATCGAGGTATATGTCGTACTGTAGAATTCAAGCATGACACTTCAGCAACGTATTCAGGACCAGTTCGAGGAAAGCATCGCCACCAAGCGGGCGGCGCTCTCCAGCATGTCCCAACCCATCGAGGCGGCGGTGCGCGCCATGGCCGCCTGCCTCGCCGCCGGCGGCAAGGTAATGGCCTGCGGCAACGGCGGTTCGGCCGCCGATTCGCAGCATTTCGCCGCCGAACTGCTCAACCGCTTTGAAAAGGAACGCGCACCGCTGGCCGCGATCGCGCTGACCACCGACACCTCGACCCTGACCTCGATCGCCAACGACTACGCCTACGACCAAGTGTTCGCCAAGCAGGTGGCCGCGCTCGGCCGGTCCGGCGATGTGCTGCTGGCGATTTCCACCTCGGGCAATTCGCCCAATGTGTCGGAAGCGATCAAGGTCGCCCACGCGCGTGGCGTGCGCGTCGTGGCCCTGACCGGCAAGGGCGGCGGAACCATCGGCCGGCAACTCAGGTCGGATGATATTCACCTGTGCGTCCCCGCCGACCGTACCGCGCGCATCCAGGAAGTGCATCTCCTGGCCCTGCATTGCCTGTGCGACGGCATCGATGCCCTCATTCTCGGAGAATCCCAATGAACAGACGTACCCTGATCCTGCTGGCCGCTTTCGTTCCCTTTCTGTCCGGCTGCTTCGGCGCAGCCGCCGTCGGCGTGGGTGCCGGCGCGCTGGTTTTTGCCGATCGCCGCTCCACGGAAACGCAGGTCGCCGACGAAGGGATCGAGCTGCGCGCCGGCAACCGCATCTCGGAAAAATACGGCAGCAACACCCACGTCAATGTCACCAGCTACAACCGCACCGTGCTGCTGACCGGCGAGGTGCCGAACGCGGCCACCAAGGCGGATGTCGAGAAGATCGTTTCAGAGGTGCCGAACGTCAAGGCCATCAGCAACGAACTGCAGGTCGCCGCCGCCAGCACCCTGACCGCGCGCAGCAACGACACCTTCATCACCTCGAAGGTCAAGGCGCGCTTCGTCGATGCGAACACCTTTGCCGCCAACCATGTCAAGGTGGTCACCGAAGCGGGCGTGGTCTATCTGATGGGACTGGTGTCCCAGAAGGAAGCCAATGCCGCGGTCGAGATCGCCCGCACGACGGGTGGCGTGCAGAAGGTCGTGCGCGTCTTCGAGATCATCAGCGACGCCGACGCCGCCAGGTCGGCGCCCAACACCGTCGCCAAGTAAGCGCAGTCGGTGAATTATTCCCCGCCGGCCTTCGAGGCGAAGCTCTGCACGCCGGCGGACCTGGCGCAGCGCGTCGCCATGCTGCCGCGCCCGCTGGTGTTCACCAACGGCTGTTTCGACATCCTGCATCGCGGGCACGTCAGTTATCTCGCGCAGGCGCGCGCATTGGGCGCGAGTCTCGTCGTCGCGGCCAATTCCGACGCCTCGGTGAGGCGCCTCGGCAAGGGTGACGACCGGCCGGTGAATGCGCTGGAGGATCGCATGGCGGTGCTGGCCGCGCTCGAAAGCGTGGCGCTGGTCACCTGGTTCGACGAGGACACCCCGCTCGCGCGCATTCTCGACTGCCGTCCGGATGTGCTGGTCAAGGGTGGCGACTGGCCGGTCGAGAAGATCGTCGGTGCGTCCGAGGTCCTCGGCTGGGGCGGGACGGTGCATTCCATCCCCTTCATCCACGCGCGGTCGACGACCGCGCTGCTGGAAAAGATCAGGCGGCTGTAATTTCCGCGGTGGCCTTGTCGATCGCCTTGCGCACCAGCCCGAGGTGCACGCGCATCGTGTAGATCATGTCGCTGAAGGCGAGCGGCATCGCCATGTGATTGACGGCGGCTTCGATCGCGTCGACGCGCCTGATCCATTCCGCGCGCGTCAGCTTGCCCGGATCGGCCTCGAGTTCGGCCTCGATGAACTTGAGTTCGCCGTAGCGCTTGTAGATGCGCGACTTGACGCGCCAGTTGTAGAGTCCCGGCGCGATCTTCATTACCGGGATCAGCACCGCGAACAGCGGAATCAGCATCACCACCATGCGATCGACGAGCGTGGCGGCCCAGAACGGCAGGAAGCGCTGCAGCCAGGGTTTGCCGGATTTGTAGTAGCGCTGCGCCTCGGGCGAGAGTGGGAAGTCGGCGGCGGTCATCACCGGGGCGCGCGGGAATTCGCCGGCGCGCTGGAAGATGCCCGTGCCGCCGTGGGCCTCGCTCATCGCCTGCATCAGCAGGTCGATCAGGGCCGGATGGGTGTCATCGCGCACCACCAGCGTCGCCATCGGGGCGAGCAGCTCGATGTCGGTCGGCGGCAGGTCGGCGGCCACATTCACCGCACCGCGCGGCAGCACCAGCTTGCCCAGGTAGGGGAATTGCCGGGTGTAGGCCTCGGCATGCGCGAGATTCATCAGCTTCACGCCGGGGGTATGCAGCAGGGTCCAGACCGCTGCCGACTGCGTCGGTCCGACGACGAAGGCGGCATCGATGCGCTGGTGCGCGATCGCCTGTGCCAGGCCGAGGCCGCCCTGTGCGATCAGGCGGGTGTTCTTGTCGTCGATCTGGTTGAGGAACAGCAGTTCGCGGGCGAGGTGCTGCGTGCCGCTGCCCGCGCCGCCAATGGCGATGCGCTTGCCCTTGAGGTCGGCGATGCGGGTCGGCTTGCCGAGGCCTTCGCGGTAGAAGATCCAGAGCGGTTCGTGGTAGAGGCTGCCCAGCGAGAGCAGGGTATCGTCTTCCTGCACCCGGGCCGTGCCGCCCTGGATGAAGGCGACATCGACCTGCTGTTCCGGGTCGCGCAGGCGGGCGAGATTCTCGAGCGAGCCGGCCGAGGCCTGCTCGACCAGCTTGACGCCGTAGCGCGCCAACACGTCCTTGTATACGGCACCGAAGCGCTGGTAGGCGCCGCCCTCGCCGCCGGTCGAGATCGTCAGGGTGTCCGGCGGAGCCGGCTGGATGAAGCGCGAGGCCAACCAGAAGCCGGCGATCACCAGCAGCAGCAGCGGCAGGCCGACGACCAGCAGATCGCGCGGCGAATACTCACGCAGCCGGCGCAGTTTCTTCATCCTAGAACGGGATGTCGTCCTCGACATCATTGAAACCGCCGTTGCTCGGGGCGCTTTGCGCTTGTGCGCGCGGTGCCGGGCGGCTGCCGCTGTTGTCGCGTGGCGCATCGCCACCCATGCCTTCGCGGCGACCGAGCATCTGCATCTCGTTGGCTTCGATCTCGGTGGTGTAACGGTCCTGACCATCCTTGTCCTGCCACTTGCGGGTGCGGATGCGGCCTTCGATGTACACCTGCGAGCCCTTCTTGAGGTACTGGCCGGCGATCTCCGCAAGCTTGCGGTAGAACACCACGCGGTGCCACTCGGTGAGCTCCTTCTTTTCGCCGCTGGCCTTGTCCTTCCAGCTTTCCGTCGTGGCCAGGCGGATATTCACGACGGCATCGCCGTTCGGCATGTAGCGGGATTCCGGATCCGCGCCGAGGTTGCCTACCAGAATCACTTTATTCACCGATGCCATGTTCTCTCCCTAGTTTGCCGATGTTGTATGGGGTTGCGGCGCCTGCACGCGTGACGCCAGCATGAGCCAGATGATACCAATCGCGGCGCACACCAGATGCACCGCCGCGGTACCGTAGTACTTGACCAATACTCCGCCCAGCAGGCCGCCGAGAAACAGTCCGAGCGACTGGGTGGTGTTGTAGATGCCCAGCGCCGCGCCCTTGGCGGCCGGCGGCGCGAGGCGCGAAATCAGCGAGGGCTGCAGGGCTTCGAGAATGTTGAAGGCGACGAAGAACAGCAGCAGCCAAAGGCCGGTCAGCCAGACGCCGCCGCCGAACAGCGCCAGGCCGGCCTGCACGAGGATCAGCAGCACGACTGCGCCGGTATAAATCGGCCGCATCCTGCCCTTGCGCTCGGCGGCGATGATGGCCGGCACCATGACGGCGAAGGACAACAGTACCGCCGGCAGGTAGATTTTCCAGTGCTCTGCCCCTGGCAAGCCTGCAGCAACGAGTGCGGGGGGCACGACGACCCAGAGGGCTGTCTGCATCAGGTGCAGCGCGAAGACACCAAAGTTCATGCGGGCGAGTTTGGCGTCGGACAGCACTACGGAGAAGGGCGGACGCTCGAGCTTTGCGAAAGTCGGTGCTGGCGGGACGGCAGCAAACAAGAGGACGATCGCGCCCAGCGCCAGCAAGCCGGTCAGCACGAAGAGGCCGGACAGTCCGACCGCGGCGGCGAGCGGCGGGGCGACGACCAGCGAGGCGGCGAAGACGAGGCCGATCGATGCGCCGATCATCGCCATCACCTTGGTGCGGTGCTGCTCGCGCGTGAGGTCGGCGGCGAGCGCCGAGACCGCGGCCGAGATGGCTCCGGCGCCCTGCAACACCCGGCCGACGATCATGACGTGGATATCCGGCGCGGCCGCCGCGATGAGGCTCCCGGCGGCGAACAGCAGCAGGCCGGCGACGATCACCGGCTTGCGGCCCCAGCGGTCGGAGGCAAGGCCGAAGGGAATCTGGAAGCAGGCCTGCGTCAGGCCATAGGCGCCGAGGGCAAGGCCGACCAGCATCGCGTCGTCACCCCCGGGCAGTTGCGCCGCCAGCACGGAAAACACCGGCAGGACGAGGAACAGGCCGAGCATGCGCAGCCCGAAGATGGCGGCGAGGACGCTGCCCGTGCGCCGCTCGGCGGGGGTCATGGCATCGGCGGTGGGGGAAAGCACGCGGGCAATATGTTTGGCGTAAAAGGGCGCGTATATTATCAGGTCGCCTTCATCGACCCATCCAGCCTTCATAGCCCCCAATGGAAGAAATCAGGATTCGCGGCGCGCGCACCCACAACCTCAAGAACATCAATCTCGACCTGCCGCGCAACAAACTTACCGTCATCACCGGACTGTCCGGTTCCGGCAAGAGCTCGCTCGCCTTCGACACGCTCTATGCCGAGGGCCAGCGCCGCTATGTCGAAAGCCTTTCGGCCTATGCGCGCCAGTTCCTGCAGTTGATGGAAAAGCCCGACGTCGACCTGATCGAGGGCTTGAGTCCCGCGATCTCGATCGAGCAGAAGGCGACCAGCCATAACCCGCGCTCCACCGTCGGCACGGTCACCGAGATTCACGACTACCTGCGCCTGCTCTATGCGCGCGCCGGCACGCCGCACTGCCCGGAGCACGGCGTGGCGCTGGAGTCGATGAGCGTGGCGCAGATGGTCGACCATGTACTGGCATTGCCCGAGGACACCAGGCTGATGATCCTCGCCCCGGTGGTGGCGAACCGCAAGGGTGAGCAGCTGGACTTGTTCGCCGAGCTCAAGGCGCAGGGCTTCGTGCGCCTGCGCGTGGATGGCAAGGTGCATGACATCGACGCGCTGCCGAAGCTGGCCAAGTCGCAGAAGCACTCGGTGGACGTCGTCGTCGACCGTCTCAAGGTGAAGGCCGACCAGCGCCAGCGGCTGGCGGAAAGCTTCGAGACCGCGCTGACCCATGCCGAGGGGCGCTGCCTCGCCGTCGAGATGGATAGCGGCGTCGAGCACCTGTTCTCGGCCAAGTTCGCCTGCCCGCACTGCGGCTATGCGCTGCAGGAGCTCGAGCCGCGCCTGTTCTCCTTCAACAACCCGATGGGTGCCTGCCCGGAATGCGACGGCCTCGGCTCGATCCAGTTCTTCGACCCGGCGCGCATCGTCGCCTACCCGCACCTCAGCCTCGCCGCCGGCGCGATCAAGGGCTGGGACAGGCGCAACCAGTTCTACTTCCAGATGATCGAGTCGCTGGCGAGCCACTATGGCTTCGACACCGGCGTCGAGTTCGAGAAGCTGCCCGAGGACACCCGCAAGATCGTGCTCTACGGCTCGGGCCGCGAGCAGATCCGCTTCAAGTACCTCAACGAGAAGGGCACGCGCTTCGAACGCTCGCATGCGTTCGAAGGAATCATCCCCAACCTGGAACGGCGCTACAAGGAAACCGACAGCCAGATGGTGCGCGAGGAGCTGGCGAAATACCTCAACAACAAGCCCTGTCCCGAATGCGATGGCGCGCGCCTGCGGCAGGAGGCGCGCCACGTGCTGGTCGGCGGCAAGACCATCACCGCGGTCAGCCGCCTGTCGCTGATCGACTGCCGCGACTTCTTCAACCTCCTGCAACTGACCGGCCACCGCGCCCAGGTCGCCGAGAAGATCGTCAAGGAGATCACCAGCCGGCTGAGTTTCCTGATCAACGTCGGCCTCGACTATCTCTCGCTCGACCGTTCCGCCGAAACACTTTCCGGCGGCGAGGCGCAGCGCATCCGCTTGGCCTCGCAGATCGGCTCGGGCCTCACCGGCGTCATGTACGTGCTCGACGAGCCGTCGATCGGCCTGCATCAGCGCGACAACACGCGGTTGCTGCAGACGCTGGCCAACCTGCGCGACCTCGGCAACACCGTGATCGTCGTCGAGCATGACCAGGAGGCGATCGAATCGGCCGACCATGTCGTCGACATGGGGCCGGGCGCCGGCGAGCACGGCGGCCACATCGTCGCGCAGGGCACGCCCAAGCAGGTCGAAGCGCATGCCGACTCGCTCACCGGCGCCTACCTGTCCGCGCCGG
>JAJZSW010000024.1 GCA_021849505.1 Pseudomonadota bacterium
ATCTGTCAAGGTGCTCTCGGCCGCCGACGCGGTGCTGCTCGCCGAGGTCTATGCCGCCGGCGAAGCGCCCATCGTCGCCGCCGACGGCCGCTCGCTGGCGCGTGCGCTGCGCGTCGCGGGCAAGGTCGAACCGCTCTTCGTCGAAGACATCGCCGCGCTGCCGCAGGCCATCCTCGATGCCGCGCAGGACGGCGATGTCGTCATCACCCTCGGCGCCGGTTCGATTGGCTCGGTACCCGCAAAACTGGTGCACGGTTGATGGATATTCGCCCTGACGAACCGATGGCAGGACACGTCACCTGGCGCGCCGGCGGCCTGGTGGCCAAGGCCTGCTTCCCGCGCGACATCGACGATCTCGCGACCTTCATGGCCGGCATGCGCCACGACGAGCCGCTGCTGATGGTCGGCCTCGGCTCGAACCTGCTGATCCGCGACGGCGGTTTCGACGGCACTGCGATCTTCACCCATGGGGCGCTGGACGTGCTGCGGCTGGACACGGACGGCACGATCTACGCCGAAGCCGGCGTATCCGCGCCGAAGGTCGCGCGCTTCGCCGCGAACCACGGCTGCGCAGGTGCCGAATTCCTCGCCGGCATCCCCGGCACGCTGGGCGGCGCGCTGGCGATGAACGCCGGCTGCCACGGCGGCGAGATCTGGTCCTTCGTCGAGCGCGTGCGCATGCTGAACCGCAAGGGCGAACTGATCGAGCGCACGCCCGCCGACTTCGCCATCGCCTACCGCCATTGCGGCCTCAAGGCAGCGACCGACGAGATCTTCGTCGCGGCCTGGCTGCGCTTCCCTCCCGGCGACGCGGCGACCGCCCGCGCGACGATCAAAACGCTGCTCGAAAAGCGCATCGCGACACAGCCTTTGCAGCTGCCGAACGCCGGATCGGTGTTCCGCAATCCGCCCGGCGATCACGCCGCGCGCCTGATCGAAGCAGCCGGATTGAAGGGGGTCGAAACAGGCGGCGCGCGGGTGTCCGAAAAGCATGCGAATTTCATCGTTAATCCGGGGGGCAAAGCGAGCGCTGCCGCGATAGAAAGCTTAATCGGCCGAATTCAGGCCGAGGTAAGGGAACAATTCGGCGTGGAACTGGTGCGCGAGGTGCGCATCCTCGGGGCGGCAAGGTGATGACGAGCAATTTCGGCAAGGTGGCGGTGTTGATGGGCGGCAGTTCCGCCGAGCGCGAGATTTCGCTGATTTCGGGCCAGGCGGTGCTGGCGGCGCTGCTCGCCGCCGGCGTCGACGCCTTCGCCTTCGACCCGGCCATGCAGCCGATCTGGACCCTCGCCACACAGAAGCCCGACCGTGCCTTCATCATTCTGCACGGCGGTGATGGCGAGGACGGCACGGTCCAGGCCGCGCTCGACCTGATGAAGATTCCCTACACCGGCAGCGGAGTGCTCGCCTCGGCGCTGGCGATGGACAAGATCCGCACCAAGCTGCTCTGGCAGGCGGCCGGCATTCCGACCCCGCGCTCGCGGCGCGTCGGCTCCGCCGCCGAAGCCGCCGCGGTAATCGCCGAACTCGGCCTGCCCCTGATCGTCAAGCCGGTGCGCGAAGGTTCGTCGCTCGGGGTCACGAAGATCGCCAAGCCGGAGGAGTTCGCCGCAGCCTTCGCCGCCGCCGCGACCTTGCCCGACGGCCGTCAGGAGGAGGTGATGGCCGAGGAATTCGTCGCCGGTACCGAACTGACTGCTGCGGTGCTTGGCCACACTGCCCTGCCGCTGGTGCGCATCGAGGCACCCGAGGGACGTTACGACTATCAGAACAAGTACTTCACCGACGTCGTGCAGTACCACTGCCCGTCCGGCATCGACGCCGCCAGGGAAGCGGAGATCGGCAGGACGGTGCTGGCCGCCTTCGATGCGCTCGGCTGCCGCGGCTGGGGACGCGCCGACCTGATCCTGCGCGCCGACGGCAGCTACAGCCTGCTCGAAATGAACACCGCGCCCGGCATGACCGGCCATTCGCTGGTGCCGATGGCCGCGCGCGCGGCCGGCATCGACTTCGGCACGCTGGTGCTGCGGATTCTCGCGGAGGCACGCTGTGGCCAAGGCTAGGGCGAACACCCGCAACGCCGAACCAGGCGGGCTGTGGCACCAGCCGACGCTGCTGAATCTGCTGGCGGACGTGCTGATCGTCCTCGGCATCGCCGGACTGGCCTGGGCCGCCCTGACGGTCCTGCAGCGCCTTCCCCTGTTCCCGCTGCGCGAGGTGGTGCTGGCGGAAAAGCCGCAACGCGTATCCACGGAACAAATCGCCCACGTCGCGCGGACCACCGTAGCGGGAAACTTCTTCACCGTCGACCTCGAAACGGCACGCACCGCCATAGAAAAGCTGCCCTGGGTACGCAGCGCCGCCGTGCGCCGCCTGTGGCCGGATGGGCTTTCCCTTACCGTGGAGGAGCATGAGGCCGTCGCGCAGTGGCGGCATCTCAATGGCGACCATGCGCTGGTCAACAAACAGGGCGAAGTCTTCGTCGCCGACCTGCCGGAGGATGTCCCTGCCCTCCCCCGCTTCAGCGGTCCGGAGGGCACGGCCGCCGAAATCCTCGCTCGGCATGACGAGTTCAACCGGGCCCTGGCCAGCATCGGCCGCAGCGTCACCACGGTTGGTCTGTCGCCGCGCCGCGCCTGGCGCCTCCGGCTCGACGACGGCATCGCCATCGAACTCGGACGCGACGAGGAGCGTCATCCCCTGACGGAGCGTCTGACGCGCTTTGCCGCGCATTACGACAGCGTCAAGCTGCGGCTCGGCACGGCCCGCGTCGCCGACATGCGCTATCCCAATGGATTTGCTCTCGCGGGCATCGAACGGACCACGCTCCCGCCGCAGCCCGCAGCAGCAGGACGGAAGTCATGAGCAAGGAAAAGAACCGCGACCTGATCGTCGGGCTCGACATCGGCACCTCGAAGATCGTCGCGATCGTCGCCGAAGTGGATCCGGAGGGCCAGCTCGCGATCCTCGGCCTCGGCACGCAGGACACCCAGGAAGCACGCGGCCTCAGGAAAGGCGTCGTGGTCAACATCGAGGCGACGGTCAACAGCATCTCGAAGGCCATCGCCGAAGTCGAGATGATGGCCGGCTGCAAGGTCAAGGAAGTCTATACGGGCATCGCCGGCGGCCACATCAAGAGCAAGGACTCCAACGGCATGGCGGTGGTGAAGGACAAGGAGGTCACGCAGTACGACGTCGCGCGCGCCATCGAGGCTGCCAATGCGACGCCGATCTCCGCCGACGACCAGATCCTCCACACGCTGGTGCAGGAGTTCATCGTCGATGGGCAGGACGGCGTCAAGGAGCCGATCGGCATGGACGCGCGGCGCCTCGAGGTGAAGGTGCACCTCGTCACCGGCGCGGTCACCGCCGTGCAGAACATCGTCAAGTGCGTGCGCCGCTGCGGGCTCGAGGTCGTCGACCTCGTGCTCCAGCCGCTCGCCTCGGGCAACGCGGTGCTGACCGACGACGAAAAGGATGTGGGGGTTTGTCTGGTCGACATCGGTGGCGGCACCACCGACATCGCCGTGTTCAGCCAGGGCGCGATCCGCCACACCGCCGTGATTCCGATCGCCGGCGACCAGATCACCAACGACATCGCGATCGCGCTGCGCACCTCGACGCAGGACGCCGAGGAGATCAAGCTGCGCTACGGCGTCGCCCTGCATCAACTGGCCGACCCCGAGGAGATGCTCGAGGTGCCCGGCGTCGGCGACCGCCCCGCGACCAGCCTGTCGCGCGCGACGCTGGCGGGCTTCATCCAGCCGCGTGTCGAGGAGATTTTCCAGAAGGTGCAGGACGAGCTGGTGAAGAGCGGCTATGCGCGCCTGCTGCGCGCCGGCATCGTGCTGACCGGCGGCAGCGCGCAGATGCCCGGCATGGCGGAACTGGGCGAGGAGATCTTCCACAACACGGTCAAGGTCGGCATGCCCCATTACGCCGGCAACCTGCGCGACTTCGTCAAGAACCCGCGCTACGCGACGGCGATGGGCCTGCTGATGGAAGGCGTGGCGCAACGGCAGCGCGGCAGCAAGGCACCGCCGCTGAGCATGGGACAGGTATTCGGGCGCATGCGCGCCTGGTTTGCACGCAATCTGTAAATTTCAGCAACCGTTTTTGGCAACAACAGGAGAGGCGAAATGTTCGAAATCATCGACAGGGACGCAAACGACACGATCATCAAGGTGATTGGCGTCGGCGGCGCCGGCGGCAATGCCGTCGAACACATGATCCGCGAAGGCGTGGGTGGCGTGGAGTTCATCTGCTGCAATACCGACGCCCAGGCGCTCAAGCATTCGTCGGCGGGCGTCAAGCTGCAGCTCGGCCCCGGCCTCGGCGCCGGCGGCAAGCCCGAGCGCGCGCGCGAACACGCGCGCAACGAGCGCGAGCACATCGCGGACATGCTGCGCGGCGCGCACATGTGCTTCATCACCGCGGGTATGGGCGGCGGCACCGGCACCGGCGCGGCACCCGTGATTGCCGAAGTGGCGCGCGAACTGGGCATCCTGACCGTCGCCGTGGTCACCAAACCGTTCACTTTCGAAGGCCGGCGCGGCAAGCTTGCCGAGGAAGGTCTGGGCGAACTGGCGCAGCATGTCGATTCGCTGATCGTCATCCTCAACGAGAAGCTCATGGAGGTGCTCGGCGAGGACGTCAGCATGCTCGAAGCCTTCAAGGCGGCCGACAATGTGCTGAAGAACGCCGTCGGCGGCATCTCCGAAATCATCAACGTGCCCGGCCTGGTGAACGTGGATTTCGAGGACGTGCGCACGGTGATGGGCGAAATGGGCAAGGCGATGATGGGTTCGGCCAGCGCGGCCGGCGTCGATCGTGCGCGCCTCGCCGCGGAGTCCGCGGTGACGAGCCCGTTGCTGGAAGGCATCGAACTCTCGGGTGCCAAGGGCGTGCTGGTCAACATCACCGCCAGCAGCTCGCTCGGCCTCAAGGAATACCAGGAAGTCATGAACACCATCCATACCTACACGGCGCCCGACGCGACCGTGATCTGCGGCGCGGTGTTCGACGATGCGATGGAAGACCAGCTGCGCGTGACCGTGGTCGCGACCGGCCTCGGCAACAAGGCCAAGGTCCAGCCCAAGCTCGTCTATGGCGAAGGCCGCGGCCAGCGCACCGGCACCTACGACATGATGCCCGCCGCCATGCCCACCATGTCCGCCGCGCCCGCAGCCGGCGTCCTGGACCTCGCCGGCAGCAATGCCAGCGCGGGCAGCCTGGACGACTTCTTCACGCCGAATCCGCGCGGCGGCCGCGACAGCCGCGCGCAGGCGATGTCCGACACCGGGATGGACAAGTACGACATTCCCGCCTTCCTGCGCAAACAGGCCGACTGAGCCGGCAACACGGGAAACGCCCGGGGGATCGCCTCCCCCCGGGCGTTTTTCATTTCCGCGTCGCGCTCAGCGCGTTGCTCAAGCGCACGTAGGCATCGACCGGCAGCGTTTCGGCGCGTGCGGTCGGCGCGATGCCCTGCGCCTCCAGCAAGGACTCGCCGCCGAACTCCTTCAGGGTATTGCGCAACATCTTGCGCCGCTGGGAAAACGCCGCAGCCACCAGGCGGGCGAACAAATCGGGATCCCGTGCCGTCCTGTCAGCACCGACTTTGTTGGCCCCCCACGCTCGCAACCCCGGCTCGCTGCCCCCCACAGGGGGGGCGTCGGCTTGGGACGGCCCGTCGCCGACTTTCGCGAAGTCGATGGGGATCATGCGCACGATGGCCGAATCGACCTTCGGCGCCGGATCGAAGGCGCCGGGCGGCACGACGAACAGCCGCTCCATGTGGAAGCGGTACTGCAGCATCACCGAAAGGCGCCCGTAGTCGCCCGACCCCGGCGCGGCGACCATGCGATCGACGACTTCCTTCTGCAGCATGAAGTGCATCTCGGCGACGCGGTCGGCGATCTCGGCCAGGTGGAACAGCAGCGGGCTGGAGATGTTGTAGGGCAGGTTGCCGACGATCTTGAGCGGGCCCGCGCCCTTGAGCGCGCCGAAATCGAAAGTGAGCGCGTCGCCTTCGTGAATGACCAGCCGCTCGGGCGAAAAGCGTTCGCGCAGGCGCGCGATCAGGTCGCGGTCGATTTCGACGACATGCAGGCAGTCGATGCGTTCGAGCAACGGAGCGGTCAGCGCGCCGAGGCCGGGGCCGATCTCGACGAGGGTGTCGCCGGCGCGCGGCGCGATCACCTCGACGATCTTGCGGATGATGCCGGGCGAAACGAGGAAGTTCTGGCCGAAGCGCTTTCTGGCTCGATGGCCCTGATGGCCATTTAAATCATGCTCTCTCATTGCCTGCGTCGCAGTGCCATGTCGATGGCGGCGTCGACCGCGGCGAACAGGCTGGTCGGCGAGGCCTGGCCGGTGCCGGCCAGGTCGAAAGCCGTGCCATGGTCTACCGAGGTGCGGATGATCGGCAGGCCCAGCGTGACATTGATTCCTTCGTCGAAGGCGGCATACTTGAGCACCGCCAGACCCTGGTCGTGGTACATGGCGAGCTGGGCATGGGAGCCCGCCAGCACGTTTTTCGTGAACAGCGTGTCGGCCGGCAGCGGACCGACCAGATCCATGCCTGCGGCCCGCAGCTTTTGCAGCACCGGCGTGATGACCTCGATCTCTTCGCGTCCCATGTGGCCGTCCTCGCCGGCATGCGGGTTGAGGCCTGCCACCAGTATGCGCGGATGCGCAAAGCCGAACTTCGTGCGCAGATCCGCATGCAGGATGCGGATCGTCGTTTCGAGTTCCTGCGGCGTGATGGCCGCCGGGACATCCTTCAATGGCAGATGGGTCGTCGCCAGCGCGACGCGTAGCCCCGCGCCCGCGAGCATCATCACGACGCGCGGCGTGCCGGTCTTGCCGGCGAGATATTCGGTGTGGCCGGTGAAGGGAATGCCGGCATCGTTGATGACGCCTTTGTGCAGCGGACCGGTCACCAGCGCGGCATACTCGCCGGAGACGCAACCCGCCAGCGCCCGGTCCAGCAGCGCGAGTACATAGCCGGCGTTACGCACGTCCAGCTTGCCGGGTGTACTCGGCGCCGCCAGCGGAGTGTGCAGGATCTCGAGTCCGGCGGTGCTGCGGCCGAGCAGACGCGCACGCTCCTCGATCAGTTGCCGGTCGCCCAGCACGAGGAGTCGCGCCGGGAACTCGCGCTCAGTCAGCGCCAGGCACAACTCCGGTCCAATCCCGGCGGGCTCCCCCGAGGTAACGGCAATGACCGGCTTAGCGGTCTTCAAGCCGGTACTCGACATAGGCGCGGTCGCGCAGCTGGCGCAGCCAGTCTTCGTAGGCCTCGTCGGACTTGCGTTCGCGCAGCGCCTGGCGCGCCATCAGGCGCTTGCGCTCGTCGCCGGGCTCGGCATTCTTGCGCTCCAGCACCTGGATCAGGTGCCAGCCGAAGGGCGACTGCACGGGCGCACTCACTTCGCCGAGCTTGAGCGCATCCATCGCGCGCTCGAAATCCGGCACGGTGTCGCCCTGGTAGAGCCAGCCCAGGTCGCCGCCCTTGGCGGCAGACAGATCGTTCGAATACAGCCGCGCCAGCTCGGCGAAATCGGCGCCGTTATCGAGCCGCTCCTTGAGTCCCGCCAGCTTGTGGCGCGCCTCGTCGGACGACACCAGCTCATTGACCTTGATGAGGATGTGCCGTGCCTGGGTCTGCCGGAAGGTACCGCCGACGCTGCCGCCCTTGCGTTCGAAGAGCCTGACGATGTGGAAGCCCGCCGGACTGCGCAGGATCTCGCTGACCTCGCCAGGCTGGAGCTTCGCCACCGCTTCGGCGTAAAGCGTCGGCAGGCGATCCACCGGCCGCGGCTCGAGGATGCCGCCCGCCAGCGCATCGGGCGCTTCGGAATAACTGGCCGCGACCTGGCCGAAATCCTGGCCGGACTTGATGCGGGCGAGCGCTTCCTCGGCCCGCTGGCGCAACTGGCTCAGCCGCGCGGGATCCACCTGCTCGGGTACGCGGATGATGATGTGTCCCAGCGCGACCAGTGCCGTCTGGTTCGCCTGTTCCGGATGGGCGAGGTAGTTGTCGATCTCGCCATCGGAAACGACGATGCGGCTTTCGACCTCGCGCTCGCGCAAGCGGGAGAGCGTGATTTCCTCGCGGATCTCCTCGCGGAAGCGCTTCCAGGTGATGCCGTCGCGCTCCAGCGCGGCGCGGAACTCCGCAAGCGACAGCCGGTTGTTGTCGGCAATGCGGCGCATTGCAGCATCCAGTTCAGCATCGGCGATCCGCAAGCCGCTTTCCCTGGCGAACTGCACCTGCAGGCGATCGACGATCAGCCGCTCCAGCAGCTGCTTTTCCAGCACCTCGGACGGCGGCAGCGGCGTGCCGCGGCTGCGCAGCTGGCGCGTCACCGTCGCCAGTCGTTCGCGCAGTTCATTGAGGGTGATCGCCTCGTCATTGACGACCGCAACGACGCGGTCGACTGCGATCGGCTGGCGCGACTGCGCAATGGCCAGAGCGGGCAGCAGGGTAAACAGCGTGATGAGAACTAGTCGCTTCATGGTCGATGATCAGTTTGCGCCGAATCAGTTTTCGCCAAATACCGGATCGGCGGTCGGTTGGTTGATGACGCCGTAGCCCGGGATGCTGCGGCGCAGGAGCTGCATGGGATTGGACCCGATGCGCGAGAAATCGTTGAGTTCCAGCTGGAAGAAGAGCGCGGTCGTCGGCTGGTCCGCAATCGTCGCCAGGCGCTGGACGACGAAGCGTCCGACCCAGCAACCGGCATCGTACTCGACGCCGCCGATGATCTCGATGACGCGCCGTTCCTTGGTCGAGTAGTTGTAGCGTCCGACGCCGTGCCAGCCGCCGGACAGCGGCCATTGCGCCGACACGTCGATCTGGCCGAGCAGATCGCGCGCGTAGCGGTAGCCCGCATTGACGACCTTGCCCGCTTCGGGACGATAGCGACCGCCGAAGGTCAGTCGTTCGGTACGTTCGTCGCGCGGGTTGTAGAGCCAGCCGATGTCGGCATAGGTATGCGGCAGCACCTGTCCTGCCAGCGTGGCCAGAATGTCGGCGGCGCGTTCGGTGCGCGCCGTCTCGCCCGGCAGGGTCACGGACTGGTCGCTGAAGTAGTAGCGCGTACCCAGCGTGGCACGCAGCAGGTCGGCACCGCTGGCGGGATCAAGCAGGCGGGAGGTCACCGCGAGGGTCAGCTCGTTGGCATCGCCGATGCGGTCGCCGCCGGCATAGCGGTTTTCCGAGAACAGCTGGGCATAGTTGAAGGCGGTGAGACCGGTATCGAAGACCGGGATCCTGCTCTGGTCGCGGCGGGGCACATTCAGGTAGTAGGCACGCGGCTCGAGCGTCTGGACCAGCGACTTGCCGAACCAGTCGGTATTGCGCTCCATGACGAAGCCGCCATCGACGCTGAAGATCGGCAATACCCGGCTCTGGCTGGCGGGCACCCCCGACCAGCTCACGAGACCGTCCTGGCCGGGTCGCTGCAGCTGATCGAGCGAGTACTGCGTCGAATGGATGCCGATCTTGGGCGTCAGCGAAAACGCCGTGGTGGCCAGCGGCAAGGACAGTTGCGGATACAGCGTCGTGCGCTTGCCGAGCAGGTAGTTCGGGTGGTCGAAGCTGACGAACTCGGCATTCAGGTTGAACGCGAGACCGAGCGGCAGATCGTAGCGAAACGCGCTGGCGGTCAGTTGCGGCATGCGCCGGTAGGGTGAGCTCAGGTCGCCCAGCGTCTGGTAAGTCTGGACATTGAGGGCAGCGATATACCATGGGCCGCCATAGGTCAGGATGCCCTGGCGCAGCAGGTTCCCCTGCGAAACCTGCCCTACGCGCGTGGAGAGGTCGCTGAAGTAATTGTCGTCGGAAACGCCGTTCAGGTTGAGGTTCGCGGTGAATCCCTGTCCCAGATACTGGTTGTGCTGGAGCGCATAGCCGTAGCGGTCGCGGCCGGCCACGTTGTCGCCGGGCAGATATTCGAGGCGGATCTGGCCCCTGTCGGGCAAACCCGGGTTCAGGCGATTCTGCCGGCTGTCGAGCAGGTAGCGGAACTCGGTATTGAGCTGCAGGCCGCGCCGGGACATGAGGCGCGGGGTAATCGTCGCATCCATGTGCGGGGCGATGTTCCAGTACCAGGGCGCGGTCACCTCGAGGCCGCTCTTGCTGGTCGAGCCGATCGTCGGCGGCAGGAAGCCACTCTTGCGCTGGTTGTTGAGCGAGAAGCTCATCCAGGGTAAATAGAAGATCGGCGCATCCTTGAAGCTCACGACGGCGCCGCGTCCAGTACCGGTTTCCCTGGTGTAGTCGAGATCGAGCGCGTCGATGGAAATTTCCCAGTCGCGCTTGCCGGGCGCGCAGGTGCTGTAGGTCGCATCCTCGAGGTGATAGTGATCCTCGCCGCGGAATTCGAGCCGTTTCGCCACCCCGCTGCCCGTGACCACGGGACGCTCGAGATTCCGGCCGGTCGTCGCCAGCACCTGGCCGCTTTCGCTCATCGCCGGCAGGCCGAGCAGGGTGAGCGCCGGCTCAAGCACCGGGGCCGGCTTGTGCCTGATGCTGTATGCCGGGGTTTCGAATTCGCCCGTACTTTCCTCCAGGCGCATGCGCAGGCGCGGGCCGCTGATTTCGGTATCGGGCGATCTCAGGCGGACGTTGCCGATCGCCTCGACCTCGTCGTCGAGTTGGCGATAGACGATCCGGTCGGCGCTGAGTGTGTCACCGGCCCGCTCGAGCACGACATCGCCCTCTGCGACCAACTCGAAATCGTTGACGCCGTCGATCTTGCGCGCCGTGACATGGGTGGGCGCGGCGTTCTTGTCGGTGGCGGAAAATGGCGTGGTCGCCGGATGCGGGTAGACGCTGACGACCCTTGCAGCGGGACTATCAGGCAGCGCCACGCGGGCCGCCGGGGCTGCGGCACTGGCGACAGGGGCCGGCACGGGCGCCGTGGCAGGACGGCCGAGCAAGCCGGGATCCACGCGCAGCGGCGGCAGATTCCGTGCCATGACCGGCGGAGCGGGACGTGCAGCCGGCGGCTGCGGCACAGGCGCCGCAGCCGGTGCCGCTACCGATTTCTCGCTGGGCGCGGCAACTGGCGCAGCAGCGGGTGAAGGAGCAGACGCCGGAGCAGCCGGCGTTGCAACTTCCCGCACTGGCGGTGCACCCGCGGTTGATGGTTCGGCAGCCCTGCGCTCCGTTGCGGCCGTCTCGACTGGCGGCAGGGAGCGGACTTCCATGGCCGGCTCTGCAACGGGTTTCGCGGGCGGTTGCGCCGGCGGCTTCACTGGGGACGCTGCGCCGCCGAGCAGGCTCGGATCGACCCGCAGCGGCTCGAGCTGGTCCGCGGCAACGGACCCGCCGCAAGCGAGCGCCAGCAGCGTGCCGCCGATGATCCTTCCTCCTTGCCCGAGCCATGCCAAAGACATCTGCGCCGCTTTTCTTGTTGGTGACGCGCCGCGGCGAGGCCCGCAGCGCAAAATAAGCCAATGGTAGAATTTGCAATTCTATCATTCGACCGGAAATCCTTGCGTGGAGCGGATCAAGCAGATTCAGGACTGGCTGGCGTCGCTGTTTCCCGGGCGGACCTTCACGCTCGCCCCGGCCTCGGCGGATGCCAGTTTTCGCCGCTACCTGCGTGCCTGTTTCGCGGATGGCAGCACCCGTATCGTCATGGACGCCCCGCCGGCCCACGAGGACGTCCGCCCCTGGCTGCATGTGCAACAGCTGTTCCGGGCCGCCGGCGCGCATGTGCCCGAGGTGCTGGCGCAGGATGTCGAACGCGGTTTCCTGCTGCTGACCGATCTCGGCTCGACCACCTACCTCGCCGCCCTGACGGATGGCGCCGATGCCGACGCGCTCTATCGCGCCGCCCTCGACACGCTGATCGCCATCCAGCGCGTCAGCCGTCCGGACGCGCTGCCCGCCTACGATCGGGTTCTGCTCAAGCGCGAACTCGACCTGTTTCCCGACTGGTACATCGGCAAGCATATCCCCATCGATTTCGGCGCGACGGAACGCAACATGCTCGCAGCCGTGTTCGAGAAAATTATCGCCGTCAATCTCGCCGAGCCTTGCGTATTCGTCCATCGTGACTACCACTCGCGCAACCTGATGGACGACGGGGATAAACCGGGTGCGCCGGGTGTAATTGACTTCCAGGACGCGGTTTACGGCCCGATCACCTACGACCTCGTCTCGCTATTCAAGGACGCCTACATCGAGTGGGAGGAGGAACGCACGCTCGACTGGCTGGCCCGCTACTGGGAGACGGCAAGAAAGGCGGGGTTGCCGGTGCGTGCCGACTTCGGCGATTTCTTCCGCGACTACGAGTGGATGGGCGTGCAGCGTCACGTCAAGGTGCTCGGCATCTTTGGGCGCCTGTTCCATCGCGATGGCAAGGACGGCTATCTGGCGAACATGCCACTGGTGGCTAAATACCTGCGCGCCGCCTGCGCCCGCTACGGCGAACTGACGCCGCTGCTGCGTCTGCTCGACAAGCTCGAAAACCGTCAGGTGCAGGCGGGCTACACATTTTGAAAGCGCAGCTTTTCCACCGGGCCGCCCCAAGGAAATGCGGCACGCGGCGGATGCCGCAAACCGCAATAAGGCTGATATGACGCACCCCCGATATTTCGAGCGCAGCGAGCAAACTGGAACCCCCCGCGAGGGGGGCAAAGGGGGGCGGGCTGATCCATGAAAGCCATGATTCTCGCGGCCGGGCGCGGCGAACGCATGCGTCCGCTCACCGACCGCACGCCGAAACCGCTCCTGCCCGTGGCCGGCAAGCCGCTGATCGTCTGGCATCTCGAGCGTCTCGCGCGCGCCGGCTTCCACGAGGTCGTCATCAATCATGCGCATCTCGGCGACCAGATCGAGGCGCTGCTCGGCGAAGGCGATGCCTGGAACGTCGGCATCCGCTACTCGGCCGAACCGCAAGGCGCGCTCGAGACCGCCGGCGGCATCGCCAATGCACTCCCGCTGCTGGGCAACGCGCCTTTCCTCGTGATCAATGGCGACATCTTCTGCGACTGGGATGCCGCCCGCGCCCGTGATGCGCTGGCCGGCGACAAGCTGGCCCATCTGGTTCTCGTCGACAATCCGGCTCACCACCCCGCAGGCGATTTCACATTGCATGACGGGAAAGTCGGCGCTGGCGGGACGGCACGAGCCGGATCCGCCGCCAACATGGGGATGGCACCGGGGTGGCCCATGCTGACCTTCAGCGGCATCGGCATCTATCGGCCGGCATTCTTCGCCGACATCGCGCGCGGCACCTCCGCCAAACTCGCGCCCCTGCTCAACGACGCGATCGCCGCCGGCCAGGTCAGCGGAGAACACCATGTCGGCAGATGGGTGGATGTCGGCACGCCGGAACGCCTCAAGGCGCTGGACATCGACCTGCGCCACGCGTGCTAGCATCGATTCATGAATTACGCCCCCTTTCAGTTACGCCGCAACGCGCTGCTCGCCCGCATGGGCGCAGCAGGCGGGGGGGTGGCGCTCATCCCCACCGCGCCCGAGCGCATCCGCAACCGCGACACGACATTCCCCTATCGCGCCGACAGTTACTTCCACTACCTGACCGGCTTCCCCGAACCCGAAGCCGTATTGGTGCTGGTCGGCGGGGACCAACCCCAGTCGCTGCTGTTCTGTCGCGACAAGGATATCGACAAGGAAATCTGGGATGGCTATCGCTTCGGGCCCGCGGGAGCACGTGAAGCCTTCGGTTTCGATGCCGCCCACCCGATCGGCGAACTCGATGCGAAACTGACCGAATTGCTCGCCGACCAGCCCGCGCTCTGGTACTCGCTCGGCCATGACGCCGCCTGGGATGCGCGCATCAGCGCCGCGCTGAATGCCGTGCGCGCGCAGACGCGGGCCGGCAAGCGCGCGCCGGCCATGATCCACGACATCCGCGCCACGCTCGATGAAATGCGCCTCGTCAAGGATGCGCATGAAATCGACCTGATGCGCAGGGCGGCAGCGATTGCAGGCACCGCCCATCGACGCGCGATGCGTTTCGCTGCACCGGGAAAATTCGAGTACGAAGTCGAGGCCGAATTTCTCCACGAGTTCCGCCGCCAGGGCAGCCAGTATCCGGCGTATTCGCCGATCGTCGCCGGCGGCGCCAACGCCTGCGTGCTCCACTATGTCGGCAATGATTGCGTGCTGAAGGACGGCGACCTGTTGCTGATCGACGCCGGCTGCGAACTTGACGGCTACGCTAGCGACATCACGCGCAGCTTCCCGGTCAACGGCAAGTTCAGCGGCCCGCAGGCCGACGTCTACGACCTCGTGCTCGACGCCCAGGCCGCCGCCATCGCCGCGACCCGGCCCGGCGCCACCTTCCTCGCCCCCCACGAAGCAGCGGTGCGCGTGCTCGCGCAGGGCATGCTCGACCTGAAGCTGCTCGAAGGCAGCCTGGCCGGCGTCATCGAATCGGAAAGTTACAAGCGCTTCTACATGCACCGTACCAGCCACTGGCTCGGCCTGGACGTGCACGACGCCGGCGAGTACCGCAGCGGAGAGGAATGGTCCAGGCTCGTACCCGGCATGACGCTCACCGTCGAGCCCGGCTGCTACATCCGCCCGGCCGACGACGTTCCTGCCGCCTTCCACAACATCGGCATCCGCATCGAAGACGACGTTCTCGTGACGGCCACCGGCAGCGAGATACTGACCGCCGACACGCCGAAGAAGATCGCCGACATCGAAGCCTTGATGAAGAGATGAGCGAGCCTGTTTTCATCGTCGGTGGCGGACCGGCGGGCATGGCGCTGGCGCTGGCCTTGCACCGCGGCGGCGTGGCGAGCCGCATCGTCGATGCGCGGCCGCGCGGCGCGGCGCAGAGCGACGCGCGCATCCTCGCGCTGTCGCACGGCTCGCGCCTCTCGCTCGAGATGCTCGGGGTCTGGCAGGACATTCCCCACCAGCCGATCACCACGATCCACGTTTCCCACCAGGGCGGACTCGGGCGCACCCTGATGCGTGCCGCGGAAGAAAACGTTCCCGCGCTCGGTTACGTGCTGGCCGCCGGCGACCTCGCCGCTGCGCTGGACCAGGCGGTCACCGCCGCCGGCATCGCCTACCAGGACAACACGCCGGCGCCGGAACAGGCCGTTGCATTGCTCACGGTGCATGCCGAAGGCCGCATCGAAGATTCAGAAAACATCCGTACCCACGACTACGGCCAGCACGCTGTCATCTGCATGGCAAGTGCGGCCACACCGCATCGCGGCACCGCCTGGGAACGCTTCACCCCCGCCGGCCCGGTTGCCCTGCTGCCCCTCAGTTGCCAGGGTGGGGATGAATACGCCATCGTGCTGACCTGTCCCGCCGCCGCCAGCGAGGAGATTGCCGCGCTGGACGACAGCCGCTTTCGCGCGCTGCTCCAGGAGCGCTTCGGCCCGCGCGTGAAGCTGATGGGAGTCGGCCCGCGCCGCGTCTATCCGCTTGGCCTGCGCGTGCGCCGCCAGCCGGTCGGCGATCGCGCGGTCTGGATCGGCAACGCCGCGCAGACATTGCACCCGGTGGCCGGCCAGGGCTTCAATCTCGCGCTGCGCGACATCATGGAGCTCGCCGACACGCTGACCGATGCCAATGGTGCCATTGATCCGGGCGACCCCGCCCTGCTCGCGCGCTACGCCGCTCGCCGCCGCCTCGACCGCGCGGGCACCATCGGCTTCACGGACGGCCTGGTCCGGCTGTTCTCCAACGCCATTCCCCCGCTGCTGCACGTACGCGGCGCCGGCCTGCTGGCCCTCGATCTCTTCCCGCCGGCGCGGTCTTTCCTGGCACGGCGCATGATGTTCGGCGCACGCGGATGGTAAGTAGGCAATAAGGGGGCGGCAAGCGTTAAAATCCGCCTCCCGCTTTTTTTTCCTCCCCCGCCTCCGCTCATGAACTACCTCGGCTTCCAGCTGCGCAACAACCTGTTCGTCGCGCCCATGGCCGGGGTGACGGACCGGCCGTTCCGCCAGCTCTGCAAGCAGCTCGGCGCCGGTCTTGCGGTATCGGAGATGGTCACCTCGAACTCGCTGCTCTACGGCAGCGCCAAGACGCGCCGTCGCGCCGACCATGCGGGCGAGGTGGCACCGATCGTCGTGCAGATCGCCGGCGCCGATCCCGAGCTGCTCGCCCAGGCGGCGCGCTACAACGTCGAGCGCGGCGCGCAGATCATCGACATCAACATGGGCTGCCCGGCGAAGAAGGTCTGCAACGTCATGGCCGGCTCGGCGCTGATGCAGAACGAGCCGCTCGTCGCGCAGATTCTTGAGACCGTCGTCGCGGCCGTGCCCGACACGCCGGTTACTCTCAAATTCCGCACCGGCTGGAACCGCGAAAACAGGAACGCCCCGGTTATCGCGCGCATCGCGCAGGAATCCGGCGTGCGCGCCATCGCCATCCACGGCCGCACGCGCGCCGACCAGTACATGGGCGAGGCCGAATACGACACCATCGCCGACGTGAAGACGCGCGTGAAGATCCCGGTGATCGCCAACGGCGACATCACGACGCCCGAGAAGACGAAGTTCGTGCTCGACTACACCGGCGCGGACGGCGTGATGATCGGCCGCGCCGCACAAGGAAAGCCCTGGCTGTTCCGCGAGATCGAGCATTACCTCAAGACCGGTGCCGTCCTGCCGGCGCCGACTTTTGCCGAGATCCACGCGATCCTGCGCGGCCACATGGCCGACCTCTATGCCTTCTACGGCGAAGACACCGGCGTGAAGATCGCGCGCAAGCACATCTCCTGGTACACCAAGGGCATTGTCGGCGCGGCGCGCTTCCGCCATGCGATGAACCAGCTCGAGGACGTGGCGGCGCAACTGGCCGCCACCGACGAATTTTTCCTCGCTCACTCCAACCACAGCGCGAACGACGCCATTCGTTACATGGAGGCTGCATGAGCACCGAAATCGGCGACTGCGTCCGCCGCAGCCTCAACCGCTACTTCCGCGACCTCGACGGCGAATCCCCGCACGCGATCTACGACATGGTGATCGCCAGCGTCGAGAAACCGATGCTCGAAGTCGTCATGAAACAGTCCGCGGGCAATCAGACCATTGCCGCCGAGATGCTGGGCATCAGCCGCAGCACCCTGCGCAGAAAACTCATTGAACACAACATTTCCTGAGGAGACATCCATGAAGGTTTATCAAGCGCTCATCAGCGTATCCGACAAGCGGGGCGCGGTCGATTTCGCGCGCGAGCTCGCCGCGCTCGGCGTCAAGCTGCTGTCCACCGGCGGCACCGCCAAGCTGCTGCGCGACGCCGGTCTCGCCGTCACCGACGTATCGGACTACACCGGCTTTCCGGAAATGCTCGACGGCCGCGTCAAGACCCTGCACCCGAAGGTGCACGGCGGCATCCTCGGCATCCGCGGCAACGCCGAGCACGCGGCGACCATGGAGAAGCACGGCATCCCGACCATCGACCTCGTCGTGGTGAACCTCTATCCCTTCCAGCAGACCATCGCCAGGAAGGACTGCACGCTGGCCGACGCGATCGAGAACATCGACATCGGCGGCCCGACCATGGTGCGCGCCGCGGCGAAGAACCATGGCGACGAACAGGGCGGCTGCGCGGTCGTCGTCGAGCCCGCCGACTACGCCGACATCATCGATGAACTCAAGGCCAACGGCGGCGCCATCTCCTATGCCACCCGTTTCGCCCTGGCCAAGAAGGCCTTCGTGCACACCGCGCGCTACGACGGCGCCATCGCCAACTGGCTCACCGCGCTCGACGCCGACAACCGGCCGGCCACCTTCCCCGAGCGCCTGCAGCTGGCCTTCGACAAGGTCGACACCATGCGTTACGGCGAGAACCCGCACCAGCAGGCGGCCTTCTACAAGGAACCCCATCCGGTCGCCGGCAGCATCGCCTCCTACGAGCAACTGCAAGGCAAGGAACTTTCCTACAACAACATCGGCGACGCCGATGCGGCGTGGGAAGCCGTGAAGGCATTCGAGGGCATGACGGCCTGCGTGATCGTCAAGCATGCCAACCCCTGCGGTGTCGCGCTCGGCGCCACGGCCCTGGAAGCCTACCGCCGCGCCTTCAGCACCGACCCGACCTCGGCCTTCGGCGGCATCATCGCCTTCAACTGCGCGATCGACAAGGCGACGGCCGAGGCCGTCTCCGGCCAGTTCGCCGAAGTCATCATCGCCCCCGAGATCACCACCGAGGCGCGCGCCGTCTTCAATGCCAAGCAGAACCTGCGCGTGCTGGTGGTCCCGATGGGGCACACGAGCGGCGTGCTCGATTACAAGCGCGTCGGCGGCGGGCTGCTGGTGCAGACCGCCGACGAGGCGCGCATCACGCAGTCCGACATCAAGGTCGTCACCAAACGCGTGCCGACCGAGCAGGAGATGCGCGACCTGCTGTTCGCCTGGAAGGTCGCCAAGTACGTCAAGTCCAACGCCATCGTCTACTGCAAGGACGCGATGACCGTCGGCGTCGGCGCCGGCCAGATGAGCCGCGTCGACTCGGCGCGCATCGCCGCGATCAAGGCCGAGAACAACAAGCTGACCGTGGTCGGCTCGGTGGTCGCCTCGGACGCCTTCTTCCCCTTCCGCGACGGGCTCGACGTGCTGGCCAAGGCCGGCGCCACGGCGGTCATCCAGCCCGGCGGCTCGGTGCGCGACGCCGAGGTGATTGCCGCGGCCGACGAGCAGAACATCGCGATGGTGTTCACCGGCTTCCGCCATTTCCGCCATTAAGGTCACAGCGTCATGAAACTCCTCGTCATCGGTTCCGGCGGCCGCGAGCATGCGCTGGCCTGGCGGCTCGCCCAGTCCGACAAGGTGCAGAAGGTCTATGTCGCGCCAGGCAATGCCGGTACCGCACATGAGGATGGCCTGGAAAACCTGCCCCTCACGGACATCCACCAGTTGGCGGCCTTCGCCCGCGACAACGCCATCCACGCCACCGTCGTCGGTCCCGAGGCGCCGCTCGCCGCCGGCGTCGTCGATGCCTTCCGCGCCGCCGGGCTACGCATCTTCGGTCCGACCAAGGCCGCCGCGCAACTCGAGAGTTCGAAGGACTTCGCCAAGCAGTTCATGAGCCGCCACGGCATCCCGACGGCAAAGTTCTCCACCTTCACCGCTGCCGCCGCGGCACACGCTTATATCGATGCCGAAGGCGCGCCGATCGTCATCAAGGCCGACGGTCTCGCCGCCGGCAAGGGCGTGGTGGTGGCGATGTCCGCCGACGAGGCGCACCGCGCGATCGACGACATGCTCGCCGGCAACAAGCTCGGCAGCGCCGGCAGCCGGGTCGTGATCGAGGAGTTCCTCGATGGCGAGGAAGCCAGCTTCATCGTCATGGCCGACGGTCATCATGCGCTGGCGCTCGCCACCAGCCAGGACCACAAGCGCCTCAAGGACAACGACGAGGGGCCGAACACCGGTGGCATGGGCGCCTACTCGCCGGCGCCGGTCGTCACCCCGGCGATCCACGCGCGCGTGATGCGCGAGGTGATCATGCCGACCATCCATGGCATGGAGAAGGACGGCATCCTGTTCACCGGCTTCCTCTATGCCGGGCTGATGATCAAGCCCGATGGCTCGTTGAAGGTACTCGAGTTCAACTGTCGCATGGGCGACCCGGAAACGCAACCGATCATGCTGCGCCTCAAGAGCGACCTGGTCGACCTGGTGGATGCCGCCATCGACTGCCGCCTCGACAAGATCGAGACCGACTGGGATCGGCGCGTCGCGTTGGGCGTCGTGCTCGCCGCGCACAACTATCCGGAAACGCCGCGCAAGGGCGACATCATTGCCGGCCTCGGCAGGAGCGCCGACGATGCGCACGTCTTCCATGCCGGCACCGCCGAGAAGGACGGCCATGTCGTCACTGCCGGCGGCCGCGTGCTGTGCGTCACGGCACTCGGCGACACGGTGAAGTCCGCCCAGAAGCGCGCCTACGAGATAGCCGACGGCATCCGCTTCGACGGCATGCAATACCGGCGCGATATTGGTTTCCGGGCAATCAAGCGTTGATCGATAGCGCTGCCGTCAAGGCTTATTTCACCGGCCTGCAGGAACGCATTGTCGGAGAGCTGGAACGCTTCGACGGCAAACCCTTCCTGCGCGACGCATGGACACGCCCGCAGGGCGGCGGCGGCATTTCCCGCCTGATCGAGGAAGGCGACTTCTTCGAACGCGGCGGCGTCAATTTTTCGCACGTCACCGGCGACAGGATGCCCGCGTCCGCAACCGCGCACCGGCCCGAACTCGCCGGCCGCAGCTGGGAAGCCATGGGCGTCTCGCTGGTGCTGCATCCGCGCAACCCCTACTGCCCGACGACGCACCTGAACGTGCGCTGTTTCATCGCGACGAAGGAAGGCGAGGAGCCTGTCTGGTGGTTCGGCGGCGGCATGGACCTGACACCGTACTACGGATACGAGGAAGACTGCGCCCACTTTCACCGCACCTGCAAGGCTGCGCTCGAACCTTTCGGCACCAACGTGCATGCGCGTTACAAGAAATGGTGCGACGAATACTTCTTCCTCAAGCACCGCAACGAGCCGCGCGGCGTCGGCGGCATCTTCTACGACGATCTGAATGAAGGCGGCTTCGCAAGATGCTTCGCGCTGACGCAAAGCGTCGGCGATCATTTCACCGCCGCCTACCTGCCGATCTGCGCACGGCGCCGCGACACGCCTTACGGCGAGCGCGAACGCGACTTCCAGGCCTACCGGCGCGGGCGTTACGTCGAATTCAATCTCGTCTGGGACCGCGGCACGCTCTTCGGCCTGCAGTCGGGCGGGCGCACCGAGGCGATCCTGATGTCGCTGCCGCCGATCGTCAAGTGGCGCTATGACTGGCACCCGGCGCCCGGTTCGCCCGAGGGAAAGCTCTACAGCGACTTCCTGATTCCGCGCGACTGGAACTGAGGTTTCATGTTCTGGCACTGGGCCGCCGCGCGATAGTGCCGGTTGGCCTCTTCGGTACGCTCCAGCCGGTCGAACAGCCGCGCCAGCTCGATGTGCCCAGCGCAACTCGGCGCGACCGCCAGCGAAGCTTCGAGGAAGCTCTGCGCCTTCCCCCACAGTTGCTGCTGCATGCACAGCCGGCCGAGGGCTAGCAGCAGCACGGCATCCTGCGGATGCTCGTGCAGCCATTTCTCGCACTGGGCGATGCGCCCGAGCACATCGCCGCCCCGACATTCGGAATACGGCTCCAGCAGGACCGATTCCCAGCGCTCGTCGAGGCAGTCCTCGATGAGTTGCGCACTTTCCGCACAGTGTCCTGCGGTCGTCAGCGCCCAGGCGGCCCGCAGGGCCAGGCGGGTGTCGAGGCGGTCCGCCGCGGGCATGTCGCGCCAGAAGCGGGCGAGCTGGACCGGATCGTCCTGCAGGGTATCGAACATGCCGTGATAGGCATGCAGGCGCAGCGGCTGCGCCTGCTCGGGCAGCAGCACCTTGTGCTTTTCGAGCTGTCGCGCCAGGCGCAGCAGCTCGGTCCAGTCGCCCTGCCCTTGCGCCAGCCGCAAGGCGAAGCGCTGCGCGGCGACCTGGCGCCGCTCCTTCGTGCCGAGCTGATCGAGCGCGGCGCGCGCCGTCGCGAAATCGCGTGCATCGAGCGCGATGCGAATCTCGGCCATCAGGCGCGCGGTGCGCCAGCCGGCGGCATCGAGCGCTTCCGCCCGCGCCTGCCAGAAGGCGATGCGTTGCGGGTCGCGCAGCGCGTGCGCGGCCTTGAGCGCGGCCAGCGCGGCAATCCCTTGCGCATCGCTCACGGCTGCCGTCTCGCCAGCGCCGAGTTTTCCAGCGGCAACCGTCGCGGCGCTCTTCAGTACCTGGCTGTAGCGCCCCTCCCAGAACGACCGCAGCGCTTCGGCCGCGGCGCGTTCCTTGCGTTGCCGGGCGCGCCGCGCACGGAAGGCATTCACGACCGCGGGCAGGCGCAGGGTATTCACGATCAGGCGCAGCAGCAGATAGACGAGCAGCAGCGCGGCCAGCTGCAGCAGCACGAAGAGGTTGAGGGAAATCTCGGCGCGCCAGGGCGGCATCACCCAGAGCACGTAGCCGTCGGTGAGGCGGCCGAGCAGCGTGACGCCGATCGCCAGCGCGGCCAGGGTCAGCAGCCAGAAAAGCGCTCTCATGGATTCAGCGTTTCTCGCGCGCCAGCTTGAAGTTGCGCAGCGCGGCAAGGGTTTCGTTCAACTCGACCGGCTCGCGCATCACGTCGAGCCTGATCAGTCCGCGCAGGGTGGTCTGCGCATCCTGCACCGCCGGCGCCCGGGTATCGAAATACTGTCCGAGCCAGGCATCCGCCTGTTTGAGATCGGTCTGGAAACTGCGGCCGTCGCGCGCCAGCAGCGCGAGGCGGGCGGACAGCAGGCGCAGGCGCAGGTTCTCGCGCAGGAAGAATACCTCGCGCGGCGCCAGCAGGCCGGGGTCGCCAATGCCATGGGTGTCGATGCGCTCGATGCGCACCAGCTGGCGCAGCTCGTGCCAGACTTCGCCGAGCCAGCTGCGCACCATCTGTTCGAAAGTCGGCGATGCCGGAACGGCACCGGCAGTTTCCCCGCCCGCGATGGCGGGGCTGGAGGTGGGCAGGCCTTTTTTCGGCTGCGGCTCCGCGGCGGGACGCTGCTCGAAGGCCAGCGGGAGGTTCGGCACGGCGCCGAGCAGGGCGTCGAGCCTGAGCGCGATGCCGCTCACATCGGCGCCGGGCAGTGCCTTGAGACGCTCGATGTCGCGTGCCAGCAACTTGCGCAGGGGCAGGAACTGCGGCTGGGCGCTCTTGGCGAGCCGGCCATCGGCACCCTGCAGGGCGATCAGCGCCGCCTCGACATTGCCGGCCAGCTGCAGCTGCTGCGCAGCGATGGCCACGTCCTGTTCGATTTCCGCGAGCAGGCGGTCGTCGCGCCCGCGCGACATGTCCTGATACATCGCCTGCAAGGCGAGCTGCTGACTCTGCATCTCCGCCAGTTGCGCTTCGAACGCGCCGATCTTGCCTTGCAGCGCGTCGAGCGTCTCGCGATTCTGTTTCGCGTGCGCCAGCGCTTCGCGCTGTACGGCATCGCTGTCGGCCAAGCGACGCGCCAGTTCCTGACGCGTCGCTTCGACACGTGCGTTGCCCTGCCACGCCAGCCAGCCCAGCACCAGCACGCCGAGCAGAGCTAACAGGGTCAGGGCGGCGAGCCAGAGCGCCCATGGCGGCGAGCCTCCCGATTTTTCGGGGACGGGCGGCGGTGAAACGAGTGCAGGTTTTTCGGTAGGGTGTTCTGCGTTCATGGCCGTGAGAAATAGTCGGTCAGGCCGGCGAGCAAACCCGCATCGGCGGGGCCGGTCAGGACCACATTATGCAGCCCCAATGCGCGTGCCTGCTCGGCGATGCGTGCATGCGGCACGAAAGTCGGCGTGCTTTTCAGCCAGCCCTGTCCTACCTTGCCGACCATGTCATACAAATTGCGCAGGCCCTCGCTGCTGGTCACCGTCATGGCATCGAGCCGGCCCTCGCTCCAGAGCTTGAGCAAGGGCGCCGGATCGAGAGCCGGCCGGGTGCGCCGGTAGCAGCTGACGTAATCGACCGTTGCGCCGCGCTCCTTCAAGGTGTCGCCGAACAGGTCGCGGCCGGCATCGCCGCGGAAGATGACGACGCGTTGGCCTTTCACGTCGACGAATTCGGGCAAGGCCAGCAGCGCCTCGGAGTCGAAGCGTTCCTGCGGCGCCACCACCTCGGCGATGCCGTGTTGCGCCAGCGCGGCCTCGCTGCTGTGGCCGACCGTCGCGACGCGCACGCAGGCGGGCCACGGCCGCTGGGCGAGAATCACCGCCAGCGCATGGTCGACGGCATTCGGGCTGACGAACATCGCCCAGTCGTACTGGTCGAGCGCGATCGCCGCGTCGAGGATCGGCGTCACATCGGCGACCGGTTCGATCGCCAGCACAGGGTACAGCACCGGATGCGCGCCCTGCGCGACCAGCGCCTCGGCGAGATGCGTCGCCTGGCCGGCCGGGCGAGTCACGACGATATTCTTGCCGGCGAGGGGGCCCGCCGCCGTGGGATCCACTCAGCCGCCCAGTGCCGCCAGGATTTCGTCGGCGCCCTGGGCGCGCAAGTCGGCGACCAGCGCGAGTCCCAGGGCCTCGGGATCGGCGGCGGGACCGCTGTGCTCGGCACGGGCGATGCGCGTGCCGTCGGGGGTCGCCACCAGTCCGCGCAGCCGCAGCGTGCCATCGGCATGTTCGGCATAGGCGCCGAGCGGCACTTCGCAGCTGCCCGCCAGCGCGCGCGAGACGGCGCGCTCGGCGCGCACGCAGGCAGCCGTGGCCGGATCGTTGAGCGGCGCCAGCCATTGCGCGATCTCGGGTCGGTCGGCCAGCGCCTCGATGCCGAGCGCGCCCTGCCCGGCGGCGGGCAGCGAAGCCTCGGCGGGAAGCGTCGAGCGGATGCGCTCCTTGAGGCCAAGGCGCGTCAGGCCCGCGGCAGCGAGGATGATCGCATCGTACTGGCCCTCGTCGAGCTTGCGCAGGCGCGTGTCGAGATTGCCGCGCAGCGAGGAGACGGCCAGGTAGGGAAACATCGCCCGCAGTTGCGCCTCGCGGCGCAGGCTCGAGGTGCCGACCACCGCGCCGGGCGGCAGGTCATCGATGCGCGCGTACTTGTTGGAGATGAAGGCATCGAGCGGCACTTCGCGCGGGCCGATCGCGACCAGCGCGAATTCGGGCTCGAGCACCATCGGCACGTCCTTCATCGAATGGACGGCGATGTCGGCGCTGCGGTCGAGCAGCGCGGTCTCGAGTTCCTTGACAAAGAGGCCCTTGCCGCCCACCTTGGCGAGCGGCCGGTCGAGGATCTGGTCGCCGCGGGTGGTCATGCCGCGCAGCTCGACGCGGCAGGCCGGATATAATTTCTGCAAAAGGCTGCGCACGTGTTCCGCCTGCCACAGGGCCAGGCGCGATTCACGGGTAGCGATAACGATGCGTTCAGGGGTAGTGGTCACTTGATTTCCGATGGACGAGAAAACCATGAACGATTCAGCCGCAGCCAAATCCTCAATCGAGGGAAATTCTAGCATTCAAGCCTCTTCCCCCTCTGCCGGCGACGACAAGGACGCACCCCTGTTCGCCGACATCCGGCTGCTCGGCCGCCTGCTCGGCGACGTCATCCGCGACCAGGAAGGCGCGACGGTCTTCGACCTGGTCGAACGCATCCGCCAGCTGTCGATCCACCTGCATCGCAACGACGACCCGACCGCCCGGCAGGAGCTCGATGCGCTGCTCAACAACCTGTCGCGCGAGCACACCAACCTCGTGGTGCGCGCCTTCAGCTTTTTCTCGCACCTCGCCAACATCGCCGAGGACCAGCATCGCATCCGCCGCGGCCGCGCCCACGCGCTGGCCGGCTCGCCGCCGCGTCCCGGCAGCTACCGCCACGCGGCGACCCGTGCCGCGGAACTCGGCATCGGCCGGGAAGCGCTCGCCGGGTTCTTTGGCCGCGCCGACATCGCGCCGGTTCTCACCGCCCACCCGACCGAGGTGCAGCGCAAGAGCATCCTCGACCGCTCCTGGCAGATCGCCCGCCTGCTGGACGCGCGCGACCGTTCCCCGCTGACGCCCGAGGAACTCGCCGAAAACGAGGAATCGCTGCGGCGTGCAGTGCTGATCCTCTGGCAAACGCGCATGTTGCGCGAGGTCAAGCTCTCGGTGATGGACGAGGTCAACAACGCCCTGTCCTACTACGACACTACCTTCCTGCGCGAACTGCCGCGCCTGCACAACGGCATCGAGGATGAGGTCGGTGCACCGCTGCCGGCCTTCCTGCGTCCCGGCTCGTGGATCGGCGGCGACCGCGACGGCAACCCCTTCGTCACCGCCGACATCCTGCAGAGCGCGCTCAACGCGCAAAGCCGCAAGGCGTTCACCTACTACCTCGAACAGGTGCATCGGCTCGGCGGCGAACTGTCCTCCTCCGACCTGCTGGTCACCGTCTCGCCGGAGCTGCGTGCCCTGGCGACCGCCTCGCCGGACCGCAACCCGCACCGTGACGACGAGCCCTACCGCCGTGCCATCGCCGGCATTTACGCGCGGCTGGCCGCGACGGCGCGCGAACTCGACCACATGGAAGCGCTGCGCCACGCCGTGGCCGAGGCGCCCCCCTATCCCGACTGCGCGGCCTTCGCCGCCGAGCTGGACATCATCGATCGCTCGCTGCGCGACAACGGCGCCGCGTTGATGGCCCGCGGCCGGCTGCGGCGGCTGCGCCGCGCGGTCGAGATCTTCGGCTATCACCTCGCCCCGCTGGACCTGCGCCAGAATTCCGACGTCCATGCCCGCGTGGTCCATGAGCTCTTCGAAGCCGCGCGCCCCGGCACCGAATACGAGAAGCGCAGCGAAGCCGGCCGCATCGCCCTGCTGCTCGCCGAACTCGCCACCCCGCGCCTGCTCGCCTCGCCCTACTGGACTTATTCCGAGGAAACGACCGCCGAGCTGGCGATCTTCCACGCCGCGCGCGACATGCACCGGCTCTACGGTAAGGCGGCGATCCAGAACGTCATCATCTCGAAGAACGAAGGCGTCTCCGACATCCTCGAAGTCGCGCTGCTGCTCAAGGAAGTCGGCCTGCTGCGTCCGCGCGAGGGCGAGCTCGACGTCAACATCGTGCCCCTGTTCGAGACCATCGGCGACCTCGAGCGCTGCGGCGCCGTGATGGACCACCTGTTCGCGCTGCCCGCCTACCGGCGCCTGATCGACCAGCGCGGCGGCCTGCAGGAAGTCATGCTCGGCTATTCCGACAGCAACAAGGACGGCGGCTTCCTGATGTCGAACTGGTCGCTCTACCGCGCCGAGATCACGCTGGTGGAGGTCTTTCGCAAACACCATCTGCAGCTGCGCCTGTTCCACGGCCGCGGCGGCACGGTCGGCCGCGGCGGCGGCCCGAGCTACGAGGCCATCCTCGCCCAGCCGGCCGGCGCCGTGCAGGGCGCGATCCGCATCACCGAGCAGGGCGAGGTGATCGCCTCGAAGTACGCGAACCCCGAACTCGGCCGCCGCAACCTCGAGGTGCTGGTCGCCGCTACGCTCGAAGCCACCTTGCTGCCGCAGGCCTACGACGACCCGCAGCCCGACTGCCTCGCCGCGCTGGCAGAACTGGCGACGCAGGCCTTCGAGGCCTATCGCGCCCTCGTCTATGAAACGCCCGGCTTCGAGCGTTATTTTTGGGAATCGACCGTCATCAGCGAAATTTCGCAACTCAACATCGGCAGCCGCCCCGCCTCGCGCAAGAAAACCACCGCGATCGAGGATCTGCGCGCGATTCCGTGGGTGTTCTCGTGGTCACAGTGCCGGCTGATGCTGCCGGGCTGGTACGGTTTCGGCAGCGCCTTCAACGCCTATCAGGAAAAGCGCGGCGGCAAGGGCTTGGAACTCCTGCAGCGCATGTACCGCGAGTGGGGCTTCTTCCGCACGCTGCTTGCCAACATGGACATGCTGCTCGCCAAGACCGACATCGCGATCGCCGAACGCTACGCCGGACTGGTGCAGGATGCGGAATTGCGCGAGACGATCTTCGCGCGGCTGAAGGCGGAGCTGCAGGCCACCATCGCCGCGCTGTTCGCGATCACCGGCCAGCGATCGCTGCTGGAAGGCAATCCGCTGCTCAAACGCTCGCTACGCAACCGCTACCCCTACCTCGATCCGCTCAACCACCTGCAGGTCGAGCTGCTGCAGCGCTATCGCGCCGGCCCGCCATGGAGCGACGACCAGCGCGTCCGCAGCGGCATCCACCTCACCATCAACGGCGTGGCGACGGGGCTGCGCAACAGCGGCTGAGCCAGTTCACCAAAGTCGGCGCCGGCAGGACGGCATCGGCGCCGACTTTTCCGGCTACTCGAACTCGACCAGCAAGTCCTTGGCGTTCACCGCCTCGCCATGGCGGCAGTGGATCGCCTTGACGACGCCAGCACGCTCGGCGGTCAGCATGGTCTCCATCTTCATCGCCTCGATGGAAACGAGCGGGTCGCCTTTCGCCACCTTCTGACCGACCTGGGCAGCGACGGTGGCGATGGTACCCGGCATCGGCGCGCCGACATGCCTCGGATTGCCGTCCTCCGCTTGAGGCTTGGCCTTGGGGTTGGCGAGGCCGGCCTTCGGCACGCGGATCACGCGCGACTGGCCGTTGAGTTCGAAGAAGACCTTGACCATGCCTTCCTCGTCCGGCCCGGCGGTACCCTGCTGCGAGATGATCAGGTTCTTGCCGCGTTCGAGGTCGACGGTGATTTCCTCGTTCTGCTGCAGGCCGTAGAAGAAAGCCGGCGTCGGCAGCAGCGAGACATCGCTGTAATGGGTGCGGTGCGTCGCGTAGTCCCGGAACACCTTCGGGTACATCAGGTAGGACGCCAGGTCGTTGTCGTCGATCCTGCGGCCGGTCGCCTTCTCGGCCTCGACGCGCTTCGCCTCGAGATCGACCGGCGGCAGGAAATCGCCGGCGCGGCCCGCCAGCGGCTGTTCCCCTTTCAGGACCTTCTTCTGCAGCTCGGCCGGAAAACCGTCGGCCGGAAAACCCAGCTCGCCCTTCATCAGCGAGATGACGGAATCGGGGAAGGCGATCTCGCGCGCCGGGTTCCTGACGTCTTCCGGCGTCAGTCCATGCGCGACCATGAACAGCGCCATGTCGCCAACGACCTTGGAGGTCGGCGTCACCTTGACGATGTCGCCGAACAGCAGATTCACGTCCGCATAGGCTTTGGATACCTCGCCCCAGCGATGCTCGATGCCCATCGCGCGCGCCTGCTCGCGCAGGTTGGTGTATTGGCCGCCGGGCATCTCGTGGCGATAGACGTCGGCCGTGCCCGAGCGGATGTCCGCCTCGAAGGGTGCATAGGCACGGCGTACGCCTTCCCAGTACTGCGAGAGGCGCTGCATGGCATCGAGGTCGATGCCGGGATCGCGCTCGCTGCCGGCCAGCGCCGCGGCGATGGAGCCGAGGTTGGGCTGCGAGGTCAGGCCGCTCATCGCGTCGAGCGCGCCATCGACCACGTCGCAGCCGGCCTCCACGGCGGCCAGCACCGAGGCCGCGGCGATGCCGCTGGTGTCGTGGGTGTGGAAGTGGAGCGGCAGCCCAACTTCCTGTTTCAGGGCCGTCACCAGCGCGCGGATCGCACGCGGCTTGCAGACGCCCGCCATGTCCTTGATCGCCAGCATGTGCGCGCCGGCCTTCTCGAGCTGCCTGGCGAGGTCGATGTAGTACTTGAGGTTGTACTTCGGCCGCGCCGCATCAAAGATATCTCCTGTATAGCAGACGGTCGCCTCGCAGATCGCGCCGGACTCGATCACCGCGTCCATCGCGACGCGCATGTTGTCCACCCAGTTGAGCGAGTCGAAGACGCGGAAGACGTCGATGCCTTCCGCCGCCGCGCGCTGCACGAAAAAGCGCACGACGTTGTCGGCATAGTTGGTGTAGCCAACCGCGTTCGAGGCGCGCAACAGCATCTGGAACAGCACGTTCGGCACCGCTTCGCGCAGGCGTGCGAGGCGTTCCCACGGATCTTCCTTGAGGAAGCGCAGCGCCACGTCGAAGGTGGCGCCGCCCCAGCATTCGAGCGAGAACAGGCCGGGCAGCATGCGCGCGTAGTGCGGGGCAATCTCCGTCAGGTCGTGGGTGCGCATGCGCGTGGCGAACAGGCTCTGGTGCGCGTCGCGCATCGTCGTGTCGGTGAGCAGCACCCGCTTCTCGTCGCGCACCCATTCGGCGAACTTCTTGGCGCCGACCTGGCGCAACCGGTCGCGCGTGCCGGCCGGCGGCACGGCGGACAGATCGCAGGCCGGCTTGATCGGTTTCGCGATCGGCAGCGGCGGCAGGGCGCGGCCCTTCATCTCCGGGTTGCCATTCACCATCACGTCGCCGAGGAAGCGCAGCAGGCGCGTGGCGCGGTCGCGACGTTTGTTGAATGTAAACAGCTCCGGCGTCTCGTCGATGAAACGCGTCGTGCATTCGCCCGACAGGAACAGTGGATGGGCGATGACGTTCTCGAGGAACAGCAGGTTGGAGGACAGTCCGCGCACGCGGAACTCGAGCAGCGCGCGCGCCATGCGGCGCGCCGCCTCGTCGGAGGTGTGACCCCAGGCGGTGACCTTGACCAGCAGCGAATCGTAGTAGGGGGTGATGACCGCACCGGAGTAGGCGGTGCCACCGTCGAGGCGGATGCCGAAACCGGCCGGGCTGCGATAGACGTTGATGCGGCCGTAGTCGGGCGTGAAACCGTTCTCCGGATCCTCGGTGGTGATGCGGCATTGGACCGCATGGCCGTTGAGCCTGATCTCGCTCTGCCAGGGCACGTAGGAGTCCGCATCGCCGACGCATGCGCCTTCGGAGATGCGGATCTGCGCCTTGACGATGTCGACGCCGGTCACCATCTCGGTAACCGTGTGCTCGACCTGGATGCGCGGGTTAACCTCGATGAAGTAGAACTGGTCGGTGTCCGCATCCATGAGGAACTCGACCGTGCCGGCGTGCGTGTAGTTGGCGGCGCGCGCGAGCTTCAGTGCGGCTTCGCAAAGCTGGTCGCGGCGTTCGGCGGAGAGGTAGGGGGCCGGTGCGCGCTCCACCACTTTCTGGTTGCGACGCTGCACCGAGCAGTCGCGCTCGAACAAGTGCACGAGGTTGCCGTGGGTGTCGCCCATGATCTGTACCTCGACGTGACGCGCGCGGCGTACCAGCTTTTCGAGATACAGCTCGTCATTGCCGAAGGCGGCCGCCGCCTCGCGGCGCGCCACGTCCATCGCCGGGCCGAGATCGTCTGCGGTCTCGATGACGCGCATGCCGCGCCCGCCGCCGCCCCAGCTGGCCTTGAGCATCAGCGGATAGCCGACTTCAGCGGCAAGCTTCTTCGCGCCGTCCAGGTCGCGCGGCAGGGCGCCAGTGGCCGGCACGACGGGCACGCCGGCCTTCTGTGCAAGTTCGCGCGCCGACACCTTGTTGCCGAGCAGGCGCATCACTTCCGGCTGCGGGCCGATGAAGGTGATCCCCGCCTTCTCGCAGGCTTCGGCGAAATCGGGGTTCTCGGACAGGAAGCCATAGCCCGGATGGATCGCATCGACCTTTGCTTCCTTGGCAATGCGGATGATGTCTTCGATGTCGAGATAGGCGGCAATCGGTTTCTTGCCGGCACCGACGAGGTAGGACTCGTCAGCCTTGAAGCGGTGCAGGGCGAAGCGGTCTTCGTTGGAGTAGATGGCGACCGAGCGGATGCCCATTTCGCTGGCGGCCCGCAGGACGCGAATGGCGATTTCGCTGCGGTTGGCGACAAGAAGCCTGCGGATCTGTTTCATGGCGGGAAGGAGGGAGATAAGAAAATGCTGAATTACCCGCGATTCTAATAGGGCATTGCACCACCAGGGCGGTTTTTAGTCCTTTGGCTTCCGAAACTTACCTCTGGTGCCGTTCCGCCGGCGCCGACTTTCACGCGAATGGATTACAGGCCGAGTTGCGCCTTCGCCTGCGGCCACTGGCGTCGGCTCACCGCCAGCCGCTCGGGCACGTCCTTGAGGCAAAGCGCCCAGTGCGGATCGCCACTGTCGCCCTCCGTTCCGGCTTCGCGCACCACGCCGACAACGGCACCCGTTGCCACCAGGCAGTTGCGATGGATGCGCACCAAGCGCGGGGCGAACTCGGCTTCGAGCTGGGCGAGCGTTTCTTCGAGCAGGTACTCGCGTTCGCGCGTGCGGACGGTGACGTACTTCTGCTCGGCGCGCAGGTAGAGGATGTCAGCGACCGGCACCAGCAGTACCCGGCCGCGTTCGACCACCCGCAGGCGGGAACGCGCCGCCGGGGCGAGCGCCTTGAGCAGGTCCGCGCCGGGCATCAGCCGCTGCGCCTTCTTCAGCGCGTCGAGCAGGCGCGGCGCGCGCGCCGGCTTGAGCAGGTAATCGGCGGCCGCGAGCTCGAAGGCCTTGAGGGCGAATTCGTCGTAGGCGGTGACGAAGACGATCGCCGGCGGTGCAGGGAAACCGGCCAGTTGCTGCGCCAGCTCGATGCCGTCCATGCGCGGCATGCGGATGTCGATCAGGGCGATGTCGGCGGGATGCCGGAGCAACAATTCCAGGGCCGCGACGCCGTCGCCGGCTTCGCCGACCACTTGATGAGGGAACTCGCCCGCGATGTCGGCAAGCAGATGACGCAGCCGCGACCGGGCCGGGACCTCGTCGTCGACGATCACTACGCCGGGGATGCGCGCCTCGCTCATGCCGCCCTCCGCTCATTGACACGTCGCGGCAGGTCGACGCAGACACAGTATCGACCGTCGCGTTCGCCACAATCGAGCCGCGCCTCGAGGTCGTAGAACAGCATCAACCGTTCGCGCAGGTTGTCGAGGGCCATGTGGTTCCCGGCACGCTGTTCCTTTGCCACCGGCACGGGGTTGTCGATTTCTATGCGCACACCGTCGCGGCTGGCGGAAATGCGGATGCAGATCTCCCCCGCTTCCATCACCGGCTCGATGCCGTGATACACCGCGTTCTCCAGCAGAGGCTGCAGCAGCAGCGGCAAGGCGAGCGTGTCGGCGGGGCAGTCATCGATCTCCCAGCGCACCTGCAGCCGCTCCCCGAGGCGCAGCTTCTCGATGTCGAGATACTTGCGCGCCAACGCGATCTCCTCGGACAGCGGCACCAGCGCGCGGTTGTCCCGCATCAGGGCGCGGAACAGTTCGCCGAGCTCCTCGAGCGCCATCTCGGCCCGGCGCGGATCGTCGCGCATCACGCCGAGCACGGCATTCAGGCTGTTGAAGAAGAAATGCGGCCGGATGCGCGCCGTCAGGGCCGCCAGACGTGCCTCGGCAAGCGCCGGTTCCTGCGCCCGGGTGCGCAAATCGAACCAGCCCAGCAGCAGGGCCGCGCCCAGGCCGGTTGCCAGCGGGGCACGCCAGCCGATCGCGCTGCCCAGCACCCGCGCCAGCAGCGCTTCCATGCCAGCCGCCACGAGTACGGACAACACCACCACCCACAGGAAAGCGCGCCAAGGCGGCTGACGCTGCAGCCAGGGACCGAGGGTATAGAGCAGCGCCAGGATCAGCAAGAGCACCGGCTCGACGAATGCAGCCAGTTCGGCGACCTCTCCGGGCAACCGGGCCAGGGACCGGTTGCCGATCAGCGCGACGACCAGCATCAGGCCATTCGCCGCGAGCAATAGCCGCAGCCAGATGCCCTGGTTGCGGAAGTCGGGGATGACCGGCCCAGTGATATGCAAAGGAATACTCTCGGAACTCAAGAATTCATTTGATATTACAATGGTAAGTTGATATGCGCTGCCACGCGCACACGCAAACAGAAGGGCTGCATTGTGACGACTGGTTTCTCATTCGGTAAGTATCGTACGCTCGCGTTGGCCATCGCGCTTTTCATATTGCTGCAGGGTGGCGTCTTCGTCATCGACAATATCATTTCGCGGCAGCTCCGTGACGACGCGGTCTACGAGCGGTTGGCCTCTCGTCAGTTCGCCGTGCATTTGCAGGTGATCGGTGATTCCATATTGCTGCTGAAAGGCGATACGCTCACTCCCAGCGCCCGCGCCGAGCGGGTCAAGTTACTGGAACGGACCGCCAGTCAATTTGGTCGAACCCTCGAAGTCTTTACATCCGGCGGCAGCACGGTCGGCAAGCGTGACATCGAAGTCCAGGTTGCCGCTCTCAGCCATCCACGAGCACAAGAAATCCTGCGTAACGCCAACCTGCAATGGGTACCTGTCGCGACGACGATCAGCCAGTTGGCGGGCTCGGTGGAAGAAACTCAATTCGTGGAACTTACACAGCGCACCCTTGCCGCACTGCCCCCGCTCCGCAAGCAAATGACCGAGCTGGCGATCCTTATGGACGAGGCCGCGGCTGAACGCGCTGCACTGCTTCAACTGGCAAAAGTCGCCGCGCTTTCCCTGGCTGCCATCAACTTTCTCGCCATTCTCTTCTATCTGGTCGTCTATTTGCGCCGCAGCGACCAGGCGCTCGAACGCGCCCAAAAGGAAACCGCCGACATCCTGCGGACGACCCAGGAGGGCCTGTTCCTGCTCGACCCCGAATATCACATCGGCACGCAGCATTCCCGCGTGCTGGAAG
>JAJZSW010000104.1 GCA_021849505.1 Pseudomonadota bacterium
CGCCGAAGGCTTCAAACGGGCGCTGGAGAAATAACATGGGTATCTATATCATCAAGATGCCGGACATCGGCGAAGGCATCGCCGAAGTCGAACTCGCGGCGTGGAACGTGCAGCCCGGCGACACGGTCGTGGAAGACCAGCCGCTCGCCGACGTGATGACCGACAAGGCCACCGTGGAAATTCCCTCCCCGGTGGCCGGCAAGGTGATCTCCCTCGGCGGCAAGGCCGGCGACGTGCTGGCGGTCGGCGCCGAGCTGATCCGCCTCGAAGTGGCCGGGGAGGGCAATGTGCGCGCAGCCGCTGTTGCCGCGGAACCGCAACCGGCGCCCGCCCCGCCGCCGCCGCCGCAGCCTGCAGTCGCTGAAACGCCCGCTGCACCCGCCCCGCCTGCCATGCAAAAGTCGGCGCCGGCGGGACGGCACGCGGCAGCCCCGGGCCGCGTGCGCGCTCCGGGCGAGAAGCCGCTCGCCTCGCCGGCGGTGCGCAAGTACGCCTGGGATCGCGGCATCGACCTGCAGCTCGTGTTCGGCAGCGGCCCGGCCGGCCGCATCCTGCGCGAGGACGTCGACGCCTGGATCGCCGGCAAGCAGGGCGTCGCTGTGCCCGCGCCGCAGCGCGCGCGGCTCGAATGGGAGGAAGCCATCCCCGTCATCGGCCTGCGCCGCAAGATCGCGCGGAAGATGCAGGAAGCCAAACAGCATATTCCGCACTTCGCCTATGTCGAGGAGATCGACATGACCGAGTGCGAGGCGCTGCGCCAGCAGCTCAACGCCAGATACGCCGCGACGCGCGGCAAGCTCACCCTGCTGCCCCTGCTGATGCGCGCCATCGTGCTCGCAGTGCGCGAGTTCCCGCAGGTCAACGCGCGCTACGACGACGAGGCCGACGTCGTGACGCGCTACGGCGCCGTGCATCTGGGCATCGCCACGCAGACCGCCGGCGGGCTGATGGTGCCCGTGCTGCACCATGCCGAGACGCTCGACCTCTGGCAGATGGCGACCGAGATCGCGCGCCTGTCGGAGGCCGCGCGCAGCGGCAAGGCGACGCGCGACGAGCTGACCGGCTCGACGCTGACGATCACCAGCCTCGGCGCGCTCGGCGGCATCGTCTCGACGCCGGTCATCAACTATCCCGAGGTCGCCATCGTCGGCGTCAACCGCATGGTCGAGCGGCCGATGTTCCGCAACGGCCAGATCGTCGCGCGCCAGATGATGAACCTCTCCTCGTCCTTCGACCACCGCGTCGTCGATGGCATGGACGCGGCGAAATTCATCCAGTGCGTGCGCGGCTACCTCGAAGCCCCCGCGACGCTTTTCGTCGAATGAGGCCCCATCATGCTGACTGAATCCACTACCCTGCTCGTCATCGGCGGCGGCCCCGGCGGCTATGTCGCCGCGATCCGCGCCGCGCAACTGGGCATCCCCACGCTGCTGGTCGAAGGCGAATACCTCGGCGGCAGCTGCCTCAACGTCGGCTGCATTCCCTCGAAGGCGCTGATCCACGTCGCCGACGAGTTCGCGAAGGCGCGCCAGTTCGCCGGCGATTCCCCCTTGGGCATCAAGCTGCAGTCGCCCGCCATCGACATCGCCAAAACCGTCGAATGGAAAGATGGCGTCGTGACCAGACTCACGAGCGGCGTGGCGGCGCTGCTGAAGAAGGCCGGCGCGCGCGTCGTCAAGGGCCGGGCGCGCATCGTCGACGGCAAGACCGTCGAGGTCAGCCCCGCCGACGGCGGCGCTCCCTGGCGCATCGGCTGCGAGCATCTGCTGCTCGCCACGGGCTCGGTCGCCACCGCGTTGCCGAACCTGCCCTTCGGAGACGCGGGTGGCATGGTGATCTCATCGACCGAAGCGCTTTCGCCGGCCACGCTGCCGAAGAGGCTGGTCGTCGTCGGCGCCGGCTATATCGGCCTTGAACTCGGCATCGTCTATCGCAAGCTCGGCGTCGAGGTCGCGGTCGTCGAGGCGCAGGCGCGCATCCTGCCCGCCTACGACGAGGAGCTGACGAAGCCGGTCGCCGCCTCGCTGCGCGCGCTGGGCATCGAGGCGCACACCGGCTGCACGGTGCGCGGACTCAACGCCGCGGGGAACGCAGTGCGCATCCGCAACCTCGCGGGCGAAGAGCGCGAGCTGCCCGCCGACCGCGTGCTGGTCGCCGTCGGCCGCCAGCCGGGCAGCACCGGCTGGGGGCTCGAGTCGCTCGGGCTTGCCATGAACGGCCGCGCCGTGCAGATCGACGCCCAGTGCCGCACCTCGATGCGCAACGTCTGGGCGATCGGCGACCTGACCGGCGAGCCGATGCTCGCGCACCGCGCGATGGCGCAGGGCGAGATGGTCGCCGAGATCATCGCCGGCAAGCGGCGCGAATTCGTGCCGGCCGCGATCCCGGCGGTCTGCTACACCGATCCGGAGATCGTCGTCGTCGGCCCGTCGCCGCAGGAGGCGGAAGCGGCCGGCATCGACTGCATCCACGCGCATTTCCCCTTCGCCGCCAACGGCCGCGCGCTCACGCTCGAAGCGGCCGGCGGCTTCGTGCGCGTCGTCGCGCGCCGCGACAACCACCTGATCCTCGGCTGGCAGGCCGTCGGGCGCGGCGTCGCCGAACTTGCGGCAGCATTCTCGCAATCGATCGAGATGGGCGCCTGCCTCGAAGACGTCGCCGGCACGATCCACGCGCATCCGACGCTGGGCGAAGCCGTGCAGGAGACGGCGCTGCGCGCCCTCGGGCACGCGATTCATATTTGAAAGTCGGCGCTGGCGGGACGGCAGCTATTTCCCGCCGGGCTTGCCGGGCAGCTTCTTCGCACCGGCGTCCGTCGCACCGCCCAAGGCGAGGTAATTCGCGCGGCTGACGACCGGCTTGCCGGATTTCGCTTCCAGCTCCTTGCGCGCATTGCCGGCCACTGAGCCGCCCTGCTTCGCCGCGTCGCGGTTCTCGCCAAACCCGAGTGCATCCTTGCGGCGGGCGATCTCCGTCGTGCTTGCCTCGCCGAGCATCGTGAAGATCAGTTCGAGGTCGGTCATGTGATCGCGTAGCTTGTTGCCGGTCTTTACCTTGTTCAAGCCCTTCAACCGGCTGTGTGCGCCCGGTGTCACGCCGAAAGTCGCCTTGGCAATCTCGGCGGTGAGAATCGCGTATTCCCTGCCCTCGGCGACCCCGCGCGATTTCCATTCGTCGGTCAGTTCGCCGCGCACGGCGATGGAGCGCAACCGCTTCTCGATCCACGCCTGCGGATAACCCTTGGCCTGATACAGCTCGCGGGCGCGGGCGCTGGCGAGTTCCGGGTTCTCGATCTCCTTGACGCGCTCGTAACCCACCTGCGCCAGCCAGCGCTTGAACGGCTCGGCGCGCGGCGAGGGGATGGACTGGACGATGCGGAACAGGCCCTCGGTGTTGGCGCAATCGGTCGTCCGCTGCTTGCCGTCCGGTGCCTCAAGCTTCAACCCGTGACAAAACGTCACGACTTCGCTGCCCTCCGCGCCAAGCCGCTGTTTCAACTTGCGCCAATAGGCGCCGGGATCGGGACTTTCGGTCAGCACGCCACAAACATCGACAACCGAAAACCACCATTCGTCGTTGTGCCAAGTGCGACGGATGCTGCGCTCCTGAAAGACGACCAGATGGTTTTCGGGAGTATCAGCGGGAGGTATTTTCTTGCTCATGGATGACCCTCAAAAGTCGGCGCTGGCGGGACGGCAATAGAACTGCTGTTTTGCGTGTTCTCTTCGATGCCATTCGGGGTGACATGCTGGATTTCCCAATCACCGTAATACATCCCATTGAAATAGATCATGTCAGAGGCGAAATATATCGGTGCCACAGGTGTTTCGTTCTGAATGAGGCATTCGACCGTCTCACCATCGGTAAACCCAAGACTGATTGATGCCATGTAGGTGCAGTGAAACCACTCAAGTGGTCCTATCCATGGACCGTCCGGTCCCCAATCGTCCATAGCCTCATCTAGCGTCCTTCGGCCATGCAATAGCTTCAAGTAAGTCCCCGACTGACGCGGAGATGTGTGCGCATGGCGCCTGAGAATTTCATGATCGAGATATTTCTCGATAACCCAGTCTTCCGGCAAACCGCGCAAGCTTTTACTGAACAACTCTTCAAGCTTCTCTTGGGCCGCCTCTCCGTAGCTGAACAAAATATCAGCATGAGCCTTCGCCAATTGTTTGATAGCGATTTGATACGTCATATCGTCCATGATGCCCCCTTACATATTCTCGAATACTTCTCTGCGGTGACGAGCGATGAACTCCCTATCCGGAAGAAAGCGTTCGGGAAGCTCGATAGGGCTGCCATCCAAATCGACCAAGGTTTTCTGTAGAAACTGATCGGCATTACGTCGCAACTGGTCGGAGACGATGATTGTGAATTCGTCGGAAAGACCAATTAGCCCGCGATCAAATGCACGGTCATGCAATGCCGAGAGGCAAAGCCCATTGCTTGGGTTGAGGCGATTCGATTTATCTTTGCTCCAAGGCACGATATGACTGGCAAGCAATAGCCGGCCATCAGAAACACCGGACATACAACATCTTCCCCGATAGCTGCTCAACACCGCACGCCGGAAAAAATGTTGCTTGATGCGCTGCTCGGTGACGACGCGCCGAGTCTCGCCCGTAAAGTCCTCCAAGCCTATGGTTTCGTCCTGTTCGAGAATCCCAATCGTTGGCGTAACGCCTTGCGATTCCAGTAACGTGCTTTTCAGACGGTTGCACTCGACCGCCAGACCTTCCCAATCGGCATGAAACTCGTCCCAGATATCTCGGTCGAGCGAGGATGCGTTGCCCAATCCCGAACGGCCCGTGGCGGTTATCGCGGGATCAAGGCTGGCGAAGTTGACCAGCTTCATAGCCACGGCGGATGGCGTGCGTCCAATGAGTTGAGCCAATTCGATGATTTCCGGGTTACGGCTATGAAGCTTGCCGAACGGCAGTTGGCAGTAGAGGTGAAAGGCAAGCTTGAGTTGTTCGTGAGTCCAGCGGCTATTGCTCATGATGTCTTTGGGCACCGAGGCTGTTTCCTGTCGCGGCGCCTCCTCCTTGACGATTAAACACGATGTCATGAGTTTAGCCGCTGTCTCGATCATAGGCACGACAGCGGCATCGGAGAATTGCCGATACGCCCGCGTGTCCGACACCGGAATCCGGAAAGTGTCGGGAAAGCCCATCAGGCGCGCGCATTCGCGCGGGGTTAGGCGGCGCGGGTTGTTGCGCTTGCCCTGGTCGATGAGGATTTCCGAGCCGTCCTTGTAGTAGCGGGCCGAGAGGGTGCGGGCGATGTCTTTCGGGCCGACGAGACCGAAACCGAAGCCGTTGCCGGCGGCGCGGTGTTTCTCGGCGTAGCGTTGCAGGTAGCTCCACAGGTGGTCGGTGAGCGTGTATTTCGGCGGCACGCATTTCTTCGCATGGTCGAAATACTTGCCTTCGTCCCACGGCAGCTCCGGTTCCGTGCCGTCGGTGCGGTGCAGGATGTCGCGCAGGGTCTTCGTGCCTTTCGCCGGCAGCGGCAGGGCGTTCCAGTCGAAGGCCGCCGCCGCTTCGGCTTCGCGGAAACCGGCGATGAGGATGCGCTCGCGGTGCTGCGGCACGAAGTGCGCGCCGTCGATGACGCGATAGTGGATGTGGTAGCCGAGGTCTTCCGTCAGCGCGCGGCGGATCACGTCGAAAGTACGGCTCTTGTCGTGGGAAACGAGATTCTTGACGTTCTCGAGCAGGAAGGCGCGCGGCTTCTTGGCCTCGATGATGCGGCAGATGTCAAAGAACAGCGTGCCCTGCGTTTCGCAGGCGAAACCGTGGGCACGGCCGAGCGCGTTCTTTTTCGAGACGCCGGCGATGGAGAACGGCTGGCAGGGAAAGCCCGCCAGCAACACGTCGTGATCCGGCACGGCATCCGCCATGATCTGCGTGATGTCGCCATGAACGGGATGACCGTCGCGGAAGTTTTCGGCGTAGGTCTTCTGCGCGTAGGTATCCCACTCGCTTGTGAAGACACAACGTCCGCCGATGGCTTCGAACGCAGTGCGGATACCGCCGATGCCAGCGAACAAGTCGATGAAGCGGAAGTCCGGTTCGCCCTGCAGGGGGATTTCCAGCGGCAGAAGCTGCTGGAGGGCGGGAACGATATAAGGCGGCGGCTCCACCTCGCCAACCTGCCACCTGCGCACCGTGCGTACATCAACACCCAGATGCCTGGCGATTTCGTTTTGCGTTTTTGTCTTGCGGGCGGCGAGCAGGTAGTCCAGCGCCTTGTTCTCACTGCCGGTGACCAGAACCAATGCCATGCGTTTCTCCTCTGGGAATTTATGCGGACATTACGCCCGTTTTTATTCCCGTGCAAGAGGAGCGGAAAAGTCGGCGCTGGCGGGACGGCACGACGATGCGCAATGTCTGGGCGAAGCCGTGCAGGAGACGGCGCTGCGCGCGCTGGGCCACGCGCTGCACGTCTGAAAAGCCAAGGCGAACTAAATAACCCCGTCAGGAATGTTCAATGCTGACTGCTTAGATAAACCGCCAGGGCACGCCTCTGGCTGTCGTTCAGGCCTGCGGCAATCAGGTTCATCAGACTTGCGTCGTTGGTGCGCTCCCGCGTGGCGAACTTCATCAGTTGGGCTTCGACATACGAAGGAAGCTGGCCGGCAAGGCGCGGGAGCTCGGCGGTGCCATGGGCATCATTGCCGTGACAGGCGGCGCAGGCGGTAACCCCGGCGGCCGGGAGGCCTTCGAAATACAGCTTCTTGCCGAGTTCCGCTTCCGCAGCATTACGGGCTGGCCTCGACTGCGCAGGGCTCTTTGAGAAGTATTCGGCAAGTTCGGTGATGTCACGATCACTCAGATCCCTTGTCAGCCCCGTCATGGCTTCACTGCTGCGGCGGCCTTCCCGAAAATCCCTCAGCTGTTTTTCCAGATACGCTGCATTTTGCGCCGCCA
>JAJZSW010000025.1 GCA_021849505.1 Pseudomonadota bacterium
ACCGTGCGGATGTCCGAGCCGCCTTCCAGCAGGTGGGTGGCGAACGAATGCCGCATCATGATGATACATATACAATATTAAGACAGAATACAGACGAAAGTCATGGCTATGACGGAGTATTTTTCGCCTTTTAGGAATTACATTAAACGTTAGGCATTCCAATGAACTCATCACACATTCGAGCAGTCGTAGAAAGCTTCTACGCCGACATCTGGAACCGACACGACAAGTCCAAGATTCCTGCCTTACTTCGTGACAACTTCACTTTTCGTGGTTCACTTGGTCAGGCCAAGGTAGGTCACGAGGGGTTTGGGTCGTATGTCGATTTTGTTCACACCGCGCTGGCCAATTACCGCTGCGACATACTTGATCTTGTTGTCGAGGATTCAAAGGCGTTTGCGCGCATGCGTTTTTCCGGCATTCATCGGGGTGAGTTCTTCGGCTTCAAACCGACCAACAAACCTGTTGAGTGGCTGGGGTCTGCTCTCTTTTCGTTCGAGGGTGAGAAGGTTGCTGACTTGTGGGTCCTTGGCGACGTTCACGGTTTGCTCCAATTGCTCGAACAGAATGCCAATGGCTAACCCATCATTCCACCGGACGCTGCGCGATAAAGCCGCGCAGCGCTGGTGAATTCAGACGTTAGCCCCTTGGATCTGTAGCACATTTGCAAATTGGGAGGTTACAAATGAACAAAAAGCAGACGCCCTCGCCTGAACAGGAGGTCAATGCTCGCGTTGAAGCTGCCGTAAAACGGAAGCGTGCTCAGCGTCCCTTCCCTGCTTGCGGGTTCGAGGAGGCTCTTGCTTTTGCCAAAGAACTTTTCGATTACGGCAGCGGGAAACCCGTGCGACGACTTAGCCTGTTCGATCATCTGCAGAAGTCACCGGAAAGCGGCCCGAGCAGAATGTTAATTACCAACGCCAACAAGTATGGGCTCATCAAAGGTGGCTACGCCGCAGAGCAGTTGGAGCTAACGCCAGAAGGCATCAAAGCACTTGACGAGGAGCTTCCGCGACGAGAACAGGTGAAGGCCCGCATTCAGTTGGCAGTTGATCAGATTGAACCGTTCGCGAAACTGTACGAACGGTTTGCAGGAAACAAGCTCCCGGCTCGCGCCGCTCTCATAGACGCAATCAAGGATTTCGATGTCCCTAGCGAACTCGCTGAAGAAGCCGCTGACACGTTTGTCGTAAACCTTCGGTTTCTTGGGCTGCTGCAAACCCTCTCTGGTGCTGAACGAATCGTTACGAGAGAGCATTTGCTTGACTCATTGCCTGCATCTCCGATTCGTAACACTTCAATTGCAGCCGCCCCGCAGACCCAGAGTTCGTCTTCTTCAGCCAAGGTAGGGACAGGACTAATTACGGCAGAACATGCTCAGTTCGAGGCGACTTGCTTTTACGTAACACCGATTGGTGAAGATGGAAGCGAACAACGAAAGCACTCCGATCTATTCCTTGGATCGATCGTTGAGCCAGCGCTTGAACAATTGGGTCTTAGAGTTATTAGAGCGGATGCGATCGACAAACCCGGAACAATCACTCGGCAAATCATTGAGTATCTACTCAAGTCACGATTGGTCATTGCAGACCTCTCTTTCCACAATCCCAACGTCTTTTATGAACTTGCAATCCGCCACGCAGCTAGGCTACCGGTTGTTCAATTAATCCGCGCGTGCGACAGAGTACCGTTTGACCTGAATCAGGTACGTACGATCAAGATCGACACTTCCGACATCTATGCACTTGTTCCCAAGATCGACACATACCGCGCCGAGGTCGGAAGCCAAGTGCGGCGGGCACTTGAAGACCCAGACTCGGTCGACAATCCGATAACGACGTTCTATCCCGATTTTCGTGTGCACCTTGGGGGCTAACAAATCATTCCACCGGACCTGCGCGAAAAGCCGCGCAGGCCGGTGAATTCAGACGTTATGCGTCGAAAGACCATGCCGCCCTTGACATACCATTATTGGTATATACATAATGTGGCATGTGGCAGATTGAAGAACACCGTCGCGTCGACAAGCAGCTTTCCGGCTCAGTTCCGGTTGTGGTTCTGAAACGTTACGAAAAATGGAAAGACATTGCCAGGCTTTCCGGGCCGCAAGGCTTGCGGGCCATCAAGGTGTTTCACGACGAATCCCTATCTGGTGACTGGAAGGGCCATCGCTCATCCCGGCTCGGGCTTCAATGGCGGGTGATTTATCGGGTTGTCGCCAATGTGTTGCAGATTCAAGTTGTACATGTCACCGCTCACGACTACAGGAGGCCATGAAATGAAAGAATTTCGTCCCGCGAAAAAGCGAGTTGAGGTCTCGGTGGGCGAGTCCGTCCGTATCCTGCGCGAACTCCAGGAATTGAGCCAAAGCCAACTGTCCGAACTCACGGGCATTCCTCAAGCTACCATTTCCGCCATCGAGAATGGTCGCGTGAATCTGGGTGTCGAACGCGCAAAGGTTCTTGCCCGTGCCCTCAATTGCCATCCTGCCGTGCTCGTATTTCCTGGCTGGGAGGTTCCACTTGAACGCGCCGCATAACCCATCACCCCAGTGGGACGCTCGCTATGCTCGCACCCCTGAGCTATGGCGTCAGCCATGGTAGAGGAAGCGCAGATGAGCAGCATCTTCAGGTACGACAAACCACACGAATCGGAGTTGATCGCACTCTTAAAGTCTGAGCCAGATTGGAACTCATTTACCGGCCCGGACTCCATAAGTGGGTTCAAGAAGTCATTACTAAGCAGTGAAACTTATGTTTATAAAGTCGAAAGCAAGATTTGTGGGTATCTCCGCGCCTTAGTTGATGAATTCGGCATTTACGTAAGCGAACTCTATATTTCGCCAAGCTACAGAAATAATGGTTACGGAACAGAACTACTGAAAAGGATCCAGCAAGAGCACCCGAATCAAGACGTTTATGTTCTTTCTGATGAAGACCTGTATTACGAGAAGCTCGGCTGCAAGCGTGTCGGTTCGGTATTTCGGCTGTAGCCGGCATTGACCGAGGTGGCTGAAGTGGAAGGCATGGAATACTTTCTCGCAATCTTCGGAAGCTTGCCTCGCGCCGGCCCCGGTTCACACGAATGCACCCGGCGGGCCTATGAATTGATGACCGGCGTGCCGAAGTCCCCGCGCATTCTCGACATCGGGTGCGGGCCTGGGGTGCAAACGGTTGACCTGCTGAAGATATCCGGCGGAACAGTGGTGGCGCTCGACTTCCTGCCGCTGATGATCGAGAGAACGAGGTCCAACGCCGCGCAGGCGGGTGTTGCGGAGCGCCTGGAAGTTCTCGAGCAGGACATGCGGCAGATGGATTTTCCGCCTGCCAGCTTCGACGTGATCTGGTCGGAAGGCGCGCTCTACAACCTGGGCTTCGAAAATGGCCTCGAGAAAATCAGGAGCTTTGTCCGCCCGGGTGGGCATGTCGCCGTCAGCGAGGCGGTTTGGTTGAAGCCTGCCCCGCCTGCGCCTGTGGTCGAGTTCTGGAGGCAGTATCCGGAGATCGACACCATCGAGAACAAGCTCGCGGTGATCGAGCGCCTGGGATATCGACGGGAAGGTCATTTCGTTCTTCCCCGGAATACGTGGACCACCGACTACTACGACCCGATGGAAATCCTCCTGGCCGGGAAGTCGAAGGAATGGGCGGGTATTCCGCAAGGCCTCGAGGTGATAGAAGAAGCCCGACACGAGATCGGGCTTTACCGGGAATACTCGGATTATTATGGCTACGCGTTTTTCGTCATGAGGCGTCCGGTTGAATAACCCCTGGCTTCCCACGTCGAGGTCCCCATGTCTCTCGCCCTTCTTCTCGTCGATATCCAGAACGACTACTTTCCCGGCGGCGCCATGGAGGTCGTCGGCGCCACCGCAGCGGCAACGCAGGCTGCGGCCTTGCTCGCGGCGTTTCGCGGGCAGGCCCGGCCCGTGATCCATGTCCAGCACATCGCCACTCGGCCGGGGGCGACGTTCTTCCTGCGCGATACGCCCGGCGCTGAAATCCATCCCGCGGTTGCGCCGCTTCCCGGCGAGCCCGTGTTCCAGAAGCATTTTCCCAACAGCTTCCGCGAAACGCCCCTGCTGGAGCACCTGCGCACGGCAGGCATTGCCCGGCTCGCCATCGCCGGGATGATGACGCACATGTGCATCGACAGCACCACGCGCGCCGCGGCCGAACTGGGGTTTTCCTGCGTGCTCTGCCACGACGCCTGCGCCACCCGCGCGCTGTCGTTCAATGGCGTCGAGGTTGCGGCCGAGCAGGTCCAGGCCGCCTATCTTGCCGCGCTCAATGGCCTGTTCGCGAAGGTCGTGTCGTCAAGCGAACTGCTCGCCGACCTCTGAGCCCTTGATCCAGCCCGGACTTGCCTGCGACATTTTCTGCGCCGTCATCGACAACCTCGGCGATGCGGGGGTCTGCTGGCGGCTGGCGCGGCAGCTGGCGGCCGAGCATGGCTGGCGCGTGCGGCTGTGGATCGACGATCCGGAGCCGGTCGCCCTGATGGCGCCCGACCAGGCGGTTGTCGAAGTGCGCCGCTGGGCAGGCGATTTCGGCGGTATCGCGCCGGCCGATGTGGTGATCGAGGCCTTCGCCTGCGAACTGCCGCCGGCCTACGTCGCGGCGATGCGGGTCCGGCCGCGCCCGCCGGTCTGGCTCAACCTCGAATACCTGTCGGCCGAAGACTGGGTGCCCGGCTGCCACGGCCTGCCCTCGCCCCATCCACCGCTGGCGAAATATTTCTTCTTTCCCGGCTTCGTGCCCGGCACGGGCGGACTGATCCGGGAGCGGGACCTTGCCGTCCTGCCAGCGCCGATTTTTACTGGTCCGATCGAGATTTCGCTGTTCTGTTACGCCAACCCGCAACTGCCCGCGCTGCTCGCGGCGTGGCGCGACGGCGGCCGGCCGATCACCTGCCATGTCTGCGCCGGCCTGCCGGGGCGGCAGGTGGCAGCGTGGCTCGGCACGGACTTTGCGGCAGGCGCCACGGTACGGCGCGGCCATCTGACGCTGCATGCCCTGCCCTTCCTGCCCCAGACCGGCTACGACGCCCTGCTCGCCCGCTGCCACCTGAATTTCGTGCGCGGCGAGGATTCCTTCGTGCGCGCCCAGTGGGCCGGACGGCCCTTCGTCTGGCAGGCTTATCCGCAGGCGGAGGACGCCCACTTCGCCAAACTGGACGCGTTTCTGGGACTCTACGCAAAAGTCAGCCCCGACGAGACGGCACTGCGGCGCTTTTTTCTGGCCTGGAACGGCAACGGCACCCTGAACTGGCCCGAGTTCGCCGCGCAATTGCCCGCGCTGACCGCCGCCGCGCCCGGCTGGGCCCGGCAGATCGCCGCCCACGGCGACCTGGCGACAAATCTGGTCAGGTTCTGCCGGGAAAAGCTATAATCCGCGCCTTTTATTTTCCCCATCAGGCACCTGCTATGAAAACCGCTCAGGAACTCCGCGCCGGCAACGTCGTCATGGTCGGCAACGATCCGCTCGTCGTCCAGAAAGCCGAATACAACAAGGGCGGCCGCAGCGCCGCCGTCGTCAAGTTCAAGTTCAAGAATCTGCTCACCGGCAACCCCTCCGAAGCCATCTACAAGGCCGACGACAAGTTCGAGCAGGTCATCCCCGAGCGCAAGGAATGCACCTATTCCTACTTCGCCGATCCGATGTACGTCTTCATGGACGACGAATATCACCAGTACGAAGTCGAGGCCGAGAACATGGCCGACGCCATCCCCTACATCGAGGACGGCATGCAGGTGGAAGTCGTGTTCTACGACGGCAAGGCGATTTCGGTCGAAATGCCCAACAGCGTCGTGCGCGAGGTGGAATACACCGAGCCGGCCGTCAAGGGCGACACCTCGGGCAAGGTGCTCAAGCCCGCCAGGATCAAGCCGAGCGGCATGGAAGTGATGGTGCCGATCTTCGTCGTCACCGGCGACAAGATCGAAATCGATACCCGCACCGGCGAGTACAAGAACCGCGTCAAGTAAGCAGCGTCTGACAAGCGGCCCGACCGGCGGCGCACAGCCGGTCGAGTTCCGCGAAAGCCGGCGCGGCTTGCGCCGGCAGCAGCGCCGCGACGCGGTCGCTGCGCTCAGGAAGCTGTTCCGGCTTCCAGTTCTCCAATAACTCCACCACCGTTTCCGGCTTGTTGCACACTGGCAGCATGTCGCAGCCGGCGTCCCAGGCCGCCTGCGCGCGGCCGACGATGTCGCCCGCGACGCTGGCGCCCTCCATCGAAAGGTCGTCGCTGAAGATCACGCCGGCGTGGCCGAATTCGTGGCGCAGCCTGTCGATCCAGACCGGCGAGAAGCCCGCCGGCCGGCTGTCGACCTGCGGAAAGATCACATGCGCGGGCATCACCGCATCGAGCTTCAGCTTCCGATAAGGCAGCAGGTCATCGGCCATTGCAGCGAGGTTGCGTTCGTCGACCGGGATCGCCAGGTGCGAGTCGGCGGCGACGTGGCCATGTCCGGGGAAATGCTTGCCGCAGCAGGCCATGCCGGCGGCGTGCAAGCCGTCGATCAGCGCCCCGGCAAGTTGAACGACGGCCTGCGGATCGCGGTGGAAGGCCCGGTCGCCGATCACGCTGCTGACGCCGTAGTCGAGATCGAGCACCGGCGTGAAGGACAGGTCGACGCCGCAGGCGCGCAGTTCGGCGGCGAGCGTGAAGCCGATGGCGCGCGCGGCGGCGGTTGCGGCGGCCGGCGCGCGATCCCACCACTCGCCCAGCCGGCGCATCGCCGGGACACGCGTGAACCCCGCCCGGCAGCGCTGCACGCGGCCGCCTTCGTGGTCGATGGCGATCAGCAGTCGCGGTGTGCGCGCGGCGTGGATGTCAGCACACAGCGCGGCCAGTTGTGCCCGATCGGCATAGTTGCGCCCGAACAGGATCACGCCGCCGACCAGCGGATGCCGCAGGCGTGCGCGCTCGGCGGCGGTCATCACCGTGCCGGCGACGTCGATCATCAGCGGGCCGTAACTCATGATCCCTCCACGACGACAAAGGCCAGCGCGTGATCCTTTTCGTCGCTCAGCGACAGATGGCAGGTCAGCCCGCGTCGCCCGATCCAGTCGGCGAGTTCCGGGCCGAAGTCGAACGACGGCTTGCCGAGTTCGTCGTGAGTCACCGCAATCGCCGGCAGCAGCACGGGCGCGCGGATGCCGGTACCGAGCGCCTTGCCGAGCGCCTCCTTGGCGGCAAATCTTTTTGCCAGGAAACGGCCGGGGTCGCTGCTCGTGCGGCAGTCTTCGCGCTCTGCGGGCGCCAGCAGCTTCTCCAGCGCGCGTTCGCCGTGGCGCTGCCAGAACTCGTGCATGCGCGCGATGACGACGAGATCGGTGCCGATGCCGTGAATCAAGGCTAGGCAACCTCGCGGATCAGCGCCTTCATCTCGCGCACCGCTTCACGCAGGCCGACGAAGATGGCGCGGCTGACGATGGCGTGGCCGATGTGCAGCTCGCAGACGCCCGGCAGGGCCGCGATCGGCTGCACATTGACGTAGTTGAGCGCGTGGCCGGCGTTGAAGCGCATGCCGAGCTGGCGGATTGCCGTCCCGCCAGCGCCGACTTTCGCGAGCTCGGCCTGCGCGGCGGCGCTTTCGATGTCGCGGCCGTGCTCGTGGAAGGCATGGGCGTAAGGGCCGGTGTGGATCTCGCAGGCCTGCGCGCCGACGCGCGCGGCGGCCTCGATCTGGCGCGGATCGGCGTCGATGAACAGGCTGACGTAGATGCCGGCGTCCCGCATGCGGGCGATGTTTTCCTTCAGGCGCGCTTCCTGCCCGGCCACGTCGAGGCCGCCTTCGGTGGTCACCTCGTGGCGGCCTTCCGGCACCAGCGTCGCCATCTCGGGCTTGATGCGGCAGGCGATGCCGACCATCTCGTCGGTGGCGCCCATTTCGAGGTTCAGCTTGGTCTGCACGCTCTGCCGCAGCAGCTCGACGTCGCGGTCGACGATGTGGCGGCGGTCCTCGCGCAGATGCACGGTGATTGCGTCCGCGCCGCCGAGATGCGCCTCGGCGGCCGCCCAGAGCGGGTCGGGTTCGTAGGTGCGGCGCGCCTGGCGCAGCGTCGCCACGTGGTCGATATTCACTCCCAGATAGATCATTATCAATTGCTCCACTCAGACATCTTGTAGTTCGATGAACACCCGGCGGGTCTGCAAGGGCTGGCCCGCGAGGTAATGGTTCAGAAGGTAGCGCATCAGCTGCTTGCCTTCGGCCAGGCTGCGCGCATCGGCGTAATTATCCCCCGCCAGGTCGAGCAAGGTCTTGCCGCTGACCGCCTGCCCGGATTCGGTTGTGTCGGCAGCGACCGCGCCACGTTCGACCTGGTAACGGTAGCTGCGCCCGGCTTCGACCGGCAGGCCCTGCGCATCGCGCTCGAGCACCAGTCCGTAGCCCAGTTCGCGCAGGAGCGTCTTCTCGAAGCGGCGCAGTTCGGCAGTCTCGGTCGCGCCGCGCGACAGGGCTGCCAGCGCGCTGGCATAGGCATCGAACAGCACGGCATGCGCATCCTCGCGCGGCAGCAGTTTGAGCAGCAGTTCGTTCAGGTAATAGCCGAGCAGCAGGCCCTCGCCACGGAGCAATGAAATGCCGCCCAGCCATTCAGCCTTCGCCAGCGTCTTGACCTCGCCGCCGCCGAACCAGCCCAGTTCGAGCGGCTGGAAGGCATGCAGGACGCCGCGCAGCGCCGACCGCGGCCGCCGCGCGCCGCGCGCCAGCACGGCCAGCCGGCCATGTTCGCGCGCGAAGACTTCGAGGATCAGGCTGGTTTCGCTGTAGGGATAGGCATGCAGCAGGTAGGCCGCCGCCCCGTCGATGCGCTGATGCCGGCTCACTCGTAACCCAGGGATTTCAGTGCACGCTCGTCGTCGGCCCAGCCGCTTTTCACCTTGACCCAGGTTTCCAGCCAGACCTTGCCGCCGAAGAGTTTTTCCATGTCCTTGCGCGCGTCGCTCACCACCCGCTTCAGGCGTTCGCCGCCCTTGCCGATGACGATGGCCTTGTGTGCGTCCCGGTCGACGATCACCGCCGCATGGATGCGCCGCACGCCCTCCACTTCTTCGTATTTCTCGATCTCGACGGCGATGCCGTAGGGCAGTTCCTCGCCGAGATTGCGGAACAGCTTTTCGCGCAGCAGTTCGGCGGCGAGGAAGCGTTCGGAACGATCGGTCAGCTCGTCCGGCTCGAAGATCGGCGGCGCCTCGGGCAGATATTTCCCGGCCACCTTGAGCAGGGTATCGAGGTTTTCGCCCTTTTCGGCGCTGACCGGCACGATGTCGGCGAAGGCATGCTCGTTCGCGATCGCAGCCATGAGCGGCAGCAAGGCATTCTTGTCGGTCAGGCGGTCGACCTTGTTGATCACCAGCACGATCGGTCGGTCGCTCGGCAACCGCGCCAGAACTTCGCGATCCTCGCTGCGCCAGCGCTTGGCATCGATGACGAACAGGATCACATCGACTTCGGCCAGTGCGGAATTGACCGTGCGGTTCATCGCGCGGTTGAGCGCCGTGCGGTGCTGCATCTGGACGCCCGGCGTATCGACGAAGACATACTGGCAGTCATCGGTCGTCAGGATGCCGTGGATGCGATGCCGCGTCGTCTGCGCCTTGCTCGATGTGATGCTGAGCTTCGCGCCAATCAGGCGGTTCATCAGCGTCGACTTGCCGACGTTCGGGCAGCCGACGATGGCCAGATAACCGGCGCGGAATTCTGAAGACCTGGTCATGAACTGGACAACCTTGCCAAGGCGGATTGCGCTGCTTCCTGCTCGGCGGCACGACGACTGCCGCCCCGGCCCGTCACCTGCAGGTCGATGGCCGGAATGCTGCAATGGACGACGAATTCCTGCGCATGGGCTTCGCCAAGCGTCTCCATCAATTCGTAATGCGGCAGCGGGAGGCGGCGGCCCTGCAGCCATTCCTGCAGGGCGGTCTTGGCATCCTTGCCGGTATGGCGCGGGTCGATCAGCTCGATGCGGGACTGGTAGAGCCGTTCGATGGCGGTTCGCGCGGCCTCGAAACCGGCATCCAGATAGACTGCTCCCAAGATGGCTTCCAGCGCATCGGCGAGGATCGACGGACGCCGGAATCCGCCGCTTTTCAGTTCGCCCTCGCCGAGGCGCAGGGCATCGCCCAAGCCAAGCTCGGCGGCGATTTCGGCCAGGGCTTCCTGGCGCACCAGGTTGGCGCGCAGGCGCGAAAGCTCGCCTTCCTTGAGGTTGGGAAACTGCTGGAACAGCAGTGTCGCGACGGTGCAGTTCAGCACGCTGTCGCCGAGAAACTCGAGCCGTTCGTTGTGCGGGGATGAGTGGCTGCGATGCGTCAGCGCCTGCCGCAGCAGTTCAGGCTGCCTGAAGCTGTACGCGAGCGCCTTCTCCAGCCGCGAGGACAAAATCAATCCCTGGAGGATCCCGTGAAGTCGAGAATCAGGCTGACATTCGCGAACAGGGGGATGCGTTTTTCGTAGGAGTAGGCCACCACGATCGCGCCGCCCTCCTTGGTGACCTCGAGGTCGGCGCCGGTGATGGCCGAGATGTAGTCGACGTTGGCCTGGCGGTCGAAGGCTTCGCGGACCTGCCTGACGGAAGATTCCGGCGCGGCGCCCGCTGCGACCTTCAGGACCGCGCTGGCGATCGCACGATGTTCCATGTATTCGGGGAAGACCTTCATGCCCAGGAGGGCAACAACCGCCACCACGAAGGCTCCGGCCAGCAGACCGGAAAGGGTTACGCCACGCTGTCTTGCCTTCATCCCATGCACCTCGCTAACGGAAACCGCCGATGCGCTTCAAGTCGCCGAAATTGAACCAGATGTAGAACGCCTTGCCGACCAGGTTCTCGTCGGGAACGAAACCCCAGACCCGGCTGTCCTGCGAGTTGTCGCGGTTGTCGCCCATGACGAAGTAATGTCCCGCCGGCACCTCGCAAACGACGCCTTCGGTATTGTAGTGGCATTTGTCACGCTGCGGAAACTGCATCACATGCGGGACATAGGCCGGCGCATCGTCCTCGATCAGGAGCATGTGGTCCCGGTCGCCGAGCTTTTCTTCGTAGCTCGGCGTGTAGAACAGCCGCTCGGCGTCGAAATAATCGCCCGTTTTGCGGATGTCGACCGGCTGGCCGTTGATGGTCAGGCGCTTGTTCAGATAGGCAACGCGATCGCCCGGCAGGCCGACCACGCGCTTGATGTAGTCGAGCGAGGGATCGGGCGGGTAGCGGAACACCACGACGTCGCCGCGTTCCGGGCTGTTCAGCTCGACGACTTTCTTGTTGATCACCGGCAACCGGATGCCGTAGGTATATTTGTTCACGGCGATGAAGTCGCCGACCAGCAGCGTCGGGATCATCGAGCCGGAGGGAATCTTGAAGGGTTCGACGAGGAAGGAGCGCAGCAGGAACACGATCAGGATGACCGGAAAGAAGCTGGCACCGTACTCGACCCAGGCCGGTTCCCTGGCATCCGGGGCACGGCGCTTGCGGAAGTAGAAATGATCCGCCACCCAGAGTACGGCGCTGACGACCAGCAAAATGAAGAGAATCAGGGCAAAGTTCATGATTATTTGTCACCCACGCGCAATACGGCGAGGAAGGCTTCCTGGGGTATTTCCACGCTGCCGACCTGCTTCATGCGCTTCTTGCCGGCCTTCTGTTTTTCGAGCAGCTTCTTCTTGCGCGTGATGTCGCCGCCGTAGCACTTGGCCAGCACGTCCTTGCGCATCGCCTTGACGTTCTCGCGCGCGACGATGGTCGAGCCGATCGCCGCCTGGATCGCCACGTCGTACATCTGGCGCGGTATCAGCCCGCGCATCTTGGCGGCCAGTTCGCGGCCGCGATAGTTGGCGTTGGCGCGATGCACGATCACGGACAGCGCATCGACCTTCTCGCTATTGATCAAAATATCGAGCTTGATGACATCGGCAGCACGATATTCCTTGAACTCGTAATCGAGCGAGGCATAGCCGCGCGAAACGGACTTGAGTTTGTCGAAAAAGTCGAACACCACCTCGGCCAGCGGCATCTCGTAGGTCACGTGGACTTGCCGGCCGTGGTAGCGCATGTCGACTTGCGAACCGCGCTTCGACTCGCACAGGGTGATCACCGCGCCCAGGTAGTCCTGCGGCACGAAAATCGCGGTCGTGATGATCGGCTCGCGGATCTCCTCGATTTTCTGCGTATCCGGGAGCTTCGAGGGATTCTCGACCAGGATTTCCGTGCCGTCGCGCAGCTTGACCTGATAGACCACCGTCGGGGCGGTGGTGATCAGGTCCTGGTCGAACTCGCGCTCCAGCCGTTCCTGCACGATTTCCATGTGCAGCAGGCCGAGGAAGCCGCAGCGGAAGCCGAAGCCGAGCGCCTGCGAGACTTCCGGCTCGTAATGGAGCGAGGCATCGTTGAGCTGCAGCTTTTCCAACGATTCGCGCAACTGGTCGTACTGGTTCGCCTCGACCGGATACAGCCCGGCGAACACCTGCGGCTTGATTTCCTTGAAACCAGGCAGCGCAACGGTTGCCGGACGATCTACTGCCGTCACGGTATCGCCGACTTTTGCGGCCTTGAGTTCCTTGATGCCGGAGATGATGAAGCCGACCTCGCCGGCAGACAGGCATTCCTTGGGCTGCGACTTGGGCGAAAACACGCCGACCTGCTCGCACAGGTGCACGGCGCCCGTCGACATCAGCCGGATCTTGTCCTTGGCCTTCAGGGAACCGTCCACGACGCGCACCAGCATCACCACGCCGACATAGTTGTCGAACCACGAGTCGATGATCAGCGCCTTCAGCGGCGCATCCGGATCACCCCTCGGCGCCGGCACCCGCGCGATCACGGCTTCGAGGATGTCGTCCACGCCCATCCCGGTCTTGGCCGAGCAGGGAATCGCGTCGGTGGCATCGATGCCGATGACCTCCTCGATCTCCTCGCGCGCGCCGTCCGGATTCGCCTGCGGCAGGTCCATCTTGTTGAGGACCGGCACGACCTCGACGCCCAGCTCGATCGCCGTGTAGCAGTTCGCCACCGTCTGTGCCTCGACGCCCTGCGAGGCATCGACGACCAGCAGTGCGCCTTCGCAGGCCGACAGGCTGCGCGACACCTCGTAGGAAAAGTCAACGTGGCCCGGGGTGTCGATCAGGTTCAGGTTGTATTTCTGGCCATCGCGGGCCTGGTACCAGAGCGCGGCCGTCTGGGCCTTGATGGTGATGCCGCGCTCGCGCTCGATGTCCATCGAATCGAGCACCTGCTCGGACATTTCCCGATCCGACAGGCCGCCGCAGCGCTGGATGATGCGATCGGCCAGCGTCGATTTGCCGTGGTCGATATGCGCGATGATGGAAAAGTTTCTGATGTGCCGCACGAAAAATAAAGGCGCTCAAAAGCGCCTCGAAAAAGCGAGAGACGGATTTTATCGAAAGCCGGCCAAAACCTCACGCACTTTTGCCGGATCGAGGAAGTAATGGCAGATTTCCCTATCCGCGCAAGCAAGCACCGGAACGAGCTGGTCGTATTGCTCCAGCTTCCCGGGGCAGGCATCGATATCGACCACCTCGACGGCAAAGTCGAACTCGCCGCGCAGTGTTTCCAGCGCGGCGAGCATGTCCTCGCAGAGATGACAGCAAGTCCGTCCGTAGAGGGTCAGGACCGGCTTACTTATCCTGCATCCCCTTGATCGTCACGAAGGTCTGGCTGTCGCCGCGCTTGACCAGCAGGGTCACATTGGCATCCTTCTCGGTTTTCGCCAGCAGGCTGTTGAACTGCTCCACGGTCTTCACCTCGGTCTGCACGCCTTTCTGGATCAGGGCGAGGATAACGTCGCCCTGCCGCAGGTCGTTGCGCGAACCGTTGCGCACTTCCTCGACGACCAGGCCGTTGCGAATCCCCAGCTGACGCTTCTGTTCGGCCGTCGGTTCGGACAGCACCAGGCCGAGACGGTTGGCCGGCACGGCCTCGGCAGGCTTGCCGCGGCGCTGATTGCGGCTGGAAGCCAGTTCATCGGGCATTTCCCCGACCGTGACCGCCATCTCCCGGCCCGTGCCATTGCGCCAAACCTGCAGCGTCGCCTTCGTCCCCGGCCGGGTGTTGCCCACCAGGCGCGGCAGGTCCGAAGACTGTGTCACCGGCTTGTCGTTGAAGCGGAGGATCACGTCGCCTACTTCGAGGCCCGCCTTGTCGGCCGGACTGCCCTTTTCCACGGAAGCGACCAGCGCGCCTTGGGGCTTGCTCAAGCCGAAGGAGTCGGCCAGTTCCTTGGTGATTTCCTGGATGGCGACGCCGATGCGGCCGCGCTGCACCTTGCCCGAGGCGCGCAACTGGGATTGCACTTCCATCGCGACGTCGATCGGAATGGCGAAGGCAATCCCCTGATATCCGCCCGAGCGGCTGTAGATCTGCGAATTGATGCCGACCACCTCGCCTTTCATGTTGAACAATGGGCCGCCGGAATTGCCGGGATTGATGGCCACGTCCGTCTGGATGAAGGGCACGAAGTTTTCCTGCGGCAGCGAACGTCCCTTCGCGCTGACGATACCCGCTGTCACGGTGCTTTCGAAACCGAAGGGCGAGCCGATCGCCACGACCCATTCGCCGACGCGCAGCTTTCCGGGATCGCCCAGCCGGACGCTCGGCAGGCCGCTCGCCTCGATCTTGATCAGGGCGACGTCGGTGCGCTTGTCGGTGCCGATCACTTTCGCCTTGAATTCGCGCTTGTCGGACAGCTTGACGATGACCTCGTCGGCTGCGTCGACGACATGCGCGTTGGTCAGGATGTAGCCATCGGAGCTGACGATGAAGCCGGAGCCAAGCGACTTGTTCTCGAATTCGCGCGGCATGTTCGGAATGCCGGGAAACTGGCGTGGCGCGAAACGGCGGAAGAATTCATAGGCCGGATCGTCCTCGTCGAACGGCAGGCCACCGATGCGCGGGTGGCCGCGCACGACCTGGGTCGCGCTGATGTTGACGACCGCGATGCCCTGCTTTTCGGCAAGATCGGCGAAGTCCGGCAGTTCGCGGGATTGCGCCTGCGCCAGAAGCGAAAACAAACCCAGCCAGATGGCCAGCAACCAGTTCTTCAGCATGTTGAGCGATCCTTGACGGAAATTACGGATGATTGTTTGAAACGCATCGACAAAATAGGTTCCGACCGCGCTGAATCAAGCCCTTGCAGGTGCATCAGCAGGAAGCCGCCCAGCAGGCCGAGCAGCATCCCGGCAAGCACGAGCAACTCGTTGTCGGCCAGTGCAGCGGCCAGCAAGGCTCCCCCGAGCGCCAGGAACAGGGGCATCCCGTAGGCGCGCCAAACGGCGCGGAACACCATGCCGTCGGCGGCCAGGACCACCACCGCGTCGCCCGGACGGGCGTGGATCGTGTTTGGCAAGCGCAACAGCATGGGCTTGCGCGGTTTCCCGCCCGCTTCGTCGAGAATGCCGCCCATTCCGGCAGTGCGGCAGTTCCCCTGCTGCGCGCAACTGCCGCAGGCGGGCTCCGGGCCCGCCGCCTGCACCCAGGCATGCGCGCCATCGAGGCGCAGGACCGTCCCTTCTGTTTCGTTCATTTTCCGCGCATGCCGATACCCTCGGCAAAGCGCCTGATCGCGGGCAGTGGCAAGTCCCCCATGACGACCAGCTGATGGCCGTCGACGACGCGCTTCACCACGCCGAGCGCCCCCATGGAGTGAAAGCTTTCCTCGCCGCTGCCGTCCTGCGGGCGCAAGGGGGAAATGAACACCGACAGGGCGACCAGTCCATCCGAGAAAACCCAATGCAGCATGTTGAGATCGGCGGCATCCTTTCCCATGCTGCGCCGCAGCGCCGTCTGTTTCCGGAAACCCGGCAAATCGACGCGGAAAACCCACGGCGCATCTTCGCGCAAATCGCGCAATTTGGCCTGCCGGACCTGCCAGCCATCCTTGGCAAGCGCCGCGTAACTGGGCTTCAGGGCTTCCGGCCGGATCGGCTCGCCAATGCGCAGATCGGTAAAGGCCATGGATTCCAGCGCTTCGCCACGCTCGTTGAAGATCTCCGCCTTGAGCAGCAGACCCGAGCCGATATCCACCCAGAGCTGATGCCCATGGCGCCAGCCATCGCGCGGTTCGAGACGGATGATCTGGCTGTCGAAGCCGGCGATGCGCGCAGTACTGCCCTTGCTGATCTGGTAAAGCTCGCCCAGGCCGGCCAGGCTGGCCGGCAGCAAGGCCGGAAAGCCGCGCCGCACGCTGCGCTGTTCTATGATCACCAGCCGGCTTTCGGGCAGGTAGCAGCTGATCTCGTCGTTGAACCGGAAGAATTCGCGCGGGCTGCCATCGAGCACCTCGAGCTTTTCCATCTGATTGCCGTTGCTGGCCAGGTGTGCGATGCGCGAGGTTTCGCTGCGGCTGCCATTGCGGTACACGAAGGTTCCGCTGTAATTGAGCTTATTTGCCGCGGCGGCAACGCGCTGCAGCCACTGCACTCCTTCGCTCTGCAGCGGCGCAGTCTGCGCCCAGGCCAGAGGGCTGACGAAACCCGCCGCCAGCCAGAACCAGGTCAGCACCACCGATCTCATGGGCGGATGTGTTCCAGCGCGACGGTCCGGATTTGCTTGGTGCTGTCGCCCAGCCGGATCGTGGCTGCCTGGGCATGATGCGCCAGCAGGTATTCGCTCAAATCGGCTGCCATGGGAGCCTGAGTCGCTTGAGAAAAAGTCGGCGCTGGCGGGGCGGCACTTGCCGCGGCTGCGGCCCGGTCTTTTTGCGTCATGGCCAGGTGCTGCCAAGCTGCCTGCCCCTGCGGATCGCCAGTGAGGGCAACCCAGCCGACGACCGCCACGCCGGCGACGGAGGCGGCAAGCGCCAGCAGCGGATGATGACGCGGCCTTGCCTTCAGATTGCGTGGCGCCAGCACGACGGGCTCCTCGGCGAGGCGAGCCATGACGCCGGCGGTCAGGTCCGGCAGATCGACGTTCTCGCCTCGGAGTCCATCGCCGATCAGGCCGTACGCGCGCCAGCGCTCCTGATCCGCAAGGCTCGCCTTGAGCGCGGCGCGCAACTCGTGATCTTCCAGTTCCCCGTCGAACAGGGCGGAAATTTCCGACGATCGTTCAGCTTTCATTGCATTCTCCAAAGCTACCATTTCTACCAGCGCCGATCCGGGGCGGCGTCGAGCAGCGGCTTCAGGCGCGCTGCGATCGCTTCGCGCGCACGGAAGATGCGCGAGCGCACCGTGCCGATCGGACAATCCATCACCTGGGCGATTTCCTCATACGACAGCCCTTCGATCTCGCGCAAGCCGATGGCCGTGCGTAAGTCCTCGGGCAGGGCTTCCATGGCCGCATTCACCGTTTCTCCGATCTGGCGCGACATGAGCACGCGGTCGGGCGTTTCGTCGTCGCGCAACAGTACACTTTCTTCGATGCCCTCCGTTTCGTCATCGACGATCTCGCTCATCACCGGCATGCGCCGACCGTTCGCCACCAGCCAGTTCTTGGCGGTATTCACCCCGATCCGGTACAGCCAGGTGTAGAACGCGCTGTCGCCCCGAAAATTCGGCAGCGCCCGATAGGCCTTGATGAAGGCTTCCTGCGTCACGTCCTCGGCTTCCGCCGGATCGCGCACCATTCGCATCACCAGCCGCAGCAGCTTGCGCTGGTATTTGCCGACCAGCAGGCCGAAGGCTTCCCGGTCGCCGGACTGGACCCGTTCGACCAGCAGCAAGTCGGCTTCGCGCTCTCCCATGACGTGGCGATTTTCTTGTCGAAATATATTGGCGCATCAGTATAGCCGCCTTCTCATTTTGCACATTTCGCCCCATGCCGTCGCTGGCCAACTGACCGGCCTGAGCGGGAATAGTTCCATAACCATCGTGATATAGTCAGCCGCACCATGGCAAAAGACGACTTCCTGAAGACTTTCGACGTCATCGTGATCGGTAGCGGCCTCGCCGGCCAGACACTCGCCTTGCGGCTCGCCGACACGCATCGCGTCGCGATGGTGACCAAGCGGCTGATCGACGACACGGCGACCAACTACGCACAGGGCGGCATTGCCGCCGTGCTGGACGGCACCGATTCGGTCGAGTCGCACATCCAGGACACTTTCGTGGCCGGCGCCGGTCTGTGCGACCCGGTCGCCACGCGCTTCGTGGTCGAACACGGCCGCGCCGCGATCGACTGGCTGATCGCACAGGGCGTTCCCTTCACCCGTGACGAAGGCGGCTATCACCTGACCCGCGAAGGCGGCCACAGCACCCGGCGCGTCATCCACGTTGCCGACGCGACCGGCGCCTCGGTCCAGCAGACCCTGAGCCGCAAGGTGCGCCAGCACCCCAACATCACGGTGCTGGAGCGTCACATTGCCATCGACCTGATCACCGGCAGCAAGCTCGGCCGGAAAACCCAGCGCTGCTGGGGCGCCTACGTACTCGACCTCGACCACGACCGGGTACTGACCCTGTCCGCGCCCAACACAGTCATCGCCAGCGGCGGCGCCGGCAAGTCCTACCTGTTCACCAGCAACCCCGACACCGCCACCGGCGACGGCATTGCCATGGCCTGGCGCGCCGGCTGCCGTGTGGCGAACATGGAATTCATCCAGTTCCACCCGACCTGTCTCTTCCACCCGCGCGCCAAGTCCTTCCTGATCACCGAAGCGATGCGCGGCGAAGGCGGCATCCTGCGCCTGCCCGACGCATATGGTGGCGAGCGCTTCATGACCGCACACGATCCGCGGCTGGAACTGGCGCCGCGCGACATCGTCGCCCGCGCCATCGACTACGAGATGAAGAAGCGCGGCCTCGATTGCGTCTTCCTCGACGTGACGCACAAGGGCGAAGCCTTCCTGAGCGAACATTTCCCGAACATTTATGCCCGCTGCCTCGAACTGGGCATCGATATCGCCAAGGAACCGATTCCGGTCGTGCCGGCCGCCCACTACACCTGCGGCGGCATCGTCGTCGATCTGGACGCACGCACCGACGTGGCTGGCTTGTATGCCCTGGGAGAGGCTTCCTGCACCGGCCTGCATGGCGCCAACCGGCTGGCGAGCAACTCGCTGCTCGAATGTCTCGTCTATGGCGAAGCGGCCGCGAACGACATCCGCGCCCAGAAGCCGGTCAGGTCGCCGAAACTGCCTCGCTGGGACGAATCGCGTGTCAGCGATGCCGACGAGGAAGTCGTCATTTCCCACAACTGGGACGAGTTGCGCCGCTTCATGTGGGACTATGTCGGCATCGTGCGCACCACCAAGCGGCTCGAACGCGCCCGCCACCGCATCCGTTTGCTGGAAAAGGAAATCGACGAGTTCTACGCGAGCTTCCGAGTCAGCAACAACCTGATCGAATTGCGCAATCTGGTGTTGACCGCGCATCTGATCGTCGCCTGCGCACTCAAACGCAAGGAAAGCCGCGGCCTGCACTTCAGCCGGGACTATCCCGACCTGCTGCCGAAGGCGCGTAATACCGTGCTTACGCCGCGCCCCTAGAACTCGTCTTTCGGAACGCGCCACTTCAGCCACACGCGGAGGCGGCGATGCGCCTCGGCGCCCGTCGCCGCTTGCGGCAGTACGAGCGATTCAATGCGTTCCCGTATGCGGAGGCGCAGAATGACGAGCCCGATGAAGACCGTCGTTCCGGGTTCGACGTGCGCCTCATCTCGCGAATCATCACACCGGTGGATCTTCATACGGCCATCCGGGCACAGCGTCAGTGCGTCGATATCGCCACGACACAGCAACTGCACGAGCAGCTGCTGTCGATTGATCGGAATGGTGATGGGCAGTGGCACTGCCCGAGCCTTACACCCGCTTGAAGGCGAGCGTGCCGTTGGTGCCGCCGAAGCCGAAGTTGTTCTTGATCGCCACTTCGATATTCAGATCACGCGCGGCATTGGCGCAGTAGTCGAGATCGCACTCCGGATCCTGCTCAATGATGTTGATGGTCGGCGGCGAAACCTGGTGGTGCACGGCGAGCGCGGTCAGCACCGACTCCAGTCCGCCGGCGCCACCGAGCAGGTGGCCTGTCATCGACTTGGTTGAATTCACCACTAGATTGCGTGCGGCATCGCCGAAGGCCAGCTTGATCGCTTCGGTCTCGTTCTTGTCACCGAGCGGGGTCGAGGTGCCGTGCGCATTGATGTATTGCACCTGATCGGCATTGATGCCGGCATCCTTGAGCGCATTCACCATGCTGCGGCGCGGGCCGTCGGTGTCCGGCGCCGTCATGTGATAGGCGTCGCCGCTCATGCCGAAGCCGGCCAGTTCGCAGTAGATGTGCGCACCGCGTGCCTTGGCGTGCTCGTACTCCTCGAGCACCATGACGCCCGCGCCCTCGCCCAGCACGAAGCCGTCGCGTCCCTTGTCCCACGGGCGGCTCGCCGTCGCCGGGTCGTCGTTGCGCGTCGACAATGCTTGGGCCGAGGCAAAACCGCCGACCGCCAGCGGCGTGACGGTCGACTCGGCGCCGCCGCAGACCATCGCGTCGGCATCGCCGTACTGGATCATGCGGAAGCTGGTGCCGATGGCGTGCAGTCCGGTCGTGCAAGCGGTCACCACGGCGATGTTCGGCCCCTTGAGGCCCAGCATGATCGACAGGTTGCCGGAGATCATGTTGATGATCGTGCCGGGAATGAAGAAGGGGGAAATCTTGCGCGGGCCGCCGGCGAGGAAGTCGTTGTGCGTTTCCTCGATCATCGGCAGGCCGCCGATGCCGGAACCGATATTCACGCCGATGCGATGGGCGTTCTCTTCGGTCACCACGATCCCCGATTCGCGGAAAGCCTGGATGCCGGCCGCCATGCCGTAGTGGATGAAGACATCCATGCGGCGCGCCTCCTTCGGCGAGAGATAGTCGGCGACATTGAAGCCCTTGACCTCGCCGGCGATGCGCGCCTTGAGGGCGGATGCATCGAAGCGGGTGATCGGGCCGATGCCGTTGGTACCGGCAAGGATGGCGTTCCAGCTATCGGCGACGTTATTGCCGACCGGCGAGACAAGTCCCAGACCGGTCACGACGACTCTGCGACGCGACAAGGCTCTCTCCTAGGGGAAGCGGAAAAGAAACAAAGGGCAAAAACGAAGGGCACTCTCGTACCCTTTGGCCCCTTGGAATTACTTCTTGAGATTGTTGTTGACGTAGTCGATCGCCTGCTGGACGGTGGTGATCTTCTCGGCCTCCTCGTCCGGAATCTCGCACTCGAATTCTTCTTCGAGGGCCATCACCAGTTCGACCGTGTCGAGCGAATCGGCGCCCAAGTCATCGACGAAGGACGAATCGGTCTTGATGTCGGCCTCGTTAACGCCGAGCTGTTCGGCAACGATTTTCTTGACGCGCTGTTCGATGTTATCCATATAAATTGCTCCTTCCCTGTGAAGGCGGGTGTTTTGAACCCGCGTAGTTTAGCAAAAAGGTTTCAGATTCCCGTGACAGTCGAACCCGACCATCAAACCATGTACATGCCGCCATTGACGTGCAGCATCGTGCCGGTGATATAGGCCGCTTCCGGCCCGGCCAGGAAGGCGACGGCGTTCGCGATGTCCTCCGGTTGGCCCAGACGACCGAGCGGAATCTTGCCGATCAGCGCGTTGCGCTGCTCATCGGATAGCGCACGGGTCATCGCGGTGTCGATGAAGCCGGGGGCGATACAGTTGACCGTGATGTTGCGGCTGCCGACTTCCTGCGCCAGCGAGCGCGACATGCCGGCGACGCCGGCCTTCGAGGCGGCGTAGTTGATCTGGCCGGGGTTGCCCGAGGCGGCGACCACGGACGAAATGTTGATGATGCGCCCGGTGCGCGCCTTCATCATGCCGCGCAGCACGAGGCGGGAGAGGCGGAACACCGACTTGAGGTTGGTGTCGATCACGGCGTCCCATTCGTCGTCCTTCATGCGCATCGCGAGGTTGTCGCGCGTGATGCCGGCGTTGTTGACGAGGATGGTCACCGCGCCGAAGCGCTTTTCGACTTCGCCGAGCACGGCTTCGCAGGCCGCCCCATCGGTGACGTCGAGCACCACGCCCTGACCGGGAAATCCGGCGGCTTCGAGCGCCTTCCGGATCTCGGCGGCAGCCGCTTCGTTGATGTCGGCGCCGATGATCGTCGCGCCGCGCCGGCCCAGCGCCTGCACGATGGCGGCGCCGATGCCGCGCGAGGCGCCGGTGACGAAAGCGATTTGTCCTTTCAGATCTGCTTGCATGGTTATCCTTTCACGAGGGCCAATGTCGACTCGACGCTGGCAAGGTCGTTCATCGCGCCGCCGGCCAGACCGTCGGCGCAGCGCTTGGTCAGCCCGGCGAGCACCTTGCCGGGACCGCATTCGAACACCTGGGTGATGCCCGCCGCCTGCATGGCCCGGATCGTCTCGACCCAGCGCACCGGGGACGCCGCCTGGCGCACCAGCGCCGCCCTTATGCCCGCAGGGTCGCTCACGACGGCGACATCGACGTTGTTGACCACCGGGATCGCCGGGGCCTTGAATTCGCGATCGACCAGCGCCGCCTGCAGGCGCTCGGCCGCCGGCTGCATCAGCGCGGAGTGGAAAGGCGCGGAGACCGGCAGCATCACGGCACGCTTGGCGCCTGCCGCCTTGCAGGCCTCGGCCGCGCGTTCAACCGCCGCCTTGTGGCCAGCGATCACCGTCTGTTCAGGAGAGTTGAAATTCACCGCCTGCACTACCTCGCCCCGGGCCTGCTCGGCGCAGATGGCCTTGATTTTCTCGGCATCGAGGTTGAGTATCGCGGCCATCGCGCCGACGCCGGCCGGCACGGCGTCCTGCATCGCCTTGGCGCGCAACTCGACCAGCGGCACGGCGACTTTCAGTTCCAGCACGCCGGCTGCGACGAGGGCGGCATATTCGCCGAGGCTGTGACCGGCGACCATCGCCGGCTGCGGTCCCTGCTTTTCCTGCCACAGGCGCCAGACGGCGATGCCAGCGGTCAGCATCAGGGGCTGGGTATTCACGGTCTGCGACAGGGCTTCGGCCGGCCCCGCGCTAACCAGTTGCCAGAGGTCGCGACCGAGCGCTGCGGAGGCCTCGTCGAAGGTAGCGCGGATGACGGGGCTGTCGCCATATGCAGACATCATTCCCAGCGATTGCGAGCCTTGCCCCGGAAATACGAATGCGAATTTCATGGTGAATACCTTACAAAGTGACCAGGGCAGCGCCCCAGGTGAAGCCGCCACCGACACCCTCGAGCAGTGCCGTCTCGCCAGCGCGGAGTTGGCCCGACCGCACCGCTTCGTCGAAGGCCAGCGGAATCGAGGCCGCTGATGTGTTGCCATGGCGATCGACGGTGACGACGACCTTTTCAGGCGGCAGATGCAATTTCTTGGCCGTCGATTGCATGATGCGAATGTTGGCTTGATGGGGGATCAGCCAGTCAATCTGCTCCTTGGTCATGCCGGCTGCCGCGATGACCTCTTCGGCCACCTCGGCGAGTACCTTGACGGCGAACTTGAACACCGCCTGGCCGTCCATGCGCAGCAAGGGGTCGCCGATCGGCTGGCCGCCGCAAACGTGGCCGGGCACGGCAAGAATGTCGCGATGCCGTCCGTCGGCATGCAGCGCGGTTGCATGGATGCCCGGCGTCTCGGAGGCTTCCAGCACGATGGCGCCCGCGCCGTCGCCGAACAGCACGCAGGTACCGCGATCCTGCCAGTCGAGGATGCGCGAGAACACTTCCGACCCGACGACCAGCGCACGTTTGTGCGAGCCGGAACGGATGAACTTGTCGGCGGTCGCCAGCGCATAGATGAAACCGCTGCAGACCGCCTGCAGGTCGAAAGCCGCGCCGCCGTTGGTGATGCCCAGCTTGTCCTGCAGGATCGTCGCGGTGCTCGGGAAGACGAAGTCCGGCGTCGAGGTCGCCAGCACGATCAGGTCGATGTCGTTCGGCTGCCGGCCGGCAGCTTCGAGGGCACGCCGGCAGGCCACCAGCGCGAGGTCGCTCGCGGCGACTCCGGCCGGCGCCAGATGGCGCGTGCGGATGCCGGTACGCTCGACGATCCATTCGTCCGAGGAATCGAGCCCCTTGTCCGCGATCAGCGCGGTGTTATCGACGGGATCGCCGGGGAGATAGCTGCCGGTACCGGTGATGCGGGAATGGATCATCGCTTGCCTTTTCAATCGCAAAGAGTCGGCTCTGACTGGACGGCAGGCACGGTCGCCATGCGCGCCGCGATCTTCTCGGGCAGGTTCTGGCGCGCCGCTTCCGCCGCCTGTTCGAGCGCGTGGCGGTAGGCGAAGACATCCGCCGAACCGTGGCTCTTGACCACCACGCCCTTCAGGCCGAGCAGACTGGCGCCATTGTAGCGGCGCGGATCGACGCGCGCCTTGAAAGCCTTGAGCACGGGCAGGGCAAACAGGCCGGCCAGCTTGGTCAGCGGATTGCGTGCGAACTCCTCGCGCAGGAAGGTACTGATCATGCGCGCCAGCCCTTCCGAGGTCTTCAAAGCCACGTTGCCGACGAAGCCGTCGCAGACGACCACGTCCGCCGTACCCTTGTAGATGTCGTCGCCCTCGACGTTGCCGATGAAGTTGAGGCCGCTGTCCTTGAGCAGTTCGCCGGCGCGCTTGACGACCTCGTTGCCCTTGATGTCCTCCTCGCCGATGTTCAGCAGGCCGACGCTGGGACGCGCATCGTGTTCGAGCGCGGACGCGAGCATCGCCCCCATGATGCCGAACTGCAAGAGATGCTCAGGTGCGCAATCGACGTTGGCGCCGAGGTCGAGGACGTAGGTGTGGCCGCGCAGGGTCGGCAGCGTCGTGGCGATGGCCGGCCGGTCGATGCCAGGCAGCGTCTTGAGGACGAAGCGCGACACCGCCATCAGCGCGCCGGTGTTGCCCGCCGAGACCGCACCGTCGGCCCTGCCCTCCTTGACGAGGTTCGCCATGACACGCATCGACGAGTCCTTCTTGAGGCGCAGCGCGGTCGCCACCGGGTCGTGCATGTCGACCACCTCGCTGGCGTGCTGCACCGCCAAGCGGCCGGCCAGCGCGGCATCGGCCATGACCAGAAATGGCTGCAGTTCCTCCGCGCGGCCGACGAGAATCGCCGCGCAGTCACGGTCGTGCTGCAGGAACTCGAAGACCGCCGGCACGACCACGGACGGACCATGGTCGCCGCCCATGCAGTCGACTGCCAATGTAATCGTCATTCAGTCACGCGCAGCGGCGCTTGCGGGGTGGGTGATAATGAAACGGCCGGACGTTCGCACGTCCGGCCGTGTCGGGTGAAACCGGATCACTCACCCTTGGTCTTGATGACCTTCTTGCCGCGATAGACGCCGGACGGGGAAATGTGGTGGCGCAGATGCACCTCGCCCGTGGTCGGCTCGATGGCCAGCGGCGGGGCGCTGAGGAAATCGTGGGCGCGATGCATGCCGCGCTTGGACGGGGACTTTTTGTTTTGCTGGACAGCCATGATGACTCCTTCTTGCCTAGATCAATTCAATGTTTCTTCAAACCCGCCAGCACCGCGAACGGCGATGGCTCGCTTTTCTCTTCTGCCGCCTCCGCGCCAACCGGCGGGAGGCAATCCGCATGGCGTGGCACGAGCGGCAACGCCAGCAGCACTTCATCCTCGACCAACGACAACACAGACAACTCCCGGCTGGCGGGAATCGCATCGTAGTCGTCGGTCTCCAAATCCTCTTCCGGCCACTCGGCATCCGGCGGAATCAGCAACAGCCGGCTGTCGATGGCGCAATCGAATCCAACCTCGGCCAGGCAGCGCTGACAATACAGGCGCAGGCGACCATTCACTTGCAAATGCAGGCACAACCTGGTCTCGCCCCCACCTGCCTCGCCCGCTTCACGGAATCCTGTCAGCGCGCAATCCAGCGCGCCCTCCCGGCTCGCCAGCACGTCGGCGAGACGCGGCAGGCTGTTCAGGGGCAGTTTCCCGGTGATGCGCTCCCCGGCAGCCGCAAACTTGAGGCTGTCGATGACCGCTCCGGCGAGGTCAGTATCTTCCCGGCACGACATAAAGGGCGCGGATGTTATCATGCGCCGCCCTTTCCAGTCAAAGGTTTATTCGGGAAAAAAGCCTGAAAAAACATCCCATAACCATCTATTGCCATGATTATTCCACGCCTCGTTCTGGCTTCGACCTCTCCCTATCGCCGCGAGTTGCTAGGCCGGCTGCAGCTGCCCTTCGAGGTCTGCGCGCCGGAAACCGACGAAACGCCGCTGTCCGGCGAGGTCCCGGCCGCGACCGCCGAGCGGCTGGCCGTCGCCAAGGCTGCGGCGGTGGTCGAAAAATACCCCGATGCCCTGATCATCGGCTCCGACCAGGTGGCCTACTTCGGCAACCAGCGTTACGGCAAGCCCGGCAACCGCGAGAATGCCCGGCTCCAGTTGCGCAGCCTGTCGGGCAAGATCGTCGTGTTCCATACCGGCCTGTGCCTGCTGAACACGCGGAGCGGGCGCCGCCACCTGCGCGGCGTGGCGACCGAAGCCCGTTTCCGAGAACTGTCCGACGCCGAAATCGAGCGTTACATGGACAAGGAAAACGCGCTCAACTGCTCCGGCAGCGCGCGCTCCGAAGGACTTGGCATCAGTCTGCTCGAGTGGATGCGCAGCGACGATCCGACCGCGCTGGTCGGCCTGCCGCTGATCGCGTTGGCCGAGATGCTGCGCGCCGAGGGCATTCCGCTGCCCTGAACCGACCATGAGCGGGGCTCTCTACCTTCTGCCGACCCAGCTCGGCGAATCGGACTGGCCCTCCGTCCTGCCGACTGCGACCCGCGACACTGCCTGTCGCTTGCGCCACTTCATCGTCGAGAACGCCAAGACGGCCCGCGCTTCGCTGAAATGGCTGGGCCATCCCGTTCCGCTGCGCGAACTGGCAATCGAACAGTTGCCGGAAGCGCTGAAACCGCAGGATATCGAGCGCTTGCTGGCGCCCTTGCTGGCCGGCGAGGATGGCGGCCTGATGTCGGAAGCCGGCTGTCCCGGCGTCGCCGATCCCGGCGCCCTGCTCGTCCGCCGCGCCCATGAACTCGGCATCCCGGTCAAACCGCTGGTCGGTCCCTCCTCACTGCTGCTGGCGCTGATGGCCTCGGGGCTCGACGGCCAGCGCTTTGCCTTCCACGGCTACCTGCCGCAGCGCGAACCGGAGCGTTCGAAGCGCATCATCGAACTGGAGAAGGAATCGCGCCAGAAGCGGCAGACCCAGCTGTTCATCGAGACGCCCTACCGCAACGAGGCGCTGTTCGAAGCCCTGCTCAAGGCCTGCCAGCCGGACACGCGGCTGTGCGTCGCCACCGAACTGACACTGCCCGGCGAAAGCATCGCGACACGACGCGTCGCCGACTGGAAGTGCCGTCCCGCCAACGCCGACTTTGCGCGGCGTCCGACGGTCTTTCTTTTGCTCAGCGAACGCTGAACTGCGTCAAGGCATTGGCCAGGCCGGCGGCCGCATCGGCACCGAACCGGCGCGCGAATTTCTCGGCGAAGTTCGGCTTGACTGTGTAGTCGCGGATTTCTTCGGCCTTGATGACGTCGCGAGCGACCGAGTCCACCGTGCCGTACGCATCCGCCAGGCCCAGCTCGATGCTCCTGGCACCCGTCCACATCAATCCGGAAAACATCTCCGGCGTTTCCTTCAGTCGCGTACCGCGCCCCTTGCGCACCACGTCGATGAACTGCCGGTGGATATCGTCGAGCATGCCCTGGGCATGCGTCTTGTGGCGTTCGTTCTGCGGCGAGAACGGATCGAGGAAGCCCTTGTTCTCGCCGGCCGTCAGCAGGCGCCGCTCGATGCCGAGCTTGTCCATGCTGCCGGTGAAGCCGAAGCCGTCCATCAGCACCCCGATCGAGCCGATGATGCTGGCCTTGTCGACAAAAATCTTGTCGGCGGCCGCGGCGACATAGTAGCCGCCTGACGCGCAGACATCCTCGACCACGACGTAGAGCGGCTTGGCGGCGTGCTTGGCGCGCAGGCGGCCGATCTCGTCAGCGATGATGCCGGCCTGCACCGGGCTGCCGCCGGGACTGTTGATGCGCAGGATCACGCCGGCCGCGCCCTTGTCGTCGAAGGCGGCCTGCAGTGCGCTGACGACGTCGTCGGCGTTCGCGTCGCCCTTGGCCTGGATCACGCCGGTCAGTTCGACCAGCGCGGCGTGGTGCTGCTGCTGTTCAGGACTCATGGTGTTCCAATCGACCAAGGTCAACAGCACGACCGTCAGGTACGCAAAGCCGAGCAGTTTGAAGAAAATGCCCCAGCGCCGCGTGCGCCGCTGCTCGGCGACTGAGGCCAGCGCCACCTTTTCCAGTACCTTGCGTTCCCAGTTGCCGTCTTCCGCCACGTCAATCACCTTCCTGAATCAGAAATACTTCGCCATTTTCCTCGACCATCCGCAACGCATCCAGCCCGCGGCCGTTGCAGCGTCCGCCAAGGCAGGCGCCAGTGGCGGGATCGAAGAGCGCGCCATGCGTGGCGCAGATCAAGTATAGCCCGCTGACATCGAAGAACTCACCCGGTTTCCAGTCCAGTTCCATGGGCGTGTGCCCGCAACGATTGAGGTAGGCACGCGCCTCTCCCCGGAAACGCACGACGAAGGCCGGCGCCGCATCCGCGCCGGAACCGGTCTCGAAGCGCACACCGCGCCCTCCTTCCGCCAGCTCGGCGCTGGCGCAGATCAGGCGTTTGCTCTCAGCCATGCCTGCAGGTCGGCGACCGAATCCGCGCAATAGCGGTAATTCACTTCCGCAAGGCCGGTGCGCGGGTGGGCGCCGTAGCTGACAGCGACGGCATCGACCCCGGCATTGCGGGCCATCAGCAAGTCGTGCGTCGTGTCGCCGATCATCAGAGTCTGCTCCGGCGCGACGGCAAGTTCGTCCATCAGCTCCTCGATCATCTGCGGATGCGGTTTCGAATGGCACTCGTCGGCACAGCGGGTGCCATGGAAGAAAGTGCCGAGTCCGCTATGCGCGAGCGCGCGGTCCAGCCCCTTGCGCGACTTGCCGGTCGCCACGCCCAGCCGGAAGCCGTGCTCCGCCAGTTCGCGGACCAGCGCAGCGGCGCCGGCGAACAGGGTCAGCTGGTGATCCCGCGACAGGTAGTGATGGCGATAGCGCTCCACCAGCTCGGGATAATGATCCTCGGGCAGGTCTGGCAAGGCATGGCGCAGGGCATCGCCCAATCCCAGTCCGATGATGTGGCGGGCGCGCTCTTCCGGGGGCGGCTCCAGCCCGAGATCGCGCGCGGCGGACTGCACGCTGTCGACGATCATCGCCGCCGAGTCCATCAGCGTGCCGTCCCAGTCGAACACGATCAGCTCATAGCGTTTCATTTGCAGTTTCGAGTTTATTCAGGAATTTTTGCAGTTCGGGCGGCAACGGCGCTGCGAGGTGCAGTTTTTCCCCGGACAGCGGGTGCGGCAGGCGCAGCACTGCCGCGTGGAGGAACATGCGTTTCACCCCGGCCTTTTGCAAGTCCCGGTTGAGCGCGAAATCCCCATATTTCTCGTCGCCCAGGATCGGGAAGCCCAGATGCGCCAGATGCACGCGGATCTGGTGGGTGCGGCCGGTGCGCAGTTCCACTTCCAGAAGGCTGAATTCGCCCAAGGGATGCTTCCAGCGTCCTTTCAGGCGCATGATCGAGTGCGCTTCCTTGCCCTCAGGGTCCACCCTAACGCGGCGTTCTCCCTCGGCCGACATGTATTTATGAAGCGGCAGCTTGACGTTGCGCAGTTTGTCCCGCCAGTGTCCCTTGACCAGCGCGAGGTAGCGCTTGTCGATGCCGCCGTCGCGGAACAGGTCATGGAGCTTGGTCAGCGCCGACCGCTTCTTGCCGATCAGCAGCAGGCCGGAGGTATCCCGGTCGAGCCGGTGGGCCAGTTCGAGGAACCTCGCCTGCGGCCGCGCCTTGCGGAGCTGCTCGATCACACCGAAATCGACTCCGCTGCCGCCATGCACCGCGACGCCGGCCGGCTTGTCGATGACGATCATGGCCTCGTCCTCGAAGACGACGGCGAAATCGCGGGCCGGCACCGCCGCCACGTCTTTCGGTTCGGCCAGGCGGATCGGCGGCAAGCGCACCCGGTCGCCGAGCTCCAGCCGCCGGTCGGCAGTCGACCTTCCCTTGTTCACCCGCACCTCGCCGCTGCGCAGGATGCGATAGACGTGGCTTTTCGGGACCCCCCTCAGAACTTTCAGCAGGTAGTTGTCGATCCGTTGCCCGGCGCCATCCTCGCCAACCTCAAGAAAGGTGGCGGATTCTTTACTCAAGTCTTTCATTTCCAATATAATGATCGTGCTCAGCCGTCTCCGTGCGGCGTGCCCGACATTCCGAAGTGGTGCCGGGGCGTCCTGCCGATGCGACTGCAGCCCAAGGGTAGATCGCCCGCCTGAAGCAGCGATACTACTATCGTCTCAAGACATTTTTTCGCGCACAAGACAGGCTTCGATACGCGCTGCCGCTTTGCATCGGCAGCGCATCCGACAAATTTTCTAACCCATTTGCCCTTTCCCTCATCCCACCCCGATGATCCAGATCCCGCAAATCCGTTAAGCGCCGCCAATTCAAAGCGGCGTGATTTGTCGTGCCTTCCTGCCTGCCCAAGTGCGCACCGGGAGCACACATGAAACGCATGCTGTTCAATGCGACGCAAGCCGAGGAACTCCGCGTCGCGATCGTCGATGGTCAGAAACTGATCGACCTCGACATCGAATCGGCCGCAAAAGAGCAACGCAAGAGCAATATCTACAAGGCAGTCATCACCCGCATCGAGCCCAGCCTCGAAGCCGCGTTCGTCGATTACGGCGCCGAGCGTCACGGCTTCCTGCCCTTCAAGGAAGTCTCACGCAGCTACTTCCTGCCTGATGTCGAACCCGGCCGCGCCCGCATCCAGGACGCGCTGAAGGTTGGCCAGGAACTGATCGTCCAGGTGGAGAAAGACGAGCGGGGCAACAAGGGCGCGGCGCTGACCACCTACATCTCACTGGCCGGCCGCTACCTCGTGCTGATGCCGAACAACCCGCGCGGCGGCGGCGTCTCGCGCCGCATCGAGGGCGAGGACCGCCAGGAACTACGCGAGGTGATGGACCAGCTCGAAGTGCCCAACGGGATGAGCCTGATCGCCCGCACCGCCGGCATCGGCCGCAGCGCCGAGGAACTGCAGTGGGACCTCAATTACCTGCTGCAGCTCTGGGGGGCCATCGACGGCGCCGCCAAGGCACAAACCGGCGCCTTCCTGATCTACCAGGAATCGAGCCTCGTCATCCGCGCCATCCGCGACTACTTCCAGCCCGAGATCGGCGAGATCCTCATCGACACCGACGACATCTTCGAGCAGGCCCAGCAGTTCATGGCGCACGTGATGCCGGGCAACGTCGCCCGCGTGAAGCGTTACCGCGACGACGTGCCGCTGTTCTCGCGCTTCCAGATCGAACACCAGATCGAGTCCGCCTACTCGCGGCAGGTCAATCTGCCCTCCGGCGGCGCGGTCGTCATCGACCATACCGAAGCGCTGGTCTCCATCGACGTCAACTCCGGCCGCGCCACCAAGGGCGCCGACATCGAGGAAACCGCCTTCCGCACCAACTGCGAGGCGGCTGACGAAATCGCCCGCCAATTGCGCCTGCGCGACCTCGGCGGCCTGATCGTCATCGACTTCATCGACATGGAATCGGCGAAGAACCAGCGCGAAGTCGAAAACCGCCTGCGCGACGCCCTGCACTTCGACCGTGCCCGCGTCCAGACCAGCAAGATCTCTCGCTTCGGCCTGCTCGAACTGTCCCGCCAGCGCCTGCGCCCCGCACTCGCCGAGGCCAGCTACATCACCTGCCCGCGCTGCACCGGCACCGGCCACATCCGCAGCACCGAATCCGCCGCCCTACACATCCTGCGCATCCTCGAAGAAGAGGCGATGAAGGAGAACACCGGCGCGCTTCACGTGCAGGTGCCCGTCGATGTCGGTACCTTCCTGCTCAACGAAAAACGCGTGGATATTGCCCGCATCGAGATGCGCCACCGCGTCAATCTGCTGATCATCCCGAACCGCCACCTCGAGACGCCCCAGCACGAAATCATCCGCCTGCGTCACGACCAGCTCAACCAGGAAGGCGTCGTGCTCGCCAGCTACGAGATGGCCGTCAAACCCGCCGAGGAGGAATCCGCCATGGCCGCCGGCGAGAGTCGGGCGCCGCGCGCCGAAGCCGCCGTCAAGGGCATCACGCCCGATCAGCCCGCCCCCATCGTCGCTCCCAGCGAACCTGAAGCGCCCGCCCCCGCGCCGGGTTTCTTCGCCCGCATCCTGTCCTGGCTGACCGGCGGCGGAAAGAAGGAAGAAGCCGTCGCGGAAGCGCCGAAGAAATCCGAGCGCCCGGGTCGCCGGGATCGTGCCGAGCGCGGCGAAGGTGGCGAGCGCGGTGACCGCGGTGGCCGTGGCCGGCGCGAAGGTCGCGACCGCAATGAGCGCGGCGATCGTCCCGAGCGTGGCGAACGCAAGGACCGCACCGAGCGCGCCGAGGGCGGGAAGGAACAGCGCGAAGGCCGTCAGAACCGTCCCGAGCGTGGCGAGCGCCCCGAACGCGGCGAACGCAAGGAACGTGCCGAGCGTGCCGAAGGCAGCAAGGAGCAGCGCGAAGTTCGCCAGAGCCGCCAGAAACCCGCTGCCGATACCGAGGCCCCGGCCATCATGGGTGCCGCACCGGGCGAAGGCAATGCGCCCGAGGCGGGTTCCGAAGGCGGCCGGCGGCGAGGCCGGCGTGGCGGCCGCAACCGCGGCGAACGTCAGGTCGAGGAAGTTGCCGCCGCCGTCGCTGCCATCGCCGTGCCGGTTGCAGCGGAGGCCTCAGCCAGCATTGAACCCGCAGCTGCCGCACCGGTAGAAACAATCCCGGTCGCTGAGTCTGCTGTTGCCGTCCCGCCAGCGCCGACTTTCAGCGAGCCCGCCGTCGAGCCTGTCGTGGAGGTCGTGCCGGCCGCACCTGCACCTGTAATGGCTGCCGAACCCGTCGCTGCCGAGCCCGTCATCGCGAATGAACCGGTCGCCGCAATCGAAGTCGCACCGGAGCCCGTGCCTGTTCCGGCGAACATCCCGGCGACGATCACTGCGCCGGCAGAGCCGATCGATCTCTCGAG
>JAJZSW010000026.1 GCA_021849505.1 Pseudomonadota bacterium
GAAGCACCTGACCACGCCGAAGAAGGTCAAGCTGGACGATGGTTCGGAAGAGGATCACAAGATTGTCGACACCAAGGACCAGAAGGCGCTCACCAACCTCGCCAGGTGGATCCTGTCGCATTGAAGGCCTGATTTGAATTTATGGCAACCAGGCGGCCGCTTTTGCGGCTGCCGCCTGCTTTGTTACGTGTGGGTTCGTCAAGGCTGATTGCGGTGATGCTGGGAGGGTATACGTGAAGCTAGGTTATAATGTATTCTGGTGTAATACAGGAGAATACACATGGCTTCAACCCCCGTTGCGGTCCGCCTTGCCGATCCGCTGAAGGCACGGATGCGTGCGCTCGCCGAACAGCGCCGTCGCCCGATGCACTGGTTGATGCGCGAGGCCATCGAGCAATATGTGACGCGCGAAGAGCTGCGCGAAGCTTTCCGACAGGAAGCGCTCGATGCCTGGAACCACTATCAGACCACCGGTCTTCATGTGACCGGCGCGGAGGCGGATGCCTGGCTGGCCGAGCTGGAAGCCGGCAACGATGCTGAGCCGCCCCGAGCACATCCCTGATGCCGCATCTGGTCTGGTCGGAACCGGCGCTGACCCATGTCCAGCGTCTGTATCGTTTTCTCGCCGAAAAGAATCCTGTTGCCGCCCAACGTGCGGTAAGGGCGATCCGCGCGGGTGTGGGCATCCTGGCGACGCATCCGCAGGTAGGCCGCGTGGTCGAGGATATGGACGAGGCATTTCGCGACTGGCCGGTGGACTTCGGCGATAGTGGCTACGTCGTGCGCTATCGGGTGGACGGCGAAAGGGTGACGATTCTGGCCGTGCGGCATCAGAAGGAAGCCGGATTTTGAACTGACGACCGCGCTGGATCGCGACGCGCCAGTCCCGCGTGCCGTCCTGCCAGCGCTGACTTTCAGGAGGCGTCGAGCATCCGCTGGAGGGCGATCTTGGCGAGTGTCGCCTCGTGCTCCGGCACCGTGATCTGATTGACGACGTTGCCGGCGGCGAGGTTTTCCAGCGTCCAGGCCAGGTGCTGCGGATCGATGCGCTGCATGGTCGAGCACATGCAGATCGTGTCGGCCATGAACTGCACGATCTTGCCTTCCGGCTTGACCTCGCCGGCGAGGCGCTCGACGAGGTTGAGTTCGGTGCCGACCAGCCAGCGCGTGCCGGGCGCGGATTCCTTGACGACGCGGATGATGGTTTCGGTCGAGCCGACCGCATCCGATTGCGCACAGACCTCGAAGCTGCATTCCGGATGGGAGATCACCTTGCCCTCGGGATATTTTTCGCGGAAGCGCACGATTTGGCCGGGGTTGAACATCTGGTGCACGGAACAGTAGCCGTGCCAGAGGATGATCTTCGCGTCGCGGATCTGCTGCGGCGTGAGCCCGCCCATTTCGAGGTCGGGATTCCAGATGACCATCCTGTCCATCGGGATGTCCATCTTGTGGCCGCTCCAGCGGCCGAGGTGCTGGTCGGGGAAGAACAGCACCTTCTCGCGGCGTCCGAACGACCACGCGAGGATCTTCGGTGCGTTGGACGAGGTGCAGACGATGCCGCCGTGCGCGCCGCAGAAGGCTTTGAGGTCGGCGGCGGAGTTGATGTAGGTGACCGGCGTGACCTGCTCGTCGGGGTTCAGCACGGTGGCCAGTTCGCGCCAGCAGCGCTCGACCTTGGCACGGTTGGCCATGTCGGCCATCGAGCAGCCGGCGGCGAGGTCGGGCAGGATGGAGATCTGTTCAGGGCGCGAGAGGATGTCGGCGACCTCGGCCATGAAATGCACGCCGCAGAAGACGATGTACTCGGCGTCCGACTGCGATGCCAGGCGGGACAGCTTGAGCGAGTCGCCGGTGAGGTCGGCGTGCTTGAAGACGTCGGCGCGCTGATAGTGGTGGCAGAGGATGACGGCGCGCTGGCCGAGCTGCGCGCGGGCGGCGGCGATGCGTGCCTGCGCGTCCCGGTCGGACAGGGCGTTGAAGGGTTCGAACTGGATGGGTGCGGTCTGCATGGAGGGTAGAATCGAAAGCCGTTCTAGAACCAAAGAGTATAGCGACTTGGCAGAAACACTCTCCTCCCCGCCCGGGCATGTTGACCCCGAACGCTTCCGCGCCGGGCAGCGCATCACCTGGGTCAGCGTCGCGGTCAATGTCGTGTTGACGGCGATGCAGGTGGTGGTCGGTTTCGTCGCGAACTCGATGGCGCTGGTCGCCGATGCGATGCACACGCTGTCGGACATCATCGCAGATCTCTTCGTGCTCTGGGCGAACCGCAAGGGCGCCGAGGTCGCCGACGACGAGCATCCCTACGGCCACGGCCGCTACGAAACTGCCGCCTCGCTGGTGCTGGGCCTGCTGCTGACGATTACCGGCGTCGGCATCCTGGTGTCGGCGGCGGGGCGGCTGCAGGACATCGGCAACCTGCCTCCCGTTGGCGTGGCGGCGATGTGGGCCGCGATCATCACCCTGATCGGCAAGGAAGGCCTGTTCCGCTACATGCTGCGCGTCGCCGAGCGCCTGCGCTCGCCGATGCTGATCGCTAACGCCTGGCATGCGCGCGCCGATGCGCTCTCCTCGCTGGTCGTCGCCGCCGGCGTGGGCGGGGCGCTGCTCGGCTTCACCTTTGCCGATGCGGTGGCCGCCATCGTCGTCGGCGGCATGATCATCAAGGCCGGCCTCGGCTTCGCCTGGGAGGCGATGCGCGAACTGATCGACACCGGCCTGCCGGCCGCAGAGGTTGCTGCGATTCGTCAGACGCTGTCCGCCACGCCGGGCGTCGTCGACCTGCACGAGCTGCGCACGCGGCGCATGGCGCATCGTGTTTTCGTCGATGTGCATGTCCAGGTGGATGGCGACATCACCGTGCGGGAAGGGCACGAGATCGGTGAGGAGGCCCGCAGGCGGGTTCTCGCGACCCACCCCGAGGTGCTGGACGTCCTGATCCACCTCGACCCCGAAAACGACAGCAACTTGAACCTTGAGCACAATAATGGTGCAGATGGATCGCGCAATGCACCATGATTGTGCATCGCTTTCGCCGAAACGATCGCGGCATCGCGGCAAATCCCTTGCGCCACAATCTTCTATCCGGCACGCCGGCCTGGCACGCTAACTGCTAAACTTTTTATCGTTTTTTCACCGATTTCTTCAGATCACTGACCAGGAGCAGCCCTCATGACCCCCCAAGACGTCATCAAAATGATTCAGGAAAAGGAAGTCAGGTTTGTCGACTTCCGCTTCACCGATATCCGCGGCAAGGAACAGCACGTCAGCGTGCCGGTGTCCGCGTTCAGCATGGACAAGTTCGAGGACGGCCACGCCTTCGACGGCTCGTCGATTGCCGGCTGGAAGGGCATCCAGGCGTCCGACATGCAGATGATGCCGGATCCCGCCACCGCCTACATCGACCCCTTCATGGACGAGACCACGCTGGTGATGTCCTGCGACGTGGTCGAGCCGGCCGACGGCAAGGGTTACGACCGCGATCCCCGCTCGATCGCCAAGCGCGCCGAGGCCTACCTCAAGTCCTCCGGCATTGGCGACACCGCCTACTTCGGCCCCGAGCCCGAGTTCTTCATCTTCGACAGCGTCGAGTGGAAAGTCGACATGTCCGGCTCCTACTGCAAGGTGTTCTCGGAAGAGGCCGCCTGGGCAACCGCCGAAAAGTTCGACGGCGGCAACACCGGCCACCGTCCGACCGTCAAGGGCGGCTACTTCCCGGTTCCGCCGGTCGACAGCCTGCACGACATCCGTTCGGCGATGGTGCTGGCGCTGGAAGATTGCGGGGTTCCCGTCGAAGTGCATCACCACGAAGTCGCGACCGCCGGACAGTGCGAGATCGGCACCGTTTTCAACACGCTGGTCCGTCGTGCAGACTGGACGCAGATCCTCAAGTACATCGTCCATAACGTCGCCCACAGCTACGGCAAGACCGCAACCTTCATGCCCAAGCCCATCGTCGGCGACAACGGCTCCGGCATGCACGTGCACCAGTCTATCTGGAAGGACGGCAAGAACCTGTTCGCGGGCAACGGTTACGCGGGTTTGAGCGAGTTCGCGCTCTACTACATCGGCGGCATCATCAAGCATGCCCGCGCACTGAACGCCATCACCAACCCCGGCACCAACAGCTACAAGCGCCTGGTGCCCGGCTTCGAAGCCCCGGTCAAGCTGGCCTACTCGGCCCGCAACCGCTCGGCCTCGATCCGCATTCCCTTCGTGCATAGCGACAAGGCACGCCGCATCGAGACCCGCTTCCCGGATCCGTCGTCGAACCCCTACCTGTGCTTCTCCGCGCTGATGATGGCCGGCCTCGACGGCGTGCAGAACAAGATCCACCCGGGCGAGCCCGCCGACAAGAACCTCTACGACCTGCCGCCGGAAGAGGATGCCAAGATCCCGACCGTCTGCTCCTCGCTGGAACAGGCGCTCGAGTACCTCGACAAGGATCGCGAATTCCTGACCCGCGGCGGCGTCTTCAGCAACGAGTTCATCGATGCCTACATCGATCTCAAGATGGAAGAAGTGCAGAAGTTCCGCATGACCACCCATCCGGTCGAGTACGACATGTACTTCTCGCTGTAAGCCGAAATCCGGCAACTGCGTTGAAAGGACGGGGTTCGCCCCGTCCTTTTTTATTTGCGGCAACTCGCGTTACACTGCGCACATGACGAAACGCATCCTCCCCATCCTCCTGCCGTTCTGTGCCGCCGCCTCGTTTCAGGCGCAGGCCAATACGCTCTACAAGTGCCAGGGGCCGGATGGCCGAACCACTTACACCAACCAGAAAATGGGGAAGGACTGCGAGATCATTTCGCAGGACAAGCCGGTATCCACCTTCGCTGCCCCGCAGACGCAGAAGCCGAAGCAGGCAACGCCGGCCGATTTCCCGCGCGTCAATGGCGACCAGCAGAAGGCGCGCGACAACGATCGCCGCGCGATCCTCGAGAAGGAACTGGCCAACGAACAGAAAAGTCTCGCCGCGGCGAAGAAGGAACTGGCCGACCAGGAAAACCTCATCCTGCCCGAAGAGCGTATCGCCGGCGGCGGCATCCAGGGTGCGAAGCGCGAAGCACGCATCCAGTCCTATCGCGACAAGGTGCAGTTGCACGAGCGCAATCTCGAATCGCTGCGCAAGGAACTGGCCAACCTGAAGTGAGTCCGGTCTGGCGCGCTTCTTGCGAAGGTTTTGCCATGACCGCCCAGATCATTCCGCCAGATGTCCAGGCCGCCCTTGCCGGCCTCGATCTGCTTTCCTCCGCCGTCATCCTGCTGGACGAGCAGTTGCGCATTCGCCACTGCAATCCCGCCGCGGAAAATCTCTTTGCCGTCAGCCAGCGCGTCTGCCTCGGCATGCCGCTCGCCCAACTGCTGGGCACGCCGCCCGTGCTGATGGGCGCACTGGAAAACGCGCTGCAGAACAAATGGAGCTATACCGGCCACGACTTCGTCGTCGCCCGCGAACACGGTGAAACGAGCGCCGCGCCGATTCATCTCGATTGCACCGTGACGCCGGTCGATACCCCCTACGCGCGGCTGTTGCTGGAGTTCCGGCCGATCGACCAGCAACTCAAGGCGGTACGCGAAGAGCGCGAGGCGGTGCAGCAGCGCGCCAACCAGGAGCTGATCCGCAACCTCGCTCACGAAATCAAGAATCCGCTCGGCGGCATCCGCGGTTCGGCACAACTCCTGGACAGCGAACTGGCGCACATGGAGAACGCCGCCGAGTTGCGCGAATACACGCAGGTGATCATCGGCGAGGCGGACCGACTTCAGGATCTGATGCATCGCCTGCTGTCGTCCCATCGCGCCATGCAGCCCGCGCAGATCAGCATCCATGATGTGCTCGAACGCGTGCGGCGCCTGATCCATGCCGAGTTCCCGGGCGTGCGCGTCAAGCGCGACTACGATACCTCGCTGCCCGACATCACCGGCGACCGCGAGCAGTTGATCCAGGCCATCCTCAACATCGTGCGCAACGCCGCGCAAGCCATGAAGGGCGAAGGCGAAATCGTGACGCGCACGCGCGCCTTGCGGCAGGTGACGCTGGCGAAGAAGCGCTACCGGCTGGCACTGGAATTGCAGATCATCGACAACGGCCCGGGCATTCCCGCCGAGATTCGCGACCGCATCTTCTACCCGCTGGTGTCGGGACGCGAAGGCGGCACCGGGCTGGGGCTGGCGCTGGCGCAGAGTTTCGTCCAGCAGCACCACGGCAGCATCGAGGTGGAATCGCGGCCGGGACGCACCTGCTTCACCCTGCGCCTGCCGCTGCAAAACGGAGACGGAAGCAAAAAATGAACGACGCAAGCAACGCTGTCTGGATCATCGACGACGACCGCTCGATCCGCTGGGTGCTCGAGAAGGCGCTGGGGCGCGAAGGCATCGCCAGCGCGAGCTTCGGTTCGGCCGACGAGGCGCTGGCGAAACTCGCCGCCGGCGAGGCACCGCGCGTGCTGATTTCCGACATCCGCATGCCCGGGGCGAGCGGCCTCGACCTGCTCAGGCAGGTCAAGCAGGACCATCCCGACCTGCCGGTGATCATCATGACCGCCTATTCCGACCTCGACTCGGCGGTCGCGGCCTTCCAGGGCGGCGCATTCGAATACCTGCCCAAGCCTTTCGATGTCGATCAGGCCGTGGCACTGGTACGGCGCGCGCTGGAACAGGCTGCGCCCAAAATTGGTGCATCGCCCGCCGAGGCGCTGGCACCCGAGATCCTCGGCCAGGCGCCGGCGATGCAGGAGGTGTTCCGCGCGATCGGGCGGCTGTCGCAATCCCATGCGACCGTGCTGATCAACGGCGAATCCGGCACCGGCAAGGAGCTCGTGGCGCGCGCGCTGCACCGCCACAGCCCGCGCAGGGACGGCCCATTCGTCGCCATCAACACCGCGGCGATTCCGCGCGACCTGCTGGAGTCCGAGCTCTTCGGCCACGAGAAGGGCGCCTTCACCGGCGCCAACACCCAGCGGCGCGGCCGCTTCGAGGAGGCGGCCGGCGGCACGCTGTTCCTCGACGAGATCGGCGACATGCCGGCCGAACTGCAGACGCGTCTGCTGCGCGTACTTTCGGACGGCCAGTTCTACCGCGTCGGCGGCCACCAACCGATCCGCGCGAATGTGCGCGTCATCACGGCCACCCACCAGAACCTCGAGGAGCGCGTCAAGGAAGGCCTGTTCCGCGAAGACCTGTTCCACCGCCTCAACGTCATCCGCCTGCGGCTGCCGCCCTTGCGCGAACGGCGCGAGGACATCCCCGCGCTGGCGCGCAACTTCCTCGCGAACAGCGCGCAGCAACTCGGCGTAGAGCCGAAGCGCCTGTCGGATGCCGCGCTGAAATTCCTGCAGGGCGCAGCGTGGCCGGGCAATGTGCGCCAGCTCGAAAACCTCTGCCACTGGCTGACGGTGATGGCGCCCGGCCAGACCATCGAGATCGACGACCTGCCGGCCGAAATGCGCGACGCGCCTCAGGCGGGGGGTGCCGCGGACTGGCAGCTGCTGCTAGCCTCAGCTGCGGACGATCTGCTGGGCAGGGAACACGGTGCCGCCTGGGAAAAGCTTGGCAATGCCTTCGAGGCGACGCTGATCCGCCGCGCGCTGGCCGCCACCGGCGGCAAGCGCATCGAGGCGGCTCAACTGCTGGGCATCGGCCGCAACACGATCACCCGCAAGATTCAGGAACTCGGTCTGGACGACGACAAGGCCGGCTGATCAGGACGCCGGTTTTAGCGGAAGTCCGGGCGGCCGTCGCCATCCCGGTCTCGATCCCGGTCGCGACTGCGACGGTCATCCCGACGATCCTCTCGTCGGTCATCGCGGCCGCGACCGTTGCGATCATCGCGCTCCATGCGCGGCGGCTCGGCACGGCGTTCCGGCATGCGGCCCGGATCGATTTCCATCGGCCGGCGGCTTTCGCGCTCCATGTGCGGCGGGCGCGGCGGCTCCTGATGCACCGGCGGGGGCGCGACCTGGGGCATCGGTCTCTGTTCGTAACGCGGGGGCGGCACCGAGTACGGAACCGGCGCCGGTGGCGGAGGAGCACGGTGCTCGATGCGGGGCGGGGGTCCGGGCGGCACGACAACATGGGGGCGATCGCCGCGTTCCCAGCGGCCGCCATGGGAACGCCAGTGGTCACCATGGCGCTCCCAGCGATGGGGCGCCCAGTAGTAGCCCGGACGCGGCGCTTCCCAGCGGCCGGGAATCCAGACGTAACGTGCGCCCACCCAGTTCCAGTAGCCGCCGATCCAGATGTAGCCGACCACCGGCGGCGTGCCGTAGTACTCATATTGAGGTGGCGGCGGAGCGACGCGCACCACCGGCGCGTCGTAATAGGGGTCATCCACGGGGACGACCGCACAGCCGCCGACCAGAATCGTTGCGCCTGCAAGAGCCGTCAGCAGCAGTTTGCCTTTCATTGGGTGTCCTTTCAGTTAACGAAGCCGGCCCGGTGTGCCGCCTCGCTTCGACTAACGCGAATTCGACCGGCTTTATATACGTGTTGAGCGAATTGTTACAAAGACTTGCAACTGCCGGTGGCGCTATAGTCGCGCCATGCTTGATTTAACCGCTCTCAAACAGGCGCTTGGCGCGGATGCCCGCCACTTCGACGCCGACCTGCTGCCGGTGTGCGACTCGACCAACGCCGTGTTGCTCGCGCGCGCAGAGTCTGGCGCGCCGTCGGGCACGGTCGTGATCGCCGCGGCCCAGACGGCAGGACGCGGCCGGCGCGGCCGGGCCTGGGTCTCCGCGCCCGGCGACAGCCTGACCTTCTCGCTGCTGTGGCGCTTCGCACCGGACAGCGTGCCGCTTGGCCTGTCGCTTGCCGCCGGCGTGGCGGTGACGAACGCGCTTGCAAAAGTCGGCGCTGGCGGGACGGCACTGAAATGGCCGAATGACGTGCTGAAGGACGGCCGCAAGCTCTCCGGGATACTGGTCGAGCTGGTGCCGGGCCAGACCCATGCCGCGGTGATCGGCATCGGCCTCAACCTGCGGCTGCCTGAATCCCTGCCGGCCGAACTGCGTGACACTGCGGCCGCGCTCGATGTGCCGGTCGCCACCAACGTGCTGCTGGCAACGCTGCTGATCGAACTGCACGCCGTGCTGGACACCTTCGCCGCCGCGGGGTTCGCCGGCCTGCGCCCGGAATGGCTGGCGCGCCATGCCCATCAGGACGCGCCGGTCCGGCTGCTGTCCGATTTCGCGCCGCCGCGCGCGGGCATCTGCCGCGGCGTCGACGTCGATGGCGCCCTGCTGCTGGAAACGGATGGCCGCCTCGACCGCATACTGTCTGGCGAAGTTTCGTTGAGAAGGGCCGCATGATTCTCTGTCTCGATGCCGGCAACACACGGCTCAAGTGGGGCTTGCGCGAAGGCCGGGCCTGGCGCGTGCAGGGCGCGTGCGCGCTTGACGATATTGGCGGCATCGCCGCCTTGCTGCCGGCGGTTTCGGAACACATTCTTGCCTGCAATGTCGCCGGTGACGCAGTGGCGCAGCGCATCGAGGACATTGTGGCGCCCTTCGGCGTGCCGCTCGCATGGTTCAGGAGCTCGGCGTCGTGCTGCGGCGTGCTGAACGGCTATGACAATCCGGCGCAGCTCGGCGCCGACCGCTGGGCCGCATTGGTCGGCGCGCGCGGCGTGCACACGGGTGATGCGCTGGTGGTGGTGGCCGGCACGGCGACGACCATCGACGTGCTGGCCGCGGACGGCCGCTTTCGCGGCGGTTTGATCCTGCCGGGCCTCGAACTGATGCAGAAAGCGCTGGCGCGCAATACGGCCGGCCTGCCCGAAGCGCGGGGCGCATATCGCGACCTGCCGACCAATACCGATGATGCGATCGTCAGCGGCGCGCTGCAGGCGACGCTGGGTGCGATCGAACGCATGGCATGCCGTCTCGCGCAAACCGATTTTCGCGTGATCCTGTCAGGCGGCGCGGCGGAGGCGCTGGCCCCGCATCTCGATCTGCCGCAGCTGCGCGTCGACAACCTCGTGCTCGAAGGGCTGGCACGCGCGGCGGCCCGCTGTTAAGATTTTCGCTTCACCTGTCCAACAACAATCCCACGGGAGGGAAACATGGCTCAGACGCGCGTCATCCTCGACGAATCCGAAATTCCGACGCACTGGTACAACATCGCCGCCGACCTGAAGAATCCGCCGGCGCCGCCGCTCGGCCCGGACGGCCAGCCGGTCACACCGGACAAGATGCTGGCGATCTTCCCCGGCCCGATCCTCGAGCAGGAAATGTCCGCCGAGCGCTGGATCCCGATTCCCGAGGAAGTACGCAAGATCTACGCGCTGTGGCGCCCGAGCCCGCTGTGCCGCGCCGAGCGGCTCGAGCAGATGCTCGGCACGCCCTGCAAGATCTTCTACAAGTACGAGGGCGTGTCGCCGGCCGGTTCGCACAAGCCGAACTCCGCCGTGCCGCAGGCCTGGTTCAACAAGATCGCCGGAACCAAGCGCCTCGTCACCGAGACCGGCGCGGGCCAGTGGGGCTGTTCGCTGGCGCTGGCGGGCCAGATGTTCGGCCTGCCGGTGCGCATCTACATGGTCAAGGTGAGCTACGAGCAGAAGCCCTACCGCCGCCTGATGATGCAGACCTTCGGCGGCGAGGTGCTGGCCAGTCCGACCAACCTGACCAAGGCCGGCCGCGACGTGCTGGCGGCAGACCCGGAGAATCCCGGCAGCCTCGGCATCGCGATTTCCGAAGCGGTCGAGGAAGCGGTATCAGTCCCCGGCACGAAGTACGCGCTCGGTTCGGTGCTCAACCACGTGCTGCTGCACCAGACGGTGATCGGCCTCGAAGCCAAGAAACAGTTCGAGAAGATCGGCGAATATCCCGACATGATGTTCGCGCCCTGCGGCGGCGGCTGCAACTTCGCCGGCGCGACCTTCCCCTTCCTCGGCGACGCGGCGGCGGGCGACAAGCGCGCGCAGAAGATCCGCATGGTCGCGGTCGAGCCGGCCTCCTGCCCGACGCTGACCAAGGGTGTCTACGCTTACGACTACGGCGACGCCTCCGGCTACACGCCGCTGATGAAGATGTACACCCTCGGCCACGACTTCATGCCGCCGGGCATCCACGCCGGCGGCCTGCGTTACCACGGCGACAGCCCGCTGATCTCCCAGCTCTACCACGAGAAGCTGATCGAGGCGGTGGCCGTGCATCAGACCGCGACCTTCGAGGCCGGCGTGTTGTTCGCGCGCGCCGAGGGCATCATCCCCGCGCCCGAATCGGCCCACGGCATCCGCGCCTGCATCGACGAGGCGCTGCGCTGCAAGCAGACCGGCGAGCCCAAGACGCTGTTCTTCAACCTGTCGGGCCACGGCCATTTCGACATGACCGCCTACGAAAGCTACTTCGCGGGCAAGCTCGAGGACTACGAGTATCCGGCCGAGGCGATCCAGGAATCCCTCAAGCACCTGCCCAAGGTCGGCTGAGGAGCGGCGGGCCGCGGCGATGCGCATCGCATTTCTCGTCCTGCTGCTGGCGAACCTCGCCCTCCTCGTCTGGGGGCAGGGCCATCTCGGCACGCAGGGCGCGGGGCGCGAGCCCGAGCGCATGGCGCAGCAACTCGCGCCGGAGAAGCTGCGCATCGTTCAGGCCCAATGACTTTCATTGTCGGACTGACCGGCGGCATCGGGAGCGGCAAGAGCGCGGCGGCGGAACGCTTCGCCGCGCTGGGCGCTGCCATCGTCGATACCGATGTCATTGCCCGCGAGTTGACTGCTCCGGGCGGTGCCGGCCTTGCGCCGATCCGTGCCGCCTTCGGCGAGGAGGTGATGGCGGCCGATGGCGCGCTCGACCGCGCCGCGATGCGCCGTCTCGTCTTCGCCGATCCCGCCGCCCGCGCGCGACTGGAGGCCATTTTGCATCCCCTCATCCGCGCCGAGAGCGAGACGCGGTGCCGTAGCGCGGCGGCTGACTTTCCCTACATCGTGCTCGTGGTGCCGCTGCTGGTCGAGTCGGGGGGCTATCGCGAGCGCGTCAACCGCGTCTGCGTCGTCGATTGCCCGGAAGAAATCCGGATCGCGCGCGTGATGAAGCGCAGCGGCCTGGCGCGGCAGGAGGCGGAGGCGATCCTGAACGCCCAGGCCGGCCGGGCAGAGCGCCTTGCCGCCGCCGACGATGTCATCGAAAACGGCGGCGGACGCGCGGCACTCGTCGAACAGGTCGACCGCCTGCACGCAAAGTATTGTGCACTGGCGAAAACTTGTCAGGAGCCGGCGCGAACCCCATGATTGCGGGGGCTTTCTGCCCGAGTTCGAGTTGAGATTTGGGGATATTTCGGTCAGAATTCACCGAATTAATCCCCGGGCCGCCGCGTGATCACCTACGATTACCCACTGAACGAGCGCATCCGCACCCTGTTGCGGCTGGAGGATCTGTTCGACCGGACCGGACATTTCGTCGAGTCGGATGAACCCGAAGCACATCATGTCGCACTGGTGACGTTGTTCGACATTCTCGAAGTCGCGAGCCGCGCCGACCTGAAGATGGACATGGTGCAGGAGCTCGAGCGGCAACGGCAGGCGCTGCTCTCCTTCCGCAACAATCCGGACATCTCCGAAGATGCGCTCAACGGCGCGCTCTACGAGATCGAGCAGGCCTCGGCGGCGCTGCTGGCGATGCAGGGCAAGACCGGCCAGTACCTGCGCGAGAACGACTGGCTGATGAGCATCAGGAATCGCGCCGGCATTCCTGGCGGCGTCTGCGAATTCGACCTGCCGTCTTATCACTTCTGGCTGAACCGCGATGCCGCGCAGCGGCGCAGCGAGCTGTATGGCTGGGTCCGTCCGCTGCTGCCGATCCGCGATGGCCTGGGCATCGTGCTGCGCCTGTTGCGCTCATCGGGCCGTCCCGAGCGGCAGGTCGCGTTGCGCGGCGCCTTCCAACAGATGCTGTCCGGCCGCACCGCCCAGCTGATCCGCCTGCGCGTGGCAAGAAGCCAGGCCGTGGTGCCGGAGATCAGCGCCAACAAATATGCGCTCAACATCCGCTTCATTGTGCCGGACACCGACATGCGCCCCAAGCAGACCGACGCGGATGTCGAATTCGAACTGACCTTCTGCAATCTTTGATCAGGCCGTGATGCAACTGTGACAGCGGGGCGCATCGTCAATTGTCCGCAGTGCGGGGCGACGGTGGTCTGGGGACCGCAAAGCCCGTTCCGCCCCTTCTGTTCCGAGCGCTGCCGCAAGATCGACCTGGGCGCCTGGGCAAACGACGAGTACCGCGTGCCGGGCGCCGCGCCCCCGGACGATTTCGCCACCCCGGAAACTACAACCACGCCGCGCGAATAGCGGCGATGCCTTGCGCGCCGGCATTCAATGCGTCCCGCATGTCGCTGGGCGACAGCCCGCCGATCGCGTAAACGGGCAGCGGCAAACCCGCGACGAGCCGGGCAAAACTTTCCCAGCCGATGCCGGCGTCACCGGGATGCGAGGCGGTCGGCTTGAGCGGGCCGAGCACCGCGAAGTCGAGGCCGAGGCGCGCGGCCTGTTCGAGTTCGCTCCTCTCGTGGCAGGATGCGCCGACGAGCGGGAAGGGCGGACGCTGGCTTAGCGCCATGAGTTGGCCTGCCGGCAGGTGCAGGCCGTCGGCACCGATGGCGCGCGCGAGTTGCGCGTCGCCATTCACCAGCACTTGCGCGCCCTGTTGCTGGCAGCGCGCCACCGCCGCGGACACGAAGGATTCGCGCTGCATTTCGGGCAGGCTGCTCTCGCGCAACTGCACGAGCCTGAGGCCGCGTGCGAGAGCCGCATCGAGCGCCGCCAGTTGCGCTGCAATGCCGATCTGCCAGGCATGGGTGATGCCGTAGAGCGGCGGCAGTTTCAGCGCGGCGAACAGGGGGCCGTTGGCGGGCAGCATCGGTTCTGCGGTCGGCGCTGCGGGCTGCTGCCAGACCAGCGCGCTGTGCACGTGGTCGCGCAATTCGCCGTGCCACTGCGTGATGCGGAAGAAGTGCAGGCGCACGTGCGCGTGCTCATAGACATGTTCGCGCACGATCCACGGCGTCGCTGCGACGACCTCGATGCCGAGCTCCTCGTGCAGCTCGCGCACGATGGCATCGTGCGGCGTTTCACCGGCTTCGACCTTGCCGCCGGGAAATTCCCAGTAGCCGGGATAAAAGGTGCCGGGCCCGCGCTGGCCGAGCAGATACTGGCCGTCGTCACGAAAGATGACGGCGGCGGCCACGTCGGTGATCTTCATTTCGCGGCGTGCCGGCCGGCGTAGTCCCGCGCGAACTGCCAGGCCACGCGGCCGCTGCGCGAACCGCGCTGCAAGGCCCACTGCAGGGCTTCCTGCCGTGCCGCGAGCGCCGACTGTGCGTCCACGCCGAACTGGTGCAGCCAATGCACGCAGATGTCGAGATAGTGGTCCTGGTCGAAGGGATAGAAGGAGAGCCATAGCCCGAAGCGCTCGGAGAGCGAAATCTTTTCCTCGGTGGTTTCGCCCGGATGGATCTCGCCATCGTCCGCGTGCGTGGCTTCGAGGTTCTCCGCCATGCGTTCGGGCATCAGGTGGCGGCGGTTCGAGGTCGCATAGATCAGCAGGTTCTCGGGCGCGCCGGCGATCGAGCCGTCGAGCGCGCTCTTGAGGGCCTTGTAGCCGGGCTCGGAGGCCTCGAAGGACAGGTCGTCGCAAAAGACGATGAAGCGTTCGGGGCGCCCGGCGACGAGCTCGATGATCGCCGGCAGATTGACGAGGTCGTCGCGGTCGACCTCGATCAGGCGCAGGCCCTGCTTCGCGAACTTGTTGAGCACGCCTTTCACCAGCGAGGACTTGCCGGTGCCGCGCGAGCCGGTGAGCAGCACGTTGTTGGCCGGCTTGCCGGCGACGAACTGGCGCGTGTTGCGCTCGATGGCGGCCTTCTGCGGGTCGACGCCCTTGAGATCGGCGAGACGGATCTTGTGGGGGTGGCGCACCGGATCGAGCTGTCCGCGCCAGCGGTAGGCGACGGCGCTCCAGTCGGGCGGCGCGGCGGGGACGGGGAGCAGGGTTTCGGCGCGCGCGACGAGGGCTTCGAGGCGGGCCAGCAAGGATTCAAGTGCTTGCATCGGGTAAGCTTCCGGACATGACACGCCGCAATTTAACACTCCCCGCGCTCCTCATCGCCGCCGTGCTGGCAGGCTGCGCCGCCGTCCCGGCGCCAACGACCTGTCCTCCCTGCCCCGGCGTCGAGGCGCCCAAGCCCGCCGCCAAGCCGCTGCAGCCGGCGAACTGGGCCGATCTGCCGGGCTGGGAAAGCGACGATCACGCCGCGGTACTCGAGCTGTTCAAGGCGCAATGCGCGGCCACGCTGGGCAAGCGGCCGCTGTGGCTCTCGACCTGCGAGTCCGCCTCGAAAGTCGGCTCTGGCGAGACGGCACCCGCATTGTTCAATGAGGGGGCAAAGGCGTGGTTCGAAGCCAGTTTCCGGCCCTGGCAGCTCGTCAATCCGGACGGCAATCGCGAGGGCCTCGTCACCGGCTACTACGAACCCGTGGTGCGCGGCAGCCGCACGCAGAAGCCGCCCTATCTCACGCCGGTGTTCGGCCCGCCGGACGACCTGATCGTCGTCGAGCTCGCCGAGCTCTATCCTGAACTGAAGCACATGCGGCTGCGCGGCCGCATCCAGGGCCGCAGGCTGGTGCCCTATTACAGCCGTGCCGACTGGGCGAACGAGGAGCCGCGCCGCGCCGGCCAGGCGCTGCTGTGGGTGGAGAATCCCGTCGATTTCTTCTTCCTGCAGATCCAGGGCTCGGGCCAGGTCGAACTCGACGACGGCAGCAAGCTGAGGATCGGCTATGCCGACCAGAACGGCCATCCCTACCGCTCGATCGGCACCTGGCTGATCGAGCGCGGCGAGCTCAAGTCCCACGAGGCCTCGATGCAGGGCATCAAGGCCTGGGCCGAGAGGAATCCGCAGCGCCTGCAGGAACTGCTCAACGCGAATCCGAGCCTCGTCTTCTTCCGCGAGCTGAAGGCCGAGGGCAGCGGTCCGCCGGGCGCGCTGGGGGTACCGCTGACGCCGGAACGCTCGCTCGCCGTCGATCCGCGCCACACGCCGCTCGGCGCGCCGGTCTGGCTCGCCACGACCCGACCGAATGCGGATCAGACCCTCACCCGCCTGATGCTCGCGCAGGATACCGGCGGCGCGATCCGCGGCCCGGTGCGCGCCGACTTCTACTGGGGCACCGGCCCGGAGGCCGGCAGCCTGGCCGGGAAAATGAAGCAGCGCGGCTCGATGTGGGTGCTGCTGCCGCACTGGCACCAGCCGTAATGCACCAATGGCGTGCGTAATCCCGGGCCATCCTGGTGCGTCCCGATGGCCCAGTCACGGCAATCATCACATAACGCGTTGTTTTTAATGAGCTGAAATCTCTGGAATGCTTGTTGCTCGGTTGTTCCCCATTTTCGACTTTGGGGCACCAACATGGAGAACTTCAAGACATCCGCCGACGTGCTGTTCATTCTGCTCGGGGCCATCATGATCCTCGCGATGCACGCCGGCTTCGCCTTCCTCGAACTCGGCACCGTGCGGCGCAAGAACCAGGTCAATGCGCTGGTCAAGATCCTCTGCGACTTCTCGATGTCGACCCTCGCCTACTTCTTCATCGGCTACGGCATCGCCTACGGGGTGAATTTCTTCTCGGGCGCCGAGGCGCTGGTGGCGAAGAGCGGCTACGACCTCGTCAAATTCTTCTTCCTGTTGACCTTCGCGGCGGCGATCCCGGCCATCGTCTCGGGCGGCATCGCCGAGCGCGCGCGATTCAACCCCCAGCTCGCCGCGACCTTCCTGCTCGTCGGCTTCGTCTATCCCTTCTTCGAGGGCATCGCGTGGAACCAGGCCTTCGGCATCCAGGCCTGGCTGCTCGCGACCTTCGGCGCCGAGTTCCACGACTTCGCCGGCTCGGTGGTCGTTCATGCGGTCGGCGGCTGGATCGGGCTGACGGCCGTGCTGATGCTCGGCGCGCGGCGCGGGCGCTACCACAAGGATGGCGGGATCGCCGGCGTGCATCCGCCTTCCAGCATTCCCTTCCTCGCGCTCGGTGCCTGGATCCTGATCGTCGGCTGGTTCGGCTTCAACGTCATGAGCGCCCAGACGCTGGAAAAGGTCTCGGGACTCGTCGCGATGAACTCGCTGATGGCGATGGTGGGCGGCACGCTGGTCGCGCTGGCAATGGGCCGGAACGACCCCGGCTTCGTGCATAACGGCCCGCTCGCCGGCCTCGTCGCCATCTGCGCCGGCTCCGACCTGATGCATCCGCTCGGCGCGCTGGTCACCGGCGGCATCGCGGGCGGCCTGTTCGTCGTCATGTTCACCATCACGCAGAACCGCTGGAAGATCGACGACGTGCTCGGCGTCTGGCCGCTGCACGGCCTGTGCGGCGCCTGGGGCGGCATTGCCGCCGGCATCTTCGGCACGCAGGCACTCGGCGGCATGGGCGGCGTCGCCTTCATGAGCCAGCTGGTCGGCACGCTGCTGGGCGTGGCGGTGGCGCTGATCGGCGGTTTCGCGATCTATGGGGGGCTGAAAGCCGCAGTAGGACTTCGGCTCGATGCCGAAGAAGAGTTCGAGGGCGCCGACCTCACGATCCACAAGGTGTCGGCCAGCGCCGAGCGCGAAACCCTCTGGTAGTCTTCGTTTAGCTGCTCGTCAAGATCAAGCGCACCGAGCGGGCAAGACCCCCCGTGAGGGGGGCGAAGGGGGGGCGGGCCTCAGTTGGCGCTGCCCTTGTCGAGAGTTTTTTCCAGCATCGCGGCCGGCATGTAGCCGGGCACGCGCGAGCCGTCGGCGAAGATCATCGCCGGGGTGCCCTTGATGTTGAGCTTGCGGCCCAGCGCGACGACCTTGTCGATCCCGGAGGTATCGCACTTCGCGGCGGGCGGCGTGACGCTCCTCAGGACATAATCATTCCAGGCCTTGGCGCGATCGGGGGCACACCAGATGCCTTTCGCCACGTCGCCGGATTGCGGAAAGATCGGATAAATAAAAGTGTAGATGGTGACATCGGTGATTTTCTGCAGCTCTTCCGCCAGCTTCTTGCAGTAAGTGCAGTTGGGATCCTCGAAGGTGGCGAGGATGCGCTTGCCATTGCCTTTTACCTGCTTGGCGGCCAGCTCCAGCGGCAGGTCGGAGAACTTGACCTGCGCGAGCTTGTTCTTGCGCTCCTCGGTCAGGTTCTTCTTCGCCTTGATGTCGAGGACATCGCCGTTGATCAGATAGCTGACCTTCTCGTCGGTGTAGAGCAGGTCGCCGCCGATCTGGATTTCATAGAGGTTGAAATTGCCGAGCTTGCGCACGGCATCCGCCTTGATGCCGGGGCCGAACAGTTCGGTCAGCACGGGCTCGACGGCCTTCCTGACGGCGGCTTCGTTGGCGAGCGCCGCCTGGGCGATGAACAGGGCAGCAAGGCCGCCGACGACTGCTTTGATCTTCATGAATTCTCCAGAAAGGTTGGGGGGTGCGGATGCCTCAGCCCATCGCATAGCGGGCGAGAGCATCTTTTATGACCGGCAGGCGGTCGAAGAGGTTCATCCCGAAATTGCGCAGGGCGGCCATGGGTGCGCTTTGTGCCTGCGGCGCGCCGAACAGCCGCTGCAGACCATGGGTGACGGATTGTAGCGCCACCACCTCCTCGCGCCGGGCGCGCTCGTGGCGGCGCAGCCATTGCACGTTGCCGCAGTCGATATGCGCCGGGCAGGCCGCGAGCACCGCCGCGAGGCTCCTGGCGTCCTGGAAGCCGAGGTTGATGCCATGGCCGGAAAGGGGGTGGATCGTGTGGGCGGCGTCGCCGATCAGCGCCAGCCGAGGCGCAACGGTATTCGGCGCGCGCATCAGGCGCAGCGGGAAGCCGGCCGGCGGGGTCACCAGTTCCAGTCCCCCGAGCTGGTAGTTGCCTGCCGCGGCGACGCGCTCGCAGAATTCCGCCGGGTCGAGCGCCAGCAGTTCCTGCGCATGTGCGGTCGGCGTCGACCAGACGATCGAGATCTGGTCGCCGGGCAGCGGCAGCCAGGCGAGGATGCCGTCGGCGCGGAACCATTGCCAGGCCGTCTCGCGATGCGGCTGGCCGGTCGTGAAGTTGGCCACCACGCCCATCTGGTCGTAGGGCAGGAAATCGACCTCGATGCCCGCCGCGGTGCGCGTCCACGAATCCGCGCCGTCGGCCGCGACGACCAGTCGGGCGGACAGGGAACGCCGGTCGGCGAGCTCGAGCACGGCCTCGCCGTCGCCGATGTCGAGCAGCGCCGGAACGGCGGGGCAGAGCAGATCGACGTTGCCCTGGCGCTTCGCGGTCTCCCACAGCTCGCTTTGCAGCAGAGCGGATTCCATGATCCAGGCCAGTTCGCCGACGCCGCTGGCATAGGCCGAAAACACGAGCTCGCCGCCGCGGTCGCCATGCACCGACATCTTGCGCACCGGCTGGCAGCGCGCGAGGTCGAGGTGCTGCCAGATGCCGATATCTTCAAGGAAGCGTGCGTTGCTCGGGCTGACCGCATAGATACGCGCATCCCAGCCGGCCGGCCGGACCGGCGTCCTGGCCTCCACCACGGCGATCTTGAGCCGGGTGCGGCGCAGTGCCACGGCCAGCGCCAGGCCGGCCAGACCGCCGCCCACGATGATCAGGTCGTAATCCATGCCCGCATTGTCGCGTCCCGCGCGGAACTTGACAAGGCCGGCGCCGCGCCGGGATAATTCCGCCCCTTTGCTGCACGGTGATGTAGCTCAGCTGGTTAGAGCGACGGATTCATAATCCGTAGGTCGAGGGTTCAAGTCCCCCCATCACCACCAAATTCAATAGGCCCCGGTGCGCCGGGGCCTTTCCATTTCCGCGGTCAGCCGAGGAACAGCCGGTAGGCCGGGTTCTTCGACTCGTCCCAGTAGCGGTAGCCGAGGTTCTTGAGGAAGGTGCGGAAGTCCTTCATTTCCCGCGGCGGCACCTGCATGCCGACCAGCACGCGGCCGGTGTCGGCGCCGTGGTTGCGGTAGTGGAACAGGCTGATGTTCCAGCCGGCGCTCATCTTGTCGAGGAAGTGCATCAGCGCGCCGGGCCGTTCGGGAAACTCGAAGCGGTAGAGCAGTTCGTTCCTGACCTGCGACGCATGGCCGCCGACGAGGTGGCGGATGTGCAGCTTGGCCATTTCGTCGTCGGTGAGGTCGAGCGTGGCGTAGCCGTGGCGGCGCAGCAGCTCGGCGAGCCTGGTCGCCTCCGCGCGGTGATGGACCTGGATGCCGACGAAGACATGGGCTTCGCCAGCGTCGTGGAAGCGGTAGTTGAATTCGGTGATGTTGCGGTTGCCGATCAGGGAGACGAACTTCTTGTAGCTGCCGGGCCGCTCGGGCAGGGTGACGGCGAACACTGCCTCGCGCTGCTCGCCGACCTCGGCGCGTTCCGCGACGAAGCGCAACCGGTCGAAGTTCATGTTGGCGCCCGAGGCGACCGCGACCAGCGTCTTGCCGTGGGCCTTGTTGCGGCGTGTCCATTCCTTCGCGCCAGCGACGGCCAGCGCGCCGGCCGGCTCGAGGATCGAGCGCGTGTCCTCGAAAACGTCCTTGATCGCGGCGCAGATCGCGTCGGTATCGACCAGCACCATTTCGTCGACGTGTTCCCGGCAGAGGCGGAAGGTTTCCTCGCCGACCATCTTGACCGCCGCGCCGTCGGCGAAGAGCCCCACCGATTCGAGGCGCACGCGCCTGCCGGCCTTGAGCGAGCGGTCCATCGCGTCGGCATCGGCGGCCTCGACGCCGATGACTTTCGTCTGCGGCCGCAGGCGCTTGATGTAGGCCGCCACGCCGGAGATCAGGCCGCCGCCGCCGACGCAGCAGAACACCGCGTCGATCGGGTCGGGATGCTGACGCAGGATCTCCATGCCGATGGTGCCCTGGCCGGCGATGACGTCAGGGTCGTCGAAGGGGTGCACGAAGGCGAGCTTTTCCCGTTTCTCCAGAACCAGCGCGTGGGCGTAGGCGGCATCGTAGCTGTCGCCGTGCAATACCACCTCGCCGCCGCGCTTTTTCACCGCGTCGATCTTGATCTGCGGCGTCGTCGTCGGCATCACGATCACGGCGCGGATGCCGAGCTTCTGCGCCGCGAGCGCGACGCCCTGCGCGTGGTTGCCCGCCGAGGCGCAGATCACGCCGCGCTTGCGCTGCTGCAGCGTCAGGTGGGCGATCTTGTTGTAGGCGCCGCGCAGCTTGAAGCTGAATACCGGCTGCATGTCCTCGCGCTTGAGCAGCAGGCGGTTGCCGCAGCGCGCGGTGAGATTGGGCGCCAGTTCGAGGGGCGATTCGATGGCAACGTCATAGACGCGGGCGTTGAGGATTCTTTCGAGATAGTCCATGATTCCAGCGCGGGATCGGGGGAATGGCGAAGGGTAGCATGCCCCCGGTTGGGGTTAGAATTTGCCGTCCTGCAGCATCCTCCGACGCCATGACCGCCCGCCTCCGGGAAATTCCCTACAACACCACTTCCTTCTCCGACCGCGAGATCGTCATCCGGCTGCTCGGCGCGGAGATGTGGGCGGTGCTCGACGTGCTGCGCGGGCAGCGCGTCACCGGCCGCTCGGCGCGCATGCTGTACGAGGTGCTCGGCGACATCTGGGTGGTGCGCCGCAATCCCTACCTCGAGGACGACCTGCTGGACAGCCGCGAGCGGCGCGGCGCGCTGATCGGCGCACTCAAGCACCGCCTCGCCGAGATCGAGAAGCGGCGGCAGGGAAACACTGCCGTGGCCCAGTTGCTCGCCGCCGCGGAAAGGGCCGTCGCCGACTTCGAGCGCTGGTTCGACGAAACCGCCGTGCTGCGCAGGAAAGTCATGCAGCGCCTCGCGCGCCACACGCGCAAGGACAACATCTGCTTCGACGGCCTCGCGCGCGTTTCGCACGTGACCGACGCCACCGACTGGCGCATCGAATACCCCTTCGTGGTCCTGACGCCCGACACCGAGGCCGAGATCGCGCTGCTGGTGCGCGGCTGCATCGAGTTGGGCCTGACCATCATTCCGCGCGGCGGCGGCACCGGCTACACCGGCGGCGCCGTCCCGCTCGACCCGCGCTCGGTCGTCATCAACACCGAGAAGCTCATCGACATGGGCGCAGTGACCGAGGCCGTGCTGCCCGGCCTGACCCGGCCTTATGCGACGATCCGCACCGGCGCCGGCCTGGTCACGCGCCGCGTGATGGAGCGCGCCGAGGCGGCCGGCCTCGTCTTTGCCTGCGATCCGACTTCGGCCGACGCCTCCTGCATCGGCGGCAACATCGCGATGAACGCGGGCGGCAAGAAGGCGGTGCTGTGGGGCACGGCGCTCGACAACCTGGCGTCGTGGAAGATGGTCGATACCGAGGGCCGCTGGCTCGAGGTGGAGCGCCTCAACCACAACCTCGGCAAAATCCACGACCAGGAAACCGCGACATTTCGGCTCAAGCATCTGACCGACGATGGCAGGGTCGAGCGCGAGGAGACGCTGCGGATTCCCGGCGCCAGCTTCCGCAAGACCGGGCTGGGCAAGGACGTCACCGACAAGTTCCTGTCCGGCCTGCCCGGCGTGCAGAAGGAAGGTTGCGACGGCCTGATCACCTCGGCGGTGTGGATCCTGCACCAGATGCCGCCGGTGCAGCGCACCGTCTGCCTCGAGTTCTTCGGCCAGGTGCGCGAGGCCGTGCCGAGCATCGTCGAGATCACCGACTACTTCAAGCCGGGCGGCGCGGGACTGGCGGCCGGCGTGCAGCTCGCCGGCCTCGAGCACCTCGACGAGCGCTACGTGCGCGCGGTCGGCTACGCCACCAAGGCCAAGCGGCACGGCCGCCCGAAGATGGTGCTGCTCGGCGACATCGTCGGCAGCGACGAGGCTGCCGTGATGCGCGCCACGTCCGAAGTCGTGCGCATGGCCAACGTGCGCGGCGGCGAGGGCTTCATCGCCGTGACGCCCGAGGCGCGCAAGCAGTTCTGGCTCGACCGTTCGCGCACGGCGGCGATCTCGCGCCACACCAACGCCTTCAAGATCAACGAGGACGTCGTGATTCCGCTGCCGCGCATGGGCGACTACTGCGACGGCATCGACCGCTTCAACATCGAGTTGTCGATCGGCAACAAGCTGGCGCTGTGCGACGCGCTGACCGAGTTCCTCGGCGGCGAACTGCCGTTGCACATCGGCGATGCGGGATTATCCGGCCGCGCTCTGATCGGCGACCGCCGCGAGCTCGCGCTGGCCGCCGTGGCCGAAGTGCGCAACCGCTGGCAGGGGATGCTCGACAATCTCGACGCGCATTTCCCGGCGCTGCAGGACCATTCGCTGCGCGTCTCGTGGAAGAACGAACTGAAGCCGCTGCTCGAGGAGATCTTCGCCGGCGACGCCTACGGCCCGACGCGCGAACGCATCGAGGCGATCCATCAGCGGGTGCTGAAGGGCCGCGTCTTCGTCGCGCTGCACATGCATGCCGGCGACGGCAACGTGCATACCAACATCCCGGTCAACTCCGACAACTACGCGATGCTGCAGACGGCCTACCGCACCGTCGACCGCATCATGGATCTCGCGCGCAGCCTCGGCGGCGTGATTTCCGGCGAGCACGGCATCGGCATCACCAAGCTCGACTACGTGAGCGAGGACGAGATCCGGCCGTTCCGCGAGTACAAGCAGCGCATCGACCCGCAGGGCCGCTTCAACAAGGGCAAGCTGCTGTCCGGGGCGAACCTCGCCAATGCCTACACGCCCTCGTTCGCGCTGCTTGGCGTCGAGTCGCTGATCATGGAGCAGTCCGAGATCGGCGGCATTTCCGACATGGTCAAGGACTGCCTGCGCTGCGGCAAGTGCAAGCCGGTCTGCTCGACGCACGTGCCGCGCGCCAACCTGCTCTACTCGCCGCGCAACAAGATCCTCGGCGTCGGCCTGCTGGTCGAGGCCTTCCTCTACGAGGAGCAGACGCGGCGCGGCATCTCGCTCAAGCATTTCGAGGAATTCGGCGACGTCGCCGACCACTGCACGATCTGCCACAAGTGCGTCAAGCCCTGCCCGGTCGACATCGACTTCGGCGACGTCTCGATCGCGATGCGCAACTTCCTGCGCAAGACCGGCAAGAAGAAGTCGGCGCCGGGCACGAAGCTGGCGATGGCCTTCCTCAGCGCCACCGATCCGGCGCGCATCAAGGCGCTCAAGACCGGCATGATCGATCTGGGCTACAAGGCCCAGCGACTCGGCCACGCGCTCGCCAAGACCTTCGGCCTGACGCAGGAGACGGTGCGCCATCCGCCCGCCTCGCTCGGCCGGCCGGACGTGAAGACGCAGGTGATCCACTTCCTCAACAAGCCGCTGCCGGCGCAGGTGCCGCGCCGCACGGCGCGCGCGCTGCTCGACATCGAGGACGCGGCGCTGATCCCGGTGATCCGCGATCCCCGGCGGGCCGGCGAGGAGGGCAGCGATGCCGATGCCGTCTTCTACTTCCCCGGCTGCGGCTCCGAGCGGCTGTTTTCGCAGGTCGGCCTCGCCACCCAGGCGATGCTCTGGCATGTCGGCGCGACGACCGTGCTGCCGCCCGGCTACCTGTGCTGCGGCTATCCGCAGACCGCGGGCGGCGATGAAGAAAAAGGCACCGCGATCACCACCCAGAACCGCGTGCTGTTCCACCGCGTCGCCAACACGCTCAACTACCTCGACATCAGGACGGTGATCGTCAGCTGCGGCACCTGCATGGACCAGCTGCTGAAGTACGAGTTCGAGCGCATCTTCCCGGGCTGCCGGCTGCTCGACATCCACGAATACCTGATGGAGAAGGGCGTGAAGCTGGAGGGGGTGAAAGGCGTGCAGTACCTCTACCACGACCCCTGCCACACGCCGATGAAGCAGCACGACCCGACCAAGGTGGCGAGCACGCTGCTGGGCAAGCCGGTGCTGCTGTCCGACCGCTGCTGCGGCGAATCCGGCACGCTGGCGGTGACGCGCCCCGACGTATCGACGCAAGTCAGGTTCAGGAAACAGCAGGAAATCGAACTCGGCGTCGAAAAATTGAAAGTCAGCCCCGGCGAGACGGCAAAGATCCTCACCAGTTGCCCGAGCTGCCTGCAAGGGCTGTCGCGCTACAGGAACGATTTCGGAGACGCCCCCCTCGAGGCCGATTACATCGTCGTCGAACTCGCGCGCCACATCCTCGGGGAGGACTGGCTCGACCGCTACGTCAATGCCGCCAACGCCGGCGGCATCGAACGCGTGCTGCTGTAGGCCGCTTCAGCGCCGGCAGCCGCAGCTGCCCCAGGGGCCGCCGCAACTGCCGATATTGCGTTCCAGGAGGGAGAGCGTCGAGCGCACGCGGCCGCTCGTGCCGTCGAACAGCACGTAGAAGTGCGCCAGCTCGCCGAAGTCCTCGCAGAAGCGCCATTGCCATACCAGTTCGTCCCGGCGCTCGAAATAGGCCGTCGCGGACGGGTCGGGCGGACCGAGGAAACGCAGCACGTCTTCCATCGTCTGGTCGCGTGCGATGCGGGCGAAGACGCGCGGCTCCAGCGCGTTCTCGATGCTGCGCAGGCGCCCGTCCGCGCCGATCCGCAGCATCCAGGTATGCACGCCCTGCGGGCCGCGCGGATAGGCGAACAGCCGCGTCCCGTCCGCCTCCTGCCATTGCAGCGCGGGTTCGCCCATGGCCTGCAGCACCTCTCCGACCGTCGCATCCGGGGGCAGGCCCGTACCGAAATGGCGGCCGCCGCCGAGGCCCGTACAGGCTCCCAGCAGGGCCGTCAGGGCGATCAAGGCCAGACGTTTCATGTTTGTCTTTTCAGCGCAGGATATCCTCGACGGCATCGACCACCATGCTGGTGCCGATCGCGATCATCAGGATGTCGCCGGCGACCTGCACGTAGCGGTGCTGCGGGGGCGGGGGCGGCAGGCGCACCAGGATTTCATGCGGGAGCGGGTAATAGCGCACGTCGGCCGGCAGTGCGTAGCCGCGCCGCCATTTCTTCGCCTGGCCTGGCGGCATGCAGCCGTTGCCCTTCTTCGCCAGGCCCGGCGGGCAGTGGCCGGCACGGGCCTGGCCGCCGTAGTAGTCGATCAGGATGCGGCGGGAATCGTCGTTGAAGCGGTATTGGCCGCCATTGCGGCGATCGTCGTAACGGTCCTCGCGCTTGTCGCGTTTGCCCAGGTCGTCCCGGTCGCCGCGACTTTCATGCTTGTTGCCATTCTTGCCGCCGCCGGCCCAGTCGGGCTTTTCGGCGAAAACCGGTGAGCTCGCCGCGAACAGGCCGGCGAACAGCAAAGCGGTGATACGCTGCGGATGTTTCATGGCTTTCTCCCTCCAATAATCGGATCATTTAAACGCAAACCAGGGCGTTCGGGTTTACATCGCCTCGCTCAAGCTCGCATTGCCGGTCGCGCGCTCGATGGCGATCCGCAACTCGCAGTATTCGGTTTGCGGCTCGACTGGCGTCGGATCGTCGGCGCAGGAACAGCCGGCGAGGATGCCGGCGAAGAAGATGCCGACCTTGGCGTGAATGCTTGTCTCGTCGGCCTGCGCATCAAGCAGCACGACCGTGACGGGCTCGTCGGCAACGGCACTGGTGCCGGACAGCGCCTGCTGCAGCGGAAGTTCGTCGGCATGCTCTGCCAGTTCGCGCTTGAGCACGGCGGGGAAGTCCGCCGTGCCCCAGGCGCGGGCCGAATCGGGCAGATGCATCAGCGTTCGACCGATCCAGCGGGGGCGGCACGCAGATATTGGCGCGGCCAGCTTGTCGCCTGCCCGAGCGCCTGCGCGGCGTGCAGCGGCCAGTAGGGATCGCGCAGGATCTCGCGGCCGAGCAGCACCAGGTCGGCCTGCCCGCTGCGCACGATATGGTCGGCCTGCTGCGGCGAGGTGATCAGCCCGACGGCGGCGGTGGGGATGCCCGCCTCACGGCGGATGCGCGCGGCGAACTCGGTCTGGAAGCCTGCGCCGACGGGAATCTGCGCCCAGGGCACGAGGCCGGCGGTGGAAACATCGACGAGGTCGACGCCGAGTGTCTTGAGGATGCGGCAGAGCTCGACGGTCTCGTCGCAGTTCCAGCCGCCTTCGACCCAATCGGTGGCCGACAGGCGCACCAGCAGCGGCAGCTCGTCCGGCCAGACGGCGCGCACGGCCGTCACCACCTCGCGCGCGAGCCGGCTGCGGTTTTCGAAGCTGCCGCCGTACTCGTCAGTCCGTTGATTCGAAAGTGGCGAGAGGAACTGGTGCAGCAGGTAGCCGTGGGCGGCATGCACTTCGATGACCTGGAAGCCGGCAGCCAGCGCGCGTTGCGCGGCGGCGGCGAAGCTGTCGACGACGTTGCGGATGCCCGTCGCGGCGAGAGCGGTCGGGACTGCATAACCGTCACCGAAGGTGATCGGTGACGGCGCGACGGGGGTCCAGCCGCCTTCGTCCAGCGGCAGCGTGCATTGCTTCTGCCAGCCGAGGCCGACGCCGCCCTTGCGTCCGGCGTGCGCGAGCTGGAGCGCCGGGACACAGCCGTGCTCGCGTGCGAAGCAGGCGATGTGCGCCAGCGGTTCGACCTGGGCGTCGCTCCACAGGCCGAGGTCGCCGAAGCTGATGCGGCCTTCCGGCGCGACGCCGGTCGCCTCGACGATCAGCAGGGCGGCGCCGCCGACCGCGCGGCTGCCGTAATGCACGAAATGCCAGTCGTTGGCGATTCCGTCGCGCGCCGAGTACTGGCACATCGGCGGTATGCCGATGCGGTGGGGCAGCGTGATGCCGCGCAGGATCAACGGCTCGAACAGGTGGCTCATGGGTTTTCTTTGGCGCTTACTTTTCCAGTTTCCATGTGCCGTTGACGATGCGGACCATCACGCGCGAGCGCTGGTCGAGGCCGACGTGGTCTGTGGCGCTCATGTTGTACACGCCATGCGCGCCGACGACTTCGCGCACGTTCTCCAGCGCGTCGCGCAAGGCCGCACGGAATTTCTTGGTGCCCGGCTGCGCCTTCTTGAGCGCGACGGGCACGGTGGCGGCGAGCAGGATGCCGGCATCCCAGGAATGCGCGCCGAAGGTGGTCGCGCTGCCCTTGCCGTGCGCGGCTTCATAGCGCGAGACGTAATCGAGCGCCACCTTCTTGACCTGGTTGCTGTCGGGCAATTGCGCCGCGACCAGCACCGGGCCGGCGGGCAGCAGCGTGCCTTCGACATCCTTGCCGCCGACGCGCAGGAAGTCGCTGTTGGCGACGCCGTGGGTCTGGTAGATCGGCCCCTTGTAGCCCTTTTCGCGCAGCACTTTCTGCGGCAGCGCGGCCGGCGTGCCCGCGCCGGCGATCATTACCGCGTCGGGTTTGGCGGCAAGAATCTTGAGCACCTGGCCGGTTACCGAGGTGTCGGTGCGGTTGAAGCGTTCCTGGGCGACGATGCCGATCTTGCGCACTTCGGCGAGCTTGCCGATCTCGCTCCACCAGCCCTCGCCGTAGGCATCCGCGAAGCCGATGAAGGCGAGCTTCTTCACGCCGGCGCTGTTCATGTGTTCGACCAGCGCGGTCGCCATGTGGGTATCGCTCTGCGCGTTCTTGAACACCCAGCGGCGCTTGGCATCCATCGGCTCGACGATGCGCGCCGACGAAGCCATCGAGATCATCGGCGTCTCGGCCTCGGCGACGATGTCGACCATCGCCAGCGAGTTTGGCGTGATGGTCGAGCCGACGATCACGTCCACCTTGTTCTCGGCGATCAGCTTGCGCGTGTTCTTGACGGCGGTGGTGGTGTCCGAGGCATCGTCGAGCAGGTGATAGTGGACTTTCTGTCCGGCAATCGTTGACGGCAGGAAGGCGAAAGTGTTCTTCTCGGGAATGCCCAGCGACGCGGCCGGCCCGGTGGCGGAAAGCGTGACGCCGACGTGGATGTCGGCGCTGGCGGAACAGGCGAAGCAGCCCAGCGCGAGGCCGAGCAGGAGGTTGCGTTTCATCATGGCTCCCGGATTATTGTTGTGGTGGCGCGATTCTAGTCCCGCGGCATGCGGCGGGTGCCGTCTTGCGAATGCTGACTTTTGCCCGATAATGCAGCCCATGCCTTTCGACCTGACCACCGCTCAGATTCTCGGTTTCCTGCTCGCCGCCCTGCTCGTCACGCTGGCCCCGGGGCCGGACAATCTTTCCGTGCTGGGCCTCGGCATGGCGCGCGGCCGTCGCGCCGGCATCGGCTTCGGGCTGGGCTGCGCGCTCGGTTGCTTCACCCATACGCTGTGGGCGAGCCTCGGCATCACGGCCGTGCTCGCCGCTTCCGAGGCGGCCTTCACCGCGCTCAAGCTGGCCGGCGCCGCCTATCTCTGCTGGCTCGGCTGGCAGGCGCTGAAAAGTCCCGGAGCGAAATTCGCATCCGGCGCGCGCGTTCCCGATGTGACGCCCTTCGCCGTCTATCTGCGCCGCGGCTTCGTCGCCAACGCGATCAATCCCAAGGTCGCGCTGTTCTTCCTCGCCTTCCTGCCGCAGTTCGTGCCGGCGGGCAGCGCGCATGCCGTCGCGCAGGCGGCGGTCCTCGGGCTGGTGTTCGCAGTGCAGACTGTGCTGGTGTTCGGCCTGCTCGGCTGGTTCGCCGGCACGGTCGGCGGCTGGCTGCAGCGCCGCGCGAATTTCGGCCGCCGGCTCGACCAGGCCACCGGCGTCCTGTTCATCGGCCTCGGGGTCCGGTTGGCCATGGAGTCGCGGGCATGAAGCAGCCCTCCACCAAGATCGAAATCCACAGCTGCGAGGTCGTCCTGAACATAATTGGGGAGTAAGCGCCTCAGTGTCCCGGCGCGGCCTCGATGCGGCCGTGATCGACGGCGACCCAGAGGCTTTCGCCGTTCTTGCGCTTCATGGCGAGGATCGCCTTGCGCGGCAGGCCCATGACGTGGCGCGTGACGACATCCATCGCCCAGCCGTGGGTGATGATCAGGATTTTCTTGCCGTGGTAGTGGCTGCCGATATCGGCCAGCGCGCCGAGCACGCGGTCGGCGAATTCGTCCATCGTCTCGCCGCCCTCGAAATGGCCGTCGGGATTGCGCTTGAGGATGAGCTGCAGTTCCACCGGGTTGAGCTCAGCCAGTTCCGCCTTCGGAATTCCCTGGAAGACGCCGAAATTGCGTTCCATCAGGCCGGCATGGAATTTCGGATAGGGCAGGCGGATCAGCGGGGCGATGATCTCGGCGGTTTCGCGCGAGCGCAGCAGCGGGCTCGACCAGATCGCGCTGAATCCCGTCCGGTCGAACTGCGCCGCCATCTCCCGCGCCTGTCGGCGGCCGAGGGCATTGAGCGTGACATCCGTCCAGCCCTGCAAAATCCCTTGCTGGTTCCAGTCGGTTTCGCCGTGGCGGGTGATGCAGAGCAGGGCCGGTTTGCGCATGATCCGGCATTGTAAGATCACGGCAGGGACAGACAGGGAACAGGCATGTGCGGCATTGCAGGTGAATTGAGGTTCGACGGCACGGCGCCCGCGCGCGCGACGCTCGAGCGCATGAGCGCGCGCCTGGCGCGGCGCGGGCCGGACGGCAGCGGCTTCTGGAGCGACGGCCCCGTCGCCTTCGGCCACCGGCGCCTCGCGATCATCGACCTGTCCGAGCGCTCGCGCCAGCCGATGGTCGACGCGTCCATTGGCTTGTCGCTGGTCTTCAACGGCACGATCTACAACTACCCGGAGTTGCGCCACGAGCTGATCGGGCGCGGCCACGTGTTCTTCTCGGACGGCGACACCGAGGTGATCCTGCGCGCCTATGCCGAGTGGGGCGAGTCCTGCGTCGAGCGCCTGCACGGCATGTTCGCCTTCGCCCTCTGGGATGGCGCCAGGCTGTTCCTCGCGCGCGACCGCCTCGGCATCAAGCCGCTCTACTTCGCACGCACCGACCGCTTCTTCCGCTTCGCCTCGAACACCCAGGCGCTGCTCGCGGCGGGCGGCATCGACACGAGCCTCGATCCGGTCGCGCTGCATCACCAGTTCATGCTGCATGCCTCCGTGCCGGCACCGTTCACGATCCTCAAGGGCATCCGCAAGCTGGAGCAGGGCACGACCATGACCATCGACATTGGGGGCAATGGCGGCCGCACGAGCGAGCGGCGCTACTGGACGCTGAGCGGGCAGCGTCCCGCCGTGGCGAAGAGCGAACACGAATGGACGGAAGCCATCCACGCCGCGCTGCGCGTCGCGGTGAAGAAGCGCATCGAGATCGCCGACGTCAAGGTCGGCGTGCTGCTCTCGGGCGGGCTCGATTCCTCCCTGCTCGTCGCGCTGCTCGCCGAGCAGGGCGTGCCCGACCTGATGACCTTCTCGGTCGGTTTCGAGGACCAGCCCGAGGAGCGCGGCAACGAGTTCGAATACTCCGACGCGGTCGCCGACCACTTCGGAACGCGCCATCACAAGTACGCGATCCCGAACAGCGAGGTGCTGCGCCGCCTGCCCGAGGCCGTCGACTGCATGGCCGAGCCGATGGTCAGCCAGGACGTCGTCTCCTTCTACCTGCTGTCAGAGCAGGTGAGCCGGACCGTGAAGGTGGTGCAGAGCGGGCAGGGCGCCGACGAGGTGTTCGCCGGCTATTCGTGGCACGCGAAGATGGCGGCCGAGCAGGGGGCGTATGTCGAGCGGCTGCAGCGCCACTACTTCGACCGCGACCATGCCGAGTTCGCCTCGATGCTGGAGGCGCGTTATCAGGTCGGCGACGTGACCTCGCAATTGCTGGCGGACAAGCTGGCCGAACCGTGCGCCGACGAATTCATCGACCAGCTGCTGCGCGCCGAGGCGACGCTGCTGATCACCGACGACCCGGTCAAGCGCGTCGACAACATGACCATGGCTTGGGGACTCGAAGCGCGCGTGCCCTTCCTCGACCACCATCTGGTCGAACTGGCCGCGCAGATGCCGCCGGAACTGAAGCTCGACTCGGGCGGCAAGCATGTGCTCAAGACGATCGCGCGCGGCCTGCTGCCCGACAGCGTGATCGACCGGCCCAAGGGCTACTTCCCGATGCCGGCGCTGAAATACGTGCGCGGCGAATTCCTCGACTTCATGCGCGGCATCCTCGACGCCGAAGCCTGCCGCCAGCGCGGCATCTACCGGCGCGACTACGTCGACAAGCTGCTCGCCGAGCCGGACAAGCACCTCACGCGCATCCAGGGCAGCAAGCTCTGGCACCTTGCGCTGCTGGAATACTGGCTGCAGCGGAACGTCGATGGCGTGCGGTGAAAGTCGGCGCTGGTGAGACGGCACCCGTAGGCCGCA
>JAJZSW010000027.1 GCA_021849505.1 Pseudomonadota bacterium
ACGACGACCGGCGGCGACCGCGTGCTGCCCTTCCATGCCGCCCTGTTCCAGAGCGCGATCGATGCGGAAACCCCAGTCATTCCCCTTGCCCTGCGCTATACCGACCGGCACGGCAACCCGAGCCGCACGCCGGCCTACGACGGCGATATCACGCTGTGGCAATGCCTGCGCGCGATCGCGCGCGCGCAAGGCGTCGGCGCGAACCTTGCGGTTCTTGATCCGATAGTTGGCGTGATGGATCGGCGCGCACTGGCGATTCAGTGCCATGCCGCGATTCACGACCGCCTGTCAGAGCTGCCGGTCGGCGGGAAAGCGTGCGGAAAACGTGCTGCCCTTGCCCGGAACGGATTCGATCTTCAAAAGCCCGCCATGCCGCGCGAGGACATGCTTGACGATCGCCAGCCCGAGGCCGGTACCGCCTGAAGCCGTCGAGCGTCCCTTGTCGATGCGGTAGAAGCGTTCGGTCAGTCGCGGGATGTGCTCGGTGGGGATACCGATGCCGGTATCCGTGACCGAGAACACCGGCGCTCCATCGACGCGGCGCCAGGCCAGGCTGATCGTGCCGCCGGGCGGGGTGTAGCGCACGGCATTGAAGACGAGGTTGCCAAAGGCGCTGCGCAGTTCGTCGGCGCTGCCGCGCAGCTTGCCGGCCGCGGCTGCGGCGATTTCGATCGTGTGCTTGCCGCCGGATAGTGCGAGCGCTTCGGTGCGCAGTCCTTCCAGCAGCGCAGGGATATCCACGGTTTCGTCGCGCGGCGGCTGGTCGCTGTTTTCGAGGCGCGACAGGGTCAATAGATCGGCGACGAGGCGGTTCATGCGTTCGGCCTGCTCGGCCATCAGCCGGTGGAAGCTGCGCGCCGCCTCCCCTTGTGGCGGTTCAGGGGCGGTGAACTGTTCGAGAAATCCGGTCATCACGGTCAACGGCGTACGCAGTTCGTGCGAGACGTTGGCGATGAAGTCGCGGTGGATGACCTCGGTACGCACGCGTTCGGTGACGTCGGTGGATACCAGCAGGGTGCCCGTGTCGGCGAAGGGCAGCAACATGACGGACAGGGCGCGCTCGCTGCCGTTGGCGCCCACGCGCAACAAGGTGGAGCGCTGGACGGGCGCAGCGCGATACGCGCTCATCAGGTTCTGGAATTCGCTCTGCCGGATGAGCTGTCCGGCCAGCGTGCCGATGTCGCGCGCCGGATCGAAGGCGAAGTGCCGGCAGGCTGCTGCGTTGAGCCACTCGATGTGCATGTGGCCATCGAGCAGGATGACGCCGTCGGGCAGGGCCTCGGCCGCGAGGCGGAAACGCTCGAGCGCGTTGCCGAGCTCGAGATGCTGCTTGCGTTCCTTCTTGCGCAAGGCCTGCAGGCGGGAGAAGATTTCGCGCCAGGCGCCGCTGCCGTCCGGAATGGCATGCAGTTCGGGTGCGGCAAGCCAGTCGCGCAGGGCGTTGCGTTGGCGCATCTGGCCGGCGAGGGCGATGGCCAGTATGAGGACGAGTGCGAACAGCAGCAACAGCGGCAGGAGATTGCCGTCGCCAGTCATTCCAGCGGGCTCGTCAGCTTGTAGCCGATGCCGCGCACCGTTTCGATCATGGCGTCGCCTGCGGGGCCGAGACCGGCGCGCAGGCGGCGGATGTAAACGTCGATGGTGCGATCCTCGAGGAAGCGATGATCGCCGCGCAGCGCGTTGAGCAGCTGGTCGCGGGTGAGGGCGCGGTTCGGATGGGTCATCAGGTATTGCAGCAGCTCGAATTCGGTCGGTCCCAGTGTAACCGCCTGGCCGTCGCAGCTGACAGAACGCGATGCCGGATCGAGCCGCACGGGGCCGATCTCCACCGGGTCGCCGGCCAGGTGCGGCGCGCGGCGGCGCAGCACGGCCCGGATGCGCGCGATCAGCTCCTTCGGCGAAAAGGGTTTGCTGACGTAGTCGTCGGCGCCGAGGTCGAGGCCCTGCACACGGTCGGCTTCGTCGGCGCGCGCGGTGACCATGATGATCGGCAGTTCGCGCGTGCGTGCCTCCCCGCGCAGCCGCTTCGCCAGAGCGACGCCGGACATGCCGGGCAGCATCAGGTCCAGCAGCACCATGGACGGCAGCTGGTTGCGGATCTCGTTGAGCGCGGCTTCGGCGGTGTCGACGACGAGGACCTCGAATGCGGCTTGTTCCAGCGAGTAGCGCAGCAGTTCCTGGATGGCGACCTCGTCCTCGACGACGAGTATGCGCGGCCTTCCGCTCATCGAGCGGCAGCTTCCTGCTCGAGTTCGTCGAGCTTGAGATGGCGCACGTCGCGCCCCCCGACCACGAAGATCACGTCCTTGGCGATGTTCTTGCAATGGTCGCCGATGCGCTCCAGCGACTTGACGCTGAAGATGATGTCGAGCGCGTTCGAGATGGTGCGCGGGTCTTCCATCATGTAGGTCACCAGCTCGCGCGTGATGGAACGGAAACTCTGGTCGATCTCCTTGTCCTTGCGCACGACCTGCAGGGCGGCATCGGCGTCCATGCGCACGAAGGCGTTCAGGACGTCATGCAGCATGGCCGCGCACTGCTCGCCCATGTGGCGCACCGCCATGATCTGCGGCATGCCGGTGGCGAGGCCGCGCTCGATGATCTTGCGCGTGGACTTGGCGATCTTCTTCGCCTCGTCGCCGATGCGCTCCAGGTCGGTGACGGTCTTGCTCACCATCATGACGACGCGCAGGTCGACGGCGGTCGGCTGGCGCTTTGCGATGACGTGGGTGCAAATGTTGTCGATCTCGATCTCGAACTGGTCGACCTCGGCATCGCGCGCGATGACCTGCTCGACGCGGTCCGCATCGCCTTCGGCGAGCGCCAGCGTGGTGGCGCGCACCTGCTCCTCGACCAGCCCGCCCATGCGCGTCAGCAGTGCGCGCAGGTCGTCGAGTTCGGAGTCGAATTGTTTTGAAAGATGTTCGCTCATGATGTCTCCTTAGCCGAAGCGGCCGGTGATGTAGTCCTCGGTGCGCTTGTCCTTGGGCTTGATGAAGATTTCGTCGGTGACGCCGAATTCGATCAGCTCCCCAAGGTACATGTAGGCCGTATAGTCGGACACGCGCGCGGCCTGCTGCATGTTGTGGGTGACGATCAGGATCGTCACCTTCTTCTTCAGTTCGTGGATCAGTTCCTCGATGCTCGCGGTGGCGATCGGGTCGAGCGCCGAGGTCGGTTCGTCGAACAGCAGCACCTCAGGGTCGGTCGCCAGTGCGCGGGCGATGCACAAGCGCTGCTGCTGGCCGCCGGACAGCGCGAAGGCCATGTCGTGGAGGCGATGCTTCACCTCGTTCCACAGCGCCGCGTTGGTGAGGGCCTCTTCGACCTTGTCGTCGAGCACCGAGCGCTTGGTCACGCCGCGCACGCGCTGGCCGTAGATGACGTTCTCGTAGATCGACTTGGGGAAGGGGTTGGGCTTCTGGAACACCATCGACAGGCGCATGCGCACCTCGATCGGGTCGACGCGCGGATCGACGAGGTTGGTGTCGTCGGGATACAGCAGCAACTCGCCTTCGTAGCGGTTGCCGGCATAGAGATCGTGCATGCGGTTGAAGCTGCGCAGCAACGTGCTCTTGCCGCAGCCGGACGGACCGATCAGCGCCGTGACCTGGTTCTCGCCGAGCTGCAGGTTGATGTTCTTCAGCGCGTGGAAGTCGCCGTAATAGAAGTTGAAGTTTTTCGTCTCGGCCTTGACCTTGGCCGGCGTCGGGGGCAGTTTGTGCGTATTCATCGGTTTACCACTTGATGTTCTTGCGAAGGCGGTAGCGCAGCCAGATGGCGAGGGCGTTCATCGACAGCGTCATGGCGACGAGGATGACGCCTGCGGCGGCGGCGTTCTGGTGGAAGTTTGGATCGGGACGCGAGGTCCAGTTGAAGATCTGGATCGGCATCACCGTGAAGGGAGCCTTCAGCCACTCGAAGCTGACGTACGGCGCGACGTCCGTGATTGGCGCGGGCGGCAGGAAGGCGATGAAGGTCAGCGCGCCGATGGTGATGATGGGAGCCGTCTCGCCGATGGCGCGCGACAGGCCGATGATGATGCCGGTGAGGATGCCGGGCATCGAATAGGGCAGGATGTGGTCCTTCACGGTCTGCCACTTGGTTGCGCCGAGGGCATAGGCGGCCTCGCGGATCATTTGCGGAATCGAGCGGATCGCCTCGCGCGTCGCCACGATCACCACCGGCAGGATCAGCAAGGCCAACGTCAGGCCGGCGGTGCGCACGCTCTGGCCGAGGCCGAAGGTGTACACGAACAGGCCGAGCGCGAGCAGGCCGTAGATGATCGACGGCACGCCGGCGAGGTTGTTGATGTTGATCTCGATGACATCCGTTATCCAGTGCTTGGGCGCGTACTCCTCAAGCCAGATGCCGGCGGCGACGCCGAGCGGCACGGCCACCGCCGCGGTGACGAGCATCACCAGCACGCTGCCGACCCAGGCCGACAGGATGCCGGCCTGCCCGGCGCGGCGCGAGGGAAACTCGGTGAAGAACTCGGGACGCAGGCGCTCCCAGCCGGTGACCAGCATATCGACGAACAGCGCGGCGATCGTCATCATCGCGATCCCCAGGCACAGGATGCCGATGCCGGTGAAGATCAGGTCGCGGATCTTGCGGCTCGCGATGTTGGCGCGGATCGCGGCAATTTCTTCTGCGGGCAGACTCATCTCAGTACCTTTCGCGATAGCGGCGCTGCAGCCAGAAGCCGAGCATGTTGAACACCAGGGTGAACAGCATCAGGGTCAGGCCGGCGGCGAAGATGGTGTTGTAGCCGACCGAGCCGTGCGGCAGGTCGCCGAGCGCCACCTGCACGATGAAGGAGGTGATCGTCGCGGCCGGCTCCATCGGGTTCCACACCAGTTGCGGCTGCATGCCCGCGGCGATGGCGAGGATCATCGTTTCGCCCACCGCGCGCGCGATGCCCAGGATGTAGGCTGCGCCGATGCCCGAGATCGCTGCGGGGAAAACGACCTTGAGCGCCGTCTGCAGCCGCGTGGCGCCCATCGCGTAGGAACCCTCGCGCAGGGCCATCGGCACGGCGCGCATGGCGTCCTCGGAGATGGAGCTGACGATGGGGATGATCATGATGCCCATCACGAGGCCGGCCGCCAGCAGGCTGAAGCCGGGCAGCGAGGGAATGAACCACTGCAGGATCGGCGTGACGAACAGCAGCGCGAAGAAGCCGAACACCACGGTCGGGATGCCGGACAGCACTTCGAGGATCGGCTTGGCGATTTCGCGCGTGCGGGGCGAGGCGAATTCGGACAGGAAGATGGCGATCACGGTGCCGATCGGCACGGCGACCAGCAGGGCGACGAAGGAACTCACGGCGGTGCCGGAGAGCAGCACGATGATGCCGAAGTGGGCGTCGTCGAACAGCGGCGTCCACTGGGTGTCGGTCAGGAAATCCCAGAGCGGCACCTGGCTGAAGAAGACGAAGGACTCCTTCAGCAACACATAGAGGATGCCCAGCGTGACGAAGACGGAGATCGCGGCGGCGGCGAACAGGATCGCCTCGATGATGCGTTCCTTGACGTGGCGGCTGGCGCGCTTGGCCAGCCGGTCGCTGACGGGCCTGGCGGCGGATGCGGCAACGGATGGGGTCATGACGGTTTCCATTCGTGGCGATGCTCCGGAACCACAAACGGTTCCGGAGCATCGGGGGATTGCGGGTGCGGCCAGTTTACAGCTTGGCTTCGCGGGCCAGCAATTCCTCGATCTTGATGCCGATCTCGTTCTTGCCGCCGAAGACGGTGCCCAGCTTGCCCTTCTTCAGGTGGTCGGCGGAAAGTTCGTAGGACTTGGCGGGCAGCGGCACGTACTTTACTTCCTTGGCCATCTGTGCGCCATGCTTCAGGTAGTACTCGACGAACTCCTTGACCTCGGGGCGCTTGTAGCCGGCCTCGCTGACGTAGATGAGGATCGGGCGCGCGAGCGGGTTGTAGCTGCCGTCGATCACGGCGGCCTCGGAAGGCTCGACCGCCTTGCCGGCGGCATTGACGATGGCCACCGCCTTCAGCTTGTTCTTGTTCTCGGCATAGTAGGCGTAGCCGAAGTAGCCGATCGCATTGACGTCGCGCTGCACGCCCTGTACCAGCACGTTGTCGTCTTCGGAGGCGGTGTAGTCGCCGCGCGAGGACTTGGCCTTGCCGGTAACGGCTTCGGAGAAATATTCGAAGGTGCCGGAGTCGGCGCCCGCGCCGAAGAGCTTCAGCGGCGCGTCGGGGAAGGACGGGTTGACCTGGTTCCACTTCGTCACCTTGCCCTGCGCGGCCGGCTCCCACATGGTCTTGAGTTCGGCGATGGTCAGCTGCTTGATCGTGCTCTTGGGGTTGACCACGACCGTCAGCGCGTCGAAGGCGACGGGGATCTCGTAGTACTTGACGCCGGCCTTGGCGCAGTCTTCCATTTCCTTCGCGGTGATCGGGCGCGAGGCGTTCTGCACATCGGTCTCGCCGCGGCAGAATTTCTTGAAGCCGCCGCCGGTGCCCGAAATGCCGACGGTCACCTTCATGGCGCCTTTCTTGGCTTTCTGGAACTCTTCGGCGACGCCTTCGGTGACGGGGTACACAGTGGAGGAACCATCGACCTTGACGAGCTGGGCCTGGGCGACGCCGGCGGCCATCAGGCCGGCGAGTGCGACGAATACGGTTTTGCGGGTGAAGTTCATGTGAGCGCTCCTTGTTTTACTGTTGAAGTGCTGCGCATTCTGGACAGGGTTTGTGACAGAACGATGACAGGGACTAGCGGCGGAGCCAGCCGATCTCCCGCGCCGTTTCCGGGCCGACGAGCGTGTCCATCAGGGTGCGGGGAATCTCGGCCTGCGTCGGGGCCAGCGGGATGCGGCCGCCCATGATCTCGGCGAATTCCTGCGGATGGCGCGGGTCGCGCTCCGGCTCGGCGTAGCCTTCCGGAAAGCGCGGCAGGTTGGTGGCGGGATCGTATTTGTCGGTGGCACCGAGCGTGTGCAGCAGCTCGTGCGCGACGATCATCTGGTTGGAACCGGCCATGCCCTGGCTGGCGAAGGCGTGGATCATCCCGATCATGCCGCGCTCGAGACCGGTCGAGTGCGCCAGCCGGGGATTGCGCTCGGGATCGTGGAACAGCACGAAGAGGCGCACCGCCGGTTTCGGGCCGTCGATGCGGTCGTGGCGGGCGGCCCACCAGCGCATCTGCAGGCTCCAGAGCACGGCTTCGAACGCATTGGCGTTGCGCGGCACCGGCGGTGGCAGCTCGGCCAGCGGCGGCGCCACGCGGATCGAGACCGGCTGCCAGAGCTGCAGGCCGTGGCGTTTCGCCTCGGCCTCGAAATATGCACCGATGGCCGCGAAGCTGTCGGGCGGCAAGGCGGCGACGTAACGCCGCGTTGCCTCGGCGCTGTCAGCAGCGATCGGGTAGAGGCCGACATAGAGCGTGTTGTCCCAGCTGGTTGCCCGCGCGCGCGCCACCCAGGCCTGCTGGGCGACGGTGGCTAGAATCAGCAAAAGGACGATAATGCGCAATGCCTTGAACATGTTCCGTCATCCATCCCACCTATTTCGCGAAGCTTAACCGACATCATGAAAACATTCAGACTGTATCGCCTTTTTCTCGGCCTGCTGGCCGGATTCTCGATCGCTGCCAGCGCACATGCATTGTCGCTGGCCGACATCTCCGGACAGGAAGCCGGCGGCGGCCTCAAGGAAGCGCTGACCCAGGGCGCGGGCAAGGCGGTCGACCTGCTCGGCCGCACCGACGGTTTCCTCGGCAACCCGAAGGTGAAAATTCCGCTGCCGGGCGCCATGGAGAAGGCCGAGGGACTGATGCGCGGGCTCGGCATGGGCAAGCAGGCCGACGAGCTGATCACCGCCATGAACCGTGCCGCCGAGGCGGCCGTGCCGGAAGCGAAGAAGCTGCTGGTCGATGCGGTGAAGCAGATGAGCGTGGAAGACGCCAAGGGCATCCTCGGCGGCGGCAACGACGCCGGCACGCAATATTTCAAGCGCAAGACCGAAGGCCCGCTGGCCCAGAAATTCCAGCCGATCGTCAGAAAGGCCATCGAAAAGGTCAAGCTCAAGGACACCTACGAAAAATTTGCGAAGAAGGGCGCCCAGTTCGGACTCGTCAAGGAGAAGGACGCCCAGCTCGAGAACTACGTCACGGAGAAGGCCCTCGACGGCCTTTACCTGATGATCGCCGAGGAAGAACGGGCGATCCGCGAGAACCCGGTCGGCGCGACCGGCAACCTCGCCAGGAAGGTGTTCGGGGCGCTCAAATGAAGCTCGACATGCGCAAGATATACCGCTTCGATGCCGTGCCGCGCGCGGCGGACGGCGCGCTGCCCAAGGGGGGCGATATCTACTACGAGTGCGGCAGCTGCAAGGACATCGTCAGCTCCGTTTCGCACATCAAGGCGGCCTGCAGCTGCGGCAACCTCGGCGGCGGTGGCGGCACGGTGGCGGTCAAGTCGCCGGAACAGGTCACGCCCCTGCGCGGCAAGCTCAAGTAGCAGGCAGTGTCTGGTCTGAACCCGCCGCAGCGGGAGGCGATCCGCTATCTCGACGGCCCGCTGCTCGTGCTCGCCGGCGCGGGCAGCGGCAAGACGCGCGTCATCACCGAGAAGATCGCCTGGCTGATCGGCGAATGCGGCATGGCGCCTGCACATGTCTGCGCGATCACCTTCACCAACAAGGCCGCGCGCGAGATGCGCGAGCGCGCGACGAAACTGGTCGGCGCGCAGGCGAGCGAGGTGAACATCAGCACCTTCCATGCGCTCGGCGCGAAGTTCCTGCGCATGGAGGCGCGCGCCATCGGCCTGAAGCCCGGCTTCTCGATCCTCGACGCGAGCGACACGAGCGCACTGTTCCAGGAGATGCTCAAGGACGCGGACAAGACCCGCGTGAAGCTGATCCAGCAGCGCATCTCGTTGTGGAAGAACGCGCTGCTCGGCCCCGACGAGGTCGCGCCCGCCGATGACCTGGAGGCCGGCGCGCAGCGCGTCTATGCCGAATACGAACGCACGCTGAAGGCCTACCAGGCTGTCGACTTCGACGACTTGATCATGAAGCCGGTGCAATTGCTGGAGCAGGACGAGGAGGTGGCGCAGCGCTGGCGCTCGCGCATCTGGCACCTGCTGGTCGACGAATACCAGGATACCAACCGCTGCCAGAACCGCCTGATGCGACTGCTGACCGGCGAGCGCGCGTCCTTCACGGCGGTGGGCGACGACGACCAGTCGATCTACGCCTGGCGCGGCGCCGACGTCGAGAACCTGCGCCAGCTGCAGCAGGATTTTCCCCGGCTCAAGGTCATCAAGCTCGAGCAGAACTACCGCTCGACGACGCGCATCCTCAAGGCGGCCAACAGCGTGATCCGGCACAACCCCAAGCTCTTCGACAAGAAGCTCTGGTCGGACAAGGGGCACGGTGACGCGATCCGCGTCATGGCCTGCCGCGACGACGCGCACGAGGCCGAGTGGGTGGTCGCGCGGCTGATGGCGCACAAGTTCGAGACGCGCGGCCACTGGCGCGACTACGCGATCCTCTACCGCGGCAACTTCCAGGCGCGGCAGTTCGAGCAGCAGCTGCGCGCCCACAAGGTACCCTACGTGCTCTCGGGCGGCCAGTCCTTCTTCGACAAGAGCGAGATCAAGGACCTGACCAGCTACCTGCGCCTGCTCGCGAACCAGGACGACGATCCGGCCTTCATCCGCGCCGCGACGACGCCCAAGCGCGGCATCGGCGGCACGACGCTGGAGGCGCTCGGCCATGCGGCGGGCCGGCGCCACATCAGCCTGTTCGCGGCGATCTTCGCGCCGGGCATCGAACTGGATGTCAAGGCGCCGCAGCTTGCCGTGCTGCGCGAGTTCGGCAACTTCATCAACCGCATCGAATACCGGGCACAGCGCGAGCCGGCCGGACAGGTGCTGGCCGACCTGCTCAAGGCGATCGGCTACGAGGCCTGGCTGTTCGAGTCGCTGGAGCCGCGCGACGCCGAATCACGCTGGGGCAACGTGCGCGAGTTCACCGGCTGGCTGGCGGCGAAGGGCGAGGAGGAGAAGAAGAACCTGCTCGAGCTGGCGCAGACCGTCGCGCTGATCACGATGCTCGACAAGCAGGACGAGAACACGGACGCCGTGCAGCTCGCCACGCTGCACGCCGCGAAGGGGCTGGAATTCCGCCATGTCCATCTGGTCGGCGTCGAGGAGGGCTCGCTGCCGCATCGCGAATCGATCGACGCCGGCAACATCGAGGAGGAGCGGCGCCTGATGTACGTCGGCATCACGCGCGCGCAAATGAGCCTGAACATCAGCTGGTGCGCGAAGCGCAAGCAGGGCCGCGAGATCGTCGAGCGGGCCGCCTCGCGCTTCATTGCCGAAATGGATGGCGGCGATGGCGACATCAGGCATGAAGGTCAGGGTGCCGTCCCGTCAGGGCCGACTTTCGACAAGACCGCGGGCAATGCGCGGCTGGCCAATTTCAAGGCGCTGCTGAAGAAGACTTGATCGCCGCCAGCGCGTTCACGCGGGCCTCGTGGATGCGCGCGGGAATCTGCTGCGGGTCGCTGCAAGCTTGCGCAATCGCGCCGGCATCGACGGACTGGATGGCGGCGAGCGCGCTGCGCCAGCTTGCGGCGGGGGCGTATGCCTTCTCTTCCCAGCCGAGCCGGCCGCGATAGTCGGCTTCGCAAGCGGCGAGCACTTCCGCGAAGCGCGCCGGCCGGCGCAGCGCGTCGCAGCGTTCGAGGATCTTCAGCCGCGTTTCCGGCCGCAACTGGTCGACCTTGTGCATGTCGCCGTGGAAGCGCGCGACGAGCAGCGCGACGTCGCGGCACTCGGTCGGCACGCGCAGGCGCTGGCAGAGCGGTTCGAGCAGCTGGACGCTCTTCAGCTCGTGGCCGATGTGGCGCGGCAGGATGTCGGTCGCTGTCTCGCCCTTGCCGAGGTCGTGCGTCAGCGCGGCGAAGCGCGCGGGCAGCGAGAGGCCGAGGCGCGCCGCCATGTCGATCACCATCATCACATGCACGCCGGTATCGACCTCCGGGTGGTAGTCGGCGCGCTGCGGCACGCCCCAGAGGCGAGCCACCTCGGGCAGCAGCTTCCGCAATGCGCCGCAGGCGCGCAGGGTTTCGAACATGCGCGAGGGCTGCGCTTCCATCAGCCCGCGCGCCAGTTCCTGCCAGACGCGCTCGGCGACGAGCGCATCGACCTCGCCGCCGGCGACCATCGTGCGCATGAGTTCCAGCGTCTCCGGCGCGACCGAGAAGTCCGTGAAGCGCGCCGCGAAGCGGGCGACGCGCAGGATGCGCACGGGATCCTCGGCGAAGGCGGGCGAAACGTGGCGCAGGATCTTCCGGTCGAGATCGGCGCGCCCGCCGTAAGGGTCGATCAGCGTGCCGTCCTCCTCCTGAGCGATCGCATTGATGGTCAGGTCGCGGCGTGCGAGGTCTTCTTCGAGCGTGACGTCGGCGGCCGTGTGAAACACGAAGCCCGCGTAACCCGGCGCGGTCTTGCGCTCGGTGCGGGCGAGCGCGTATTCCTCGTGCGTCCGCGGGTGGAGGAAAACGGGGAAGTCGCGGCCGACGGGTGTGTAGCCCTGGGCGAGCATCTGCTCCGGCGTGGCGCCGACGACCACCCAGTCGCGGTCCTGCACCGGCAGGCCGAGCAGCGCGTCGCGCACCGCGCCGCCGACGCAGTAGCGCTTCATCCGGCGCTCATTTGGCGCTAAGGTAGCCCGGCGCCACGGCCTCGAGCGGCGTCGCGGCCAGTCCGAAGGGCAGCGTGCAGCCGGCCGGACAGACATTCGGCACCTGCATCGAGCGCACGTTGTCGCGCGTCATCGGCCCGCCCGGCACGAACTCCATCATCAGCGCCTGCAGGTAGGAGAGGGCGAGCGGCAGGCCGATGATCGGGCGCGGATGGCCGCTGAGCTGGCCGGTGGTGGCGACCAGTTCCCGCAGCGTGTATTCGCGCGGCCCGCAGAGTGGATAGGTTTGCCCCTGGCTTTCCGGGTGGTCGAGGCAGGCGACGACGGCAGTGGCAACATCCTCGACCCAGACCGGCTGGAAGCGCGCGCCGGGACAGGCGAGCGGCACGACGGGAGCGACTGCGAGCAGGCCGGCGAACAGCGTGAGGAAGGAATCGCCCCTGCCGAAGATCACCGAGGGCTGGAAGATCGTGGCTGCCGGATAGGCGGCCTTCACGGCGGTTTCGCCGGCCGCCTTGCTGCGCAGGTATTTCGAGGGCGCGTCGGCTGCCGCGGCCAGCGCCGAGATGTGAATCAGGCGTGGGATACCGGCAGCGGCGGCGGCGCGCGCGATCTTGCCGGGCAGTTCGACATGCGCGCGCTGGAAGTCGCCCTTGAGGATGCCGACGAGGCTGATGACGAGGTCCTGTCCCGTCATCAATTCGGCGAGCACGGCTTCGTCGTGGACATTGGCCTCGACAACGCTGGCGGTCGGCAGCGTCGTCAGGTGCTTCGCGCGTTCGCGGCGGCGCGTCGGCAGGGTCAGGCGAAAGTCGGCGCTGGCGGGACGGCACGCCAGACGGCGCGCGATGGCGCTGCCGAGAAATCCGGTCCCCCCGATCAGCAGGGCGCTCTTCATGGCAGGCTCTCCGCGGTGGTATCGCCGAAGCCGCGCGGCCGGATCGTGCCGAGCCGCTGCGTCAGCGTCGGTGTCGGGAGCCCCATCACGGCGGCGTAGTACATGGCGTTGGCCATCACCTTCTTGACGTAGTCACGCGTCTCGCTGAAGGGAATGGTCTCGGCGTAGATCGCGCCTTCGAGCGGCGTCGCGGCACGCCATTTGCGCGCACGGCCCGGCCCGGCGTTGTAGGCCGCCGAGGCGAGCACCGGATGATTGTCGAGCCCGTCCATCACCATGCGCATGTAGTTCGTGCCAAGCGTCACGTTGATGTCCATGTCGGTGACCTTGCCCGGATGGTAGTGGTCCATGCCGATCTTCTTCGCGACCCATTGCGCCGTCGCCGGCATCAGCTGCATCAGGCCCTTGGCGCCGGCACTCGATTTCGCGTCCATGATGAAGCGGCTTTCCTGCCGCATCAGGCCATACACCCAGGCCGGATCGAGGTCGACGGCGCTCACACGCGGCGCGACCTGTGCGAGGAAGGGCGTCGGATAGCGCTGTACGAAATCGTGTTCGATTCGAGTGCGCTCGGCGGTGTTGATGGCGCGGTCGATGACCTCGTTGCGCTGTGCGAAATCGGTGGCGGCCAGCAGCTGGCGGTCGTTCATGCCGTTGAGCGCCCAGTTCCATTCGCGCAGGCCGTCGAACCGCAGGTCGGCGCGAATCAGCGCCAGCCCGCGGACGAGCGCCGGATGCGTCTCGGCGGCGAGGCATTCCTCGGCGGTCGGCGGCAGGGCGCGCGGCGGCAGGGCCAGCGGCCTACCCAGCGCCTCGGCGGCGAGGATGCCGTAGAAATTCGGCTGCCCGGCGATCTGCTGGTAGATGCCCTGCGCGTCGGCGGGCTTGCCGAGCGCGGCGACGGCGCGGGCGCGCCAGTAGGTCCAGTCGGCTTGCGCCGCCATGGCTTCCGGCAGCGCGGCGATGGCACGGGTGACGCCGAGCCAGTCGCCCGCCCGCAGCGCGGCGCGGACGCGCCAGGCATGCTGTTCCTCGTCGAAGCTGGCGCCGAGTTTTTCCGCCTCGTCGAACCACGCGCCGGCCTCGGGCTGGTGGCTCATCGCCGCGGCCAGCGCCAGCCGCCCCCAGACGAAGCCGCGTTCATCGGCGGGAATCCGGTGTTCGATGTCCTGCCAGCGCGCGGCGGCGACGCGGGCATCGGCGCGCGCCATGCGCAACACCGCCAGCCCGGCGAGTTCGCGGCCGCGCCGGCTGTCGGAGAGGTGCTCGGGCAGTCGGGCGAGATGCCGGGCGGGGTGCTCGGCGACGGCATCGACCGCTTTCGTGGCGGGCGCCTCGTGGGCGGGTAGCCAGCCGGCGACCGCGCGGGCATCCTTGAGCTTGCCCGTCGCCCAGAGCCGGCGCAGGCGTTCCCAGACAGCGGTGCTCGCAACCTCGCCGCTGGCCGCCAGGCGACCGAGCGGCGCGAAGCAGCTGCCGGCGAGCGGCTGGGCGGACACGAGCAGGCTGCGCGCCTCGGCTACTGCACCCGGCTCGCCAAGGTTGAGTCGGGCGTCGAGCCCGCGGCAGGCGGCTTCGGCATCGGGTCGCTGCAGCCGGGCGAACTGCTCGCGCGCTCGCGCCCAGTCCCGCTGCTCGACCAGCCACCTGAGCCATTCGTTGCGCAGCTTTTCGGCGAGCCAGGTGTTCGGATGGCGCTCGACGAATTCGGCCACGCCGGCATCGGCGCCTTCCTTGTCCCTGAGTTGCAGGCTCAGCTGGAAATACTGCGCCCAGGGCGTGAGCGGATGGCTGCTCAGGCCGGCGATCGCCTTGGACAGCCTCGTCCGGTCACCCTTGGCATAGGCGTCGCGGGCCGCGAGGAAGGCGGCATCCTCGGGGTGCTGTGCCGAGGCCGGCAGCGAAATCAGCAGAGCCAGCAGAGAAGACGCGAGAAAACGTTTCATGGCAATGATTTAACCTCAATCTTTTCAGATTAGCATAGCGCTGGAAACCCGCCATGACCGATCAGCCCCGCCAAACCGCCGTTAATCCGGACGCCCTGCGCGGGACGCTGCGGCGCGAGAAGATCGCAGCACGCCTGGCCCTGCCAGCCGCCGCGCATCGCTCGGCGAGCGTGGCGATCCGGCACCACCTGACCGAATTCCTGCTGCCCCTGCGCGCCGGCACGATCGCCTTCTGCATGCCGATTCGCGCCGAAGTGGATTGCCAGCCCCTGGTTCGGCAACTGCTCGCGCTCGGCTGGCAGGCGGCCATGCCCGTGGTACGGGAAACCGACGCACCGCTGGAGTTCCGCGGCTGGACGCCGGACGCGCCGATGGCCACCGACCCTTACGGGATTCCGATCCCGGCTGACGGCCCGCCGGCGCATCCCGACGTGATTTTGCTGCCCCTGGTCGCCTTCGATGCCGCGGGCTATCGTCTGGGCTATGGCGGCGGCTATTTCGACCGCACTCTGGCCGTCATGCAGCCGCGCCCCCTGGCCGTCGGGGTGGGGTTCGACCTCGGCGCCGTCAAGGATATCCGGCCGGAGCGCCATGACGTGCCGCTCGACCTGATCGTGACGGAAAGCGGAATACGCCGGGTCAACCATCGCTGATCCACGCCGGATATGCCGCTTTGGTAATGAATAATGACGCCGAGACCATGGATGCCCGCATGAATTCAGACGCCAAGTTTCCGCTGATAGCCCTGCAGCCGGCCTGCAATGCAGACCATGTCTGGGTCGCGCTGTTGCTGGATGCCGACCGGCCGCTGGACAACGCCGCCCTGGCGCAGTTGCTCGGGGATTGCGCGCTCGCCGAATTGCTCGCGGAAACCCCGTGCGTCGTGCAGGCCGATCCGCTCGCCCTCGATCCCGCCCTGGCGGCCAACCTTCCGCGCGAACGCCTGATCCTGCGGTTTCCGCTCGCGCAGGCCGGCGATTCCGCCCGCGGTCCGGCGCTGGCCGCGCTGCGCCAGGCGGGCTTCGGCCTGATGACCGGGGATTTGCCGGCCGGTTGGCAGGTCGGCATGATCACCCCTGCCATCAAGGGAGATCCCACGGCGCGCAGCGTGTTGCTCAAGCTCCTGTCGCTGGTGACGCGCGATGCCGAATCCGCCGAGATCGAGGCCTTGGTCAAGCGTGATGCGAGCCTCGCCTACAAGCTGCTGAAGCTCGTGAATTCGGTCGCCTTCATGCCAGGGCGGCATATCGAAAGCTTTTCGCAGGCGCTCGTCCTGCTTGGTCGTCGCCAGTTGCAGCGCTGGCTGATGCTGCTGCTCTTCGCGCGGCCACCGGGCAACGAGACGGTCAGTCCGCTGCTGCCGCAGGCCGCCTTGCGCGCGAACCTGCTCGAGGGCATGGCCAGGCGCAAGGGGCTCGCGCGCGACGACTGGGACCATGCCTTCATGATCGGCATGTTCTCGCTGCTCGACACGCTGTTCGGCCAGCCGCTGGCCGAGATCATCGCCCCGCTGCATCTCTCCGACGAGGTGACCCGTGCGCTGCTCGAAGGCAGCGGCCCGTTCGGCGCCCTCCTGAAGACCGTCCGGAGCGGCGAGGCCGGTCCGACACCCGAACTGGGGGAGGCGCTGGCCGCCATCGGGCTGAGCCGCGAGGCCTGGGGCGCCGCGCTGATCGAGGCGGCGCGTTGGGCCGTGATGATCGGCAAGGAAGCCTGACCGCAGGCCATGGACGACATCGGCGTCGCGCCCCCGTCCCCCGCCCTTGCCGATGCCGGGCAGGCGCGCGAACTCTGCGAGGCCGCCCGCGCCGTGCCGGGCGGCTGCCGGCTGGCCGGGCAGGTCAAGATCCTCGACCAGATCCACGAGTCGGTCATCACGATGGATCTCGGCGGCTACATCAACGGCTGGAACAAAAGCGCCGAGACGCTGTTCGGCTACAGCGCGGCCGAGGCGGTCGGGCGGCACATCCTCTTCCTGTATGCCGATCCGGAGTCCGACGACGACAGCGAAGGTTTCCGCGACGCCCTGCTCGAAGCCGGCGGCCGCGAGCTGGAAGTGCGCCGGCGCCGCAAGTCGGGCGAAATCTTCTGGGCCAGCCTGCAGCTGTCCCTGACCCGCGACGAGTCCGGCGAACCGGTGGGGCTGGTCGGCTACCTGACGGACATCACGGCGCGCATCGAGGCCGAGAAGAGCATGCGCCTGCAATCGCGCATCTTCGAACACAGCGAGGAAAGCATCCTGATCACCGATGCCGACCGCCGCATCCTGTCCGTCAATCCGGCCTTCAACCGCATGACCGGCTACAGCGAGGAAGACGTGATCGGGCGCCTGCCGGGCCTGCTGCGCTCCGCCCGGCATCCGCTGCATTTCTACGAGGAGCTCTGGCGGCGCGTCGAAAGGGATGGCGGCTGGCACGGCGAGGTCTGGACGCGGCGCAAGAATGGCGAGGACTTCCCGAGCTGGGCGTCGATCAGCCTGGTGCGCAACCGCGAAGGCCAGATCTGCAACTACTTTTCGATCTTCACGGACATCACCGCACGCAAGGCGGCCGAGGAGCGCATCCATTACCTCGCCTACTACGACAGCCTGACCGGCCTGCCCAACCGCGCGCTGCTCTACAAGCTGATCGACCAGGCGCTCGCCGAGGCGCGGCGCAATCGCCAGCATGGCGCGCTCCTGTTCATCGACCTGAACCGCTTCAAGCCGATCAACGACAGTCTCGGCCACGGCGTCGGCGACCGCCTGCTGCAACAGGTCGCCGAGCGCCTGCGCAATGCCGTGCGCACCGAGGATGTCGTCGCCCGCCTGGGCGGCGACGAATTCGTCGTCGCGCTGTTCGACATCGCGCGTCGCGATCATGCCGCGATGGTCGCCCGGAAACTGATCGCCACGCTCGACACGCCATTCCTCATCGACGGCCACGAACTGCGCGTCGGCGTCGCCATCGGCATCAGCGTCTATCCGCGCGACGGCCGCCAGACCGAAACCCTGCTGCGCATGGCCGACATCGCGATGTACCGCAGCAAGGAGACCGGGCAGGACGGCTATACCTTCTACAGCCGCGAAATGAACCAGCGCGCCATCGAGCGCCTGCGCATCGAATCCGGCCTGCGCCACGGCATCGAGCGCAACGAACTGCTGCTGCATTATCAGCCGAAGGTCGATATCGCGACCGGCCGCATCGTCGGCGCCGAGGCGCTGGTGCGCTGGCAGCATCCCGACCTCGGCCTGATGCCGCCCGATGCCTTCATCCCGATCGCCGAGGAGTCCGGGCTGATCGCGCGCCTTTCGGCCTGGGTGCTGGAGGCGGCGCTGGAGCAGACGCACGCCTGGAGCGCGGCCGGGCTGCCCGAGTTCAAGGTCGCCGTCAATCTTTCGGCGCGCGATTTCTCGCCCGACCTCGCGGCACGCCTGACCGTCCTGCTCCGCACGCATGCCGTCGCGCCGCACCGGGTCGAACTCGAAATCACCGAAGGCATGCTGACCCACAGCAGCAAGGACGTGATCGCCATGATGGACGAACTCGCCGCGCTCGGCGTGTCGCTGTCGCTCGACGATTTCGGCACAGGCTATTCGAGCCTCGCCTACCTCAAGCGCTTCCCGATCGACACGCTGAAGATCGACCGCTCGTTCGTCACCGGGATTCCGCAGGACGGCGACGACTGCGCGATCGCCGGGGCGATCATCAGCATGGCGCAGCGTCTCGGCCATCGCGTCATCGCCGAAGGCGTCGAGACGCGCGCGCAGCTGGAATTCCTCAGGAGCCTCGGCTGCCAGGAAATCCAGGGGCACTACTTCTCGCCGCCGGTGCCGGTGCCCTCGTTCGAGGCGATGCTGAAGTCGGGGCGCAGGCTGCGCCTGCACTGAGTTCCGCCCGGCTGTGCCGTCCAACCAGCGCCGACTTTCAGAGGCTGGCGCAGGCCTTTGCGATGCGCTCCAGCGCCGCGTCGAGCAGTGCGCGGGTCGTGCCGAAGTTGAGCCGCACATAGTGCGCATAGGCCTGCCCCGGCCCGAAGGCGGCACCGTCCGACAGCCCGACACCGGCCTTTTCGAAAAATTGAGCCGGATGCTCGACGCCGAGTTCGCGGCAGTCGAGCCAAGCGAGGAAGGTGGCCTCGACGCGCTCCATCGACAGGCCGGGCAGCCTGCCGACCGCCTGTTCGACGCGCGCGGCGTTGCCGCGCAGCGTATCGAGCAGCTGCCGCCGCCAGGCGGCCCCATGACGGAAGGCGGCTTCGCAGGCCGCTAGCCCGAGCACGTTCGGATGCGGCACGATGCCGTGCGCGGTGGCGCGGAAGGCGCGCCGCAGCTGCGGATTCGGGATAATCGCGAAGGCGCAGCCGAGGCCGGCAAGGTTGAAGGTCTTGGACGGCGCCATCAGGGTGATGGTGCGCGCGGCGACCTCGGGCGCGAGCGTGGCGAAGGGCCGGTGGCGGCCGCCCAGTGTAAGGTCGCAATGGATTTCGTCCGAACAGACCACGAGGTCGTGCTTCTCGGCGAGCGCGGCGAGTTGCCAGAGTTCGTCCTCGTGCCAGGCGCGCCCGAGCGGATTGTGCGGGTGGCAGAGCAGGAAGAGCCTGGCGGCCTTCATCACTGCGTCGGCCGCGGCGAAATCCCAGCACCAGCCTGCTTCGGTGCGCACCAGCGGCAGGGTCAGCAGACGGCGGTTCGATTCCACCGGCGACGACAGGAAGGGCGGATAGACCGGCGTCGCCGTGAAGACGCCATCGCCGGCTTCACCCACGCTGCGGCAGGCGACATGCAGGCCCGACACCAGACCGGGCAGCCAGACCAGCCAGTCGGGTTCGACCGCCCAGTCGTATTCATGCGCGCAATGTTCGACGATGGATTCGACCAGCGATGGCCAAGGGTCGCCGTAGCCGAACAGCCCATTGGCGATGCGCTGCTGCAGGGCCGCGACGACCTCGGGCGGCGCGGCGAAGTCCATGTCGGCGACCCAGAGCGGAATCACGTCGCTGCCGGCATACTTGCGCCAGCGGGTCGAGTCGGGGGAGGGCGTAAAGCCGTTCATGCTCACTCCATATGCCGTAAATGCTGGCCGATCGACAGCGCGGCGCCCAGCCAGCCGAGCAGCGCCGCCGCACCGAGCATGGCGGCGGTTTCCCGCGGCCCGGGCAGGGCCGGCATGAAGTCGACGCCATAGAGGCTGGCGAGTTCGGCAACCGGCAGGCGCAGCCAGAGAATCGCGGCGGCGACGATCAGCCAGGCGATCAGGCCGCCGGCCAGGCCGAGCAGCGTGCCGTGCCAGAGGAAGGGGCGGCGGATGAAGCCGTCGGTCGCGCCCAGCAGGCGGCTCACCTCCACCTCGTCGCGCCGCGTCAGCGCCTGCAGGCGGATGGTATTGAAGACGATCGCCAGCAGCCCGATGCCGAGCAGGACGGCGAGCAGGAGCATGCCGGTTTTCGCCAGCCGGACCAGGGCCGCGAGCCGGCGCGCCCAGTCGGCGTCGACCTGCACGTGCTCGACGTCGCGCCACTGGCGCACCGTCGCGGCCAGTTGCTCGAGAGCCGCCGGAGCGTCGTCCGCCGGCGTGACGACGATCGCATCGGGGAAGGGGTTCTTCGGCAGGACGCCGATCGCGTCGGCCAACCCGCCGGATGCCTTCATGCGCGCGAGCGTCTCCTCGCGGGCCAGCAGTTCGGTGCCGGCCACGGCCGGTTCCGCTTTCAGCTTCGCCGCGACGGCCTGTGCCGCCTTGCGGTCGGCGTCGATGGCCAGGAACACGGTCAGCTGCGGCGTCGCCGGCCGGCCCTGCGCCAGCGTGCCGGCATGGGCGAGCATCAGGTAAACCGCCGCCGGCAGGGCCAGCGCGATGCCGATGCCCAGTACGGACAACAAGGTGTTGAGTGGCGCGGCTGCCAGCCGGCGCAGGGCCAGCCGACAGGCATTCCCATGGGCGGTCAGCCAGTAGTTCATGGCGCCAGTCTCCCGTGATCCAGCCGCAGCTGCCGGGCGCCGGGAAAGAGGCTCGCGTCGTAGGTCGCCGCCAGCACGGTGACGCCGACCCGATGGAACTCGATGAAAATGTCCGCCACGGCGCGCGCCGTTTCGGCATCGAGATAAGCGGTCGGCTCGTCGGCGAGCAGCAGTGCGGGACGGTGCGCGACGGCGCGGGCGATCGCGAGCCGCTGCTGTTCGCCGCCGGAGAGAGCGATCGGCAGCGCGCGCGCGCGCTGCCCCAGGCCGACCTTGTCGAGCGCCGCCGCGGCCCGGCGTTTGGCCTCCTTGAGCGGGAAGCCGGCGATCTCGAGCGGCAGCAGCACGTTGTCGAGCGCGCTTCGATCAAACAGCAGCTTCTGGTCCTGGAAGACGAGCCCGATGTGGCGACGCAGCCAGGGCAGCGCGCTGCGCCGCAGGCCGCCGACGTTCTGGCCGTTCACCAGCAGCGCGCCGCCGGTCGGTCGTTCGATGGCGGGAATCAGCCGCAGCAGCGTCGATTTTCCCGCCCCGGAATGCCCGGTGATGGTCACCAGTTCGCCGGCGGCGATCTCGGCGCTGATGTCGGCGAGGGCGGTGATGTCGGGCGGATAGCGCTTGGTGATGCGGTCGAACTGGATCATGATTTCGCCGGGCCGCCCCAAGAAATCATGCGCCCCCCGGTGGGGGGCAGCGAGCACATGCGAGCGTGGGGGGCCACTTTCATGGCGCTATTCTGCCAGCGCTGACCCGAAAGTCGGCGCTGGCGGGACGGCAAGGAGCGGCGTTCAGGCGTGGAACTGGGCGGCCAGCTGCTTCAGCTTGTCGGCCAGCAGGCCGACCTGGCGCGCCTCGAGCGAGGAGTTCTGCGCGACCTGGGCGTTGTTCTCGGCGGTCTGCGAAATCCGCTCCATGTTGCCGGCGATCTCGCGCGTGGCCGCGCTGCTCTCGGCCAGCGAGTCGCTGATCGACTGCACCGCGCGGCTGGTCTGGTCGACGGTGGATTCGACCGCCGCCGCCATGTTGCCGGCCTGCGCGGCGCTCTGGGCGCCGTCGCCGACTTCCTTGCTGCTGGCGGCGACTTCGCGGGCGACCGAACTGCTGACGTCCTGGATGCGCTGGATCATCGCCGCGATTTCCTGCGTCGAGTTGCCGGTGCGCTCGGCGAGCTTGCGCACCTCGTCGGCGACGACGGCGAAGCCGCGTCCCTGTTCGCCGGCGCGCGCCGCCTCGATCGCGGCGTTCAGCGCCAGCAGGTTGGTCTGGTCGGCGATCTCCTTGATCACCAGCACGACGCGGCTGATTTCCTCCGACATCGTCGCCAGTTCGGCGATGCGCTGCTCGGAATCGGCCACCACGCGCGAGGCGGCATTGATGTGCTCGGCGGCCTGGCGGCTGGTGGCGGCGCTGTCGCGCGTGGCCTTCGCGGAGGCGTCGGTGGCCTGCAGGGCGTCGCGCGCGTTGCTGCTCATTTCGTCGGAGGACACCGACAGCTCCTCCACTGCTGCGGCGATGCTGGCGATCGCGGACGATTGGGCCTCGGCGGCCTCGACCGTGGCGTTGCTGGCGGCCGAGAGCTGCCGGCTCGACGCGTCGAGCGAGCGTGCGGTCTGATGGATCAGGCTGATCGCCTCGTGCAGGCGGTTGCGCAGCATCGCGACGCGGGTCAGGACCGCACCGAATTCGTCATGGTTGCCGGCGCGGATGACCTCGGCGATATTGCCGCCGGCGACGGAAGCGACGAGGCGTTCGGTTTCGCGCGCCTGGCGGGCGATGCGTGCCAGCAGGATGCCGGCCAGCAGGATGCCGAAGACGATCACGCCGCCCGCGAAGATCAGGCTGCGCCGGTTGGCGGCTTCCTGTTGTTCCTCCAGCTGGGCGAGCAGCCTGGGTTTCGCCTCGTCGAGCTGCTTGATCTCGCCGACCATGATGTCGCGCATCTCGCGCCACTTCGGCGTCTCGGTCTTGGTGAGCATGATCTTGGCTTCCTCGATCTGCTTGGCCTTGAGCAGCTCGAAAATCTGCTCGTGCATCTTCTTCTGCTCGGCGCGCAGGGCGATCAGCCGCTCCGGCAGGCCGGACTTGACGGTCTGCTCGTCGAGCGCGCGGGCCTGCTCCCCCGCCTTTTCATAGGCGGCCGTGGCGTTCTGGTAGTTTTCGTAGGCGCGCTTGTTTTCCGGATCGAGCATGACGTTGCGGATGGCCTGGCCCATCTGCAGGCCCTGGGCGTACATGTTGTAGAAGTCGGCGCGGCGCGCGACGTCCTGCTCGATGTACTTCTGGTAGGCATTCTCGATCTTTCCGCTCGAATGATGGGCTTCGATCAGGGCGCCGATCAGCAGCACCATGACCAGCGCCATGACCAGCGCGAGCCGGTTGCCGATGCGCATGTTGTCGATCCAGCCCCAGAAATTCCTCTTGGCCACCTGGCCTTCGTGCAGGCGGATCGAGGGATCCTGGCGCATGCGCGCGTAGAGTGCTTCGGCGGCGGCGACTTCATCGCGGCCCGGCTTGACGCGCACCGACATGTAGCCGCCGTCGAGCTTCGGCGTCACCGAGGCGCGCACCCAGTAATGGTCGCCGTTCTTGCAGCGGTTCTTGACCAGGCCCGCCCAGGGGCGGCCGGCCTTGACGGTGGCCCAGAGGTCGCGGAAGGCCTCCGTCGGCATGTCGGGGTGGCGCAGGATGTTGTGCGGCTGACCGATCAGCTCTTCGAGCGTGAAGCCGCTGATTTCGACGAAATCGTCATTGCAGAAGGTGATCTGGCCCTTCTCGTTGGTGTGGGAGATGATCGCGATATTGTCGGAATACTGACGCTCGACGCCGGTGACCGGCTGGTTGTTGCGCATGGTCTGCTCCTGGGTTTTTTATGACTTCATATATATTTTTACACTGAATCAGGCTTTGCCGGAGAGAAAATCAAGCGCCAAAGCCTCGGCCACTTCGATTCCGTCGACGGCGGCCGACAGGATGCCTCCGGCGTAGCCCGCGCCTTCGCCGGCCGGAAACAGCCCCCTGACGTTGCGGCTCTGGCAGTCCTTGCCACGTGTGACGCGCACGGGCGACGAGGTGCGCGTCTCGACGCCGGTGAGCAGCGCATCCTCCAGCGCGAAGCCATGGATCTGACGATCGAAGGCCGGGATCGCCTCGCGCATCGCGGAGATCGCGAAGTCGGGCAGGGCGGTGGCGAGGTCGGTCAGATGGACGCCGGGCTGGTAGGACGGGATGACGGCGCCCAGATGCTCGCTCGGCCGGCCGGCGAGAAAGTCGCCGACCCGCTGGCCCGGCGCATCGTAGTTGCCGCCGCCGAGTTCGAATGCGCGCCGTTCCCACTGGCGTTGGAATTCAATGCCCGCAAGTGGATCATTTCGCCCTTCGCCTTGAAAATCCGCTGGCGAGACATCGACGACGAGGCCGGAGTTCGCGTTGCGCTCGGCGCGCGAATACTGGCTCATGCCGTTGGTGACGACGCAGCCTTCCTCGGAGGTGGCCGCGACGACCTGCCCGCCGGGGCACATGCAGAAGCTGTACACCGTGCGGCCATTCCGGGCGTGATGGACCAGCTTGTAGTCGGCCGCGCCGAGCAGTGGATGGCCGGCGAAACTTCCGTAACGCGCCTTGTCGATCAGCGACTGCGGGTGCTCGATGCGGAAGCCGATCGAGAAAGGCTTGGCCTCCATGAACACACCGCGCCGGTGCAGCATCGCGAAAGTGTCGCGCGCGCTGTGGCCGAGCGCGAGGATCACATGGTCGGCGCGGATTTCCTCGCCATTTGCGAGAACCACCCCGCGCACCTGACCGTCCTCGATGCGCAGGTCTTCGACGCGCGCCTCGAAACGGATCTCGCCGCCGAGGCTTTCGATCTCGGCGCGCATCTTCTCGACCATGCTGACGAGGCGGAAGGTGCCGATGTGCGGCTTGCTGACGTAGAGGATTTCCTCCGGCGCACCGGCCTTGACGAACTCGGTGAGCACCTTGCGGCCGAGGTGGCGCGGGTCGCGGATCTGCGTGTAGAGCTTGCCGTCGGAGAAGGTGCCGGCACCGCCCTCGCCGAATTGCACGTTCGACTCAGGGTGCAGGTTGTGCTTGCGCCAGAGATCCCAGGTGTCCCTGGTGCGTTCGCGTACCTTCCTGCCGCGCTCCAGCACGAGCGGCCTGAAGCCCATCTGGGCGAGGATCAGCGCGGCGAAGATGCCTGCCGGGCCGAAGCCGATCACGACCGGTCTTTGGGGCAGGTTTGCCGGCGCCCTGGCGACGAACTGGTACTCCATGTCCGGCGTCGGTTTGACATGCAGGTCGTCCTTGAAACGCACGAGCACCGCGGCTTCATCAGCCAGTTCGAGGTCGAGACTATAGACGAACAGCGGCGCACTTTTCTTGCGAGCGTCAGCGCTGCGCTTGTGGATGTGCAGCGTGAGCAGTTCGTCGGACCTGAGGCCGAGCCGCTGCAGGACGGCGGCGGTGAGTTCTTCCGGCGTGTGTTCGAGCGGCAGGCGCAGCTCGGTGAGCCTGATCATTGATTGCCGCGACCTTCGACCAGATCCGCCACGGTCGGGTTGCCATGGGGGTCGTCTTCATCGCGCAGGCCCTGGATCACACCGCGACGATCGGCAGCCTCCTTGTTCTGGCTCATCTTCCACTTGCCTTCGATCTGCACGATCGCGATCTCGACGCCGATGATGGCTTTCTTCTGCGCGGCAATGAATTCGGCGGGCGCATCCTTCAAGGCCCAGGGCGCCGGGCGCCGCCCTTCCTGCCTGCGGGTCAGTTCCGTCAGCTGGCGTTCCAGCCAATCCTCGTCATCCATCACGACCGGCCGGCCGCGAACGTGGACAGCGGCATAGTTCCAGGTCGGCACCACCTTGTGCGTGTCCGCCTTGCTTGGATACCACGCAGGCGTGACATAGCCGTTGGCGCCCTGAAAGATGACCAGGCACTCGGCCGTCGTGGCCAGGTCCTTACAGTGCGGGTTCGCGCGCGCCAGATGCGCGCGCAGCACGCCGTGCTCGCCAGTCGCGGCATCCAGCAGGAATGGCACGGGCGATGCCAGCAGGCCGCTCTGGCCGCAGGTCACCAGGGTGCCCAGCGGATGCGCTTCTATCAGGCCATGCATGACCTCGGGGCGGTATTCGCGGAAGGAAGCGGGAACGTACATGGTTGGAAAAGCCGGCGCTGGCGGGACGGCATCAGCCGAACAGCGCCTCGACGAACTCGCGCGCCTTGAAGGGTTGCAGGTCGTCGATGCCTTCGCCGACGCCGATGAAGCGTACCGGCTTCGGACACTGCCGCGCGATGGCCGCGAGCACGCCGCCCTTGGCGGTGCCGTCGAGCTTGGTGACGACGAGGCCGGTGACGTTGATCGCCTTGTCGAAAGCCTTCACTTGCTGGATGGCGTTCTGGCCGATGTTGGCGTCGAGCACCAGCAGCACCTCGTGCGGCCCGGTCGGCTCGGCCTTCTGGATCACGCGGCGCACCTTGGCGATTTCCTCCATCAGGTGCAGCTGCGTCGGCAGGCGGCCGGCCGTGTCGGCCATCATCACGTCGATGCCGCGCGCGCGCGCCGCGCCGATGGCGTCGAACACCACGGCGGCGGGATCCCCGCCGTCCTGCGCAATGACGGTCACGTCGTTGCGGCGGCCCCATTCGGCGAGCTGTTCGCGCGCCGCGGCGCGGAAGGTGTCGCCGGCGGCGAGCAGCACGCCGTGGCCCTCCTTCTGGAACTGCTTGGCGAGCTTGCCGATCGAGGTCGTCTTGCCCGCGCCATTGACGCCGGCGATCATGATGATGAAGGGGCGCTGGCTCTGCGTGGGATGGTTGAGGTCGAGCGGCTGTTCGAGCGGGGTGAGAAGCTGCGTCAGCAGGTCGATCAGCGCGGCGCGCAGCGCGGCCGGCGACTCGATCTTTTCCTTCTTGACCCTGGCGCGCAGCTCGTCCAGCAGCCAGTGCGTCGCCTCGACGCCGCAATCGGCCATCAGCAGCGTGGATTCGAGCTCTTCGAGCAGCTCGTCGTCGATCTTCGCGCGTGAAAACAGTTCGCCGAGCGGGGTGGTCAGCGCGGCGCGGGTGCGGGCGAGCCCGGCTTTCAGGCGCTCGGTCCAGGAAAGCTTTGGACTTTGCGGCGCCGTATCCGCAGGCTCTTGATTCTTTTTCAGGAAACCAAACATGGGCGTTTCAGTCGTAGCACATTCGTAGCATGGGCCGCGCAGGATATGATGCGCGGCGACAATTCTAAGCCAGATGCCTGCAGACCCATGAAAATCAAACCGTTTTTGCTGTTCTTTGCCTGCAGTGCCGTCCTGCCGGCGCCGACTTTGGCGAACCCCTACGAGACCACCCTGAAGAACGGCCTGCGCGTCATCGTCAAGGAAGACCGCCGCGCGCCGACCGCCGTGCATATGGTCTGGTACCGCGCCGGCGCGATGGACGAGAAGGACGGCACCTCCGGGGTAGCCCACGTGCTCGAGCACATGATGTTCAAGGGCACGAAGACGCTCAAGTCCGGAGAGTTCAACAAGCGCGTGGCCGAGGCCGGCGGGCGCGACAACGCCTTCACCAGCCTCGATTACACGGCCTATTTCCAGATCGTGCCCAAGGGCGCGCTGCCCGAGATGATGCGGCTCGAGGCCGACCGCATGGCCAACCTGGAACTGAAGGCCGAGGAGTTCGCCAGCGAGATCCAGGTAGTCATGGAGGAACGCCGCCTGCGCACCGACGACAATCCTCAGGCGCGCACCTACGAGGCGCTCAGCGCCGCGGCCTTTACCGCGCACCCCTACCGCCGGCCGATCATCGGCTGGATGGACGACCTGCAGAACATGACCTGGCAGGACGCCCGCGACTGGTATCGCGACTGGTACGCGCCGAACAACGCCTATGTGGTGGTGGTCGGCGACGTCGATCACAAGGAAGTGTTCAGGCTGGCCAAACAGACCTACGGCCGGCACCAGGCCAAACCGCTGCCGGTGCGCAAGCCGCAGAACGAACCGGCGCAGGACGGCATGCGCCGTGTCACGGTGAAAGCGCCGGCGCAGCTGCCCTACCTGATGATGGCATGGAAGGCGCCCAAGCTCGTCGATCTCGACCGGGACCGCGACCCGTATGCGCTCGAGGTGCTGGCCGCGCTGCTCGACGGCAACGACGCGGCGCGCTTCCCGAAGCGGCTGGTGCGCGGCGAGAAGGTTGCCCAGTCGGCCGGCGCGGGCTACGACGCCACGCTGCGCGGCGAAACGCAATTCATCCTCGCCGGCCAGCCGGCGGCGGGCCGCAGCGTCGCCGAGCTGGAAGCCGCGCTGCGCGCCGAGCTCAAGCGCATTCAGGACGAGGGCGTGACCGAGGAAGAGCTGAAACGCGTCAAGACGCAGACCATCGCCGCGCAGGTCTACAAACGCGACTCGCTGATGGCGCAGGCGATGGAGATCGGCCAGGCCGAGGCCTCCGGCCTGCACTGGCGCGACATCGACAAGCTGCTCGAGAAGCTGCGCGGCGTTACCGCCGAAGAGGTACAGGCGGTGGCGAAGAAGTATTTTGGCGACGACACGCTGACCGTCGCAGTGCTCGATCCGCAGCCGCTCGATGCCGCATCGAAGCGGAAGTCCGGCTTTGCCGTACGTCATTGAGGAGCCGGCCATGCGCATACTGATCGCTTTCTTCGTCGCGCTTGTTTCCAGTCTCGTGCAGGCCGGCCCGCAGATCCAGCACTGGATCGCCCCGACCGGCGCGAAGGTCTATTTCGTCGCGAGCCGCGACCTGCCGATCCTCGACGTGCGCATCGATTTCGCCGCCGGCGGCGCGCGCAGCCCCACAGGGAAATCCGGCGTCGCGAGCCTCACCGCCGGTCTGCTCGAGGCCGGTGCGGCCGACCTCGACGAGGAACAGATCTCCGGCCGCCTCGTCGACCTGGGCGCCCGGCTGTCCTCGTCCTCGGACCAGGACATGGCGAGCGTGACGCTGCGTACCCTTTCCTCGGCCGAGGAAAAGAACGGCGCGCTGGCGCTGCTGCGTGCCGTCCTGGCGGCGCCGACTTTTCCCGAGGCCGTGCTGGCGCGCGAGAAGACGCGCACGATCGAAGCGCTCAAGGAAGCCGACACGCGGCCGGACGCCATCGCCGGCAAGCGCTTCGCGCAGGCGCTTTATCCGGGCCATCCCTACGGCAACGTCGCGACGCAGGAAAGCGTCGCCCAGATCGTGCGCGACGACCTGGTCGCCTTCCACCAGGCTCACTACGTCGCGAACGGTGCCGTGGTGTCGATCATCGGCGACGTTTCCCGGAGCGAAGCCGAGGCCATCGCCGTCCAGCTCACCGAGGCGCTGCCCACGGGGGCGGGTGCGGCGGCACTGCCGGCGGTCGCCCTGCCGCAGCGCGAAACGATCAAGCTCGCGCACCCGGCGGCGCAGTCGCACATCCACATCGGCCTGCCGGCGATGAGCCGCAGCGACCCCGACTACTTCGCCCTGCTGGTCGGCAACTACACGCTCGGCGGCGGCGGCTTCGTTTCGCGCCTGATGAAGGAGGTGCGCGAAAAGCGCGGCTACGCCTACAGCGTCTATTCCACCTTCGTGCCGCGCGTGCTGCCCGGCCCCTTCCAGATCGGCCTGCAGACCAAGCGCGAGCAGGCGGGCGACGCCCTGAAAGTCGTCGATGACGTGCTGACGAAATTCCTCGCCGACGGCCCGACCGCGCAGGAACTCGCCGCGGCGAAGAAGAACCTCATCGACGGGCAGGCGCTGCGCATCGACAGCAATGCCAAGCTGCTCGGCTATCTCTCGCTGATCGGCTTCCACGGCCTGCCGCTCGACTACCTCGACCGGTTCCCGCGCCAGGTCGCGGCGGTGACGCGCGACGACGTCAAGGCCGCCTTCCGGCGCCACGTGAAGCCGGAGCATCTCGTCACCGTGATCGTGGCGGCGGATTGATGACGGGGCTTGCGCCCCGTCATCCGCTCAGCGGCTTCTCAGCAGTGCTTTTGTCGAACTATCAAGCGGCAGGACGTAATCCTGGACCGCCAGTACGATGTTCGTTGCGGGCTGGATGACTTTCAGATTAACGAAAACGTAATCGTCGCTTTGCCCGTAGGTGCCGACAATGACGGCCTGGGCATCGTGGGTCTGGGCCAGTTCCTTGATTTCGCGCGTCAGCATCAGTTCGCCCTGACTTCGCTTGACGTAGATACTGTTACGGTATTTCAGCTCGATCATGCGATAGCCGGCTTTCGTGAAGCGCGCCGAGACGTGTTCGGACGTCAGTCGGCCGAGCGTGGATGACTGATCGAGATTGTCGATATTGACGACTGTCGCGATGATGAGTGGTTGCGATCTGCTGAGCGCTGGCGTAATTTGGGCCAGCAGCGCATCCGCAGCCTTATAGTTAGCGGGTATGAGCGGGTTGGCGCTGGCTTGCTCCCATGTGGGGTCTGGCTTAGAGGTCGGGGTGTTCGAACAGCCGGCCAGCGTCAGTGCGGAAGCGCAAACCACTGCAAGACGGAGAACGTTTCTGGCCATCATTCGCCTCCCCTGACCTTGATGTTGCTGGCCGGCAGACCAGCCTGATACAGGGCTTTGTCGGTGTCGGCGACGTAATACACGCTGGTGTTGCGGGAGAGATACTGGTTGCCGTCGGTGACGCTGGTGGTGATGATGATCTCGGTTTGCGGAGTTTCGCCGGTGGCGAACTCCGAACGGAACCAGGTGTAGGCATCAGCTGCTGCCACAGTCGCATAAAGCGCAGCGCCTGCGGTTGCTTCGCCGACATGCAAGGCCCAAACGCCAGTCATCAAAGCCGTTGCAGTACCGGCATGGCGATACTGCGGACGGTTGGGCGAGAAGCCGACGACTTGCGTGTCAACCTCGACACTCAATGTACCAGCGGGTTGTTTCATGACGGGGTGGCCATTTTCAACCAATGACGAGACCAACTGGTTCGAGAATGCACGTTCGAAAGCGGACTTGCCCGCGGGTTGGGCGACATGCAGGGGCCGCTTGTCGGCATGCCGCAACGAGATTTGCTTGGCGACATCCTTGGCGATGACGTTCCAATGCGCCGCCGCCTGCACCTTCTCTTGTTTTGTCGTGGGGAAATTGGTGGCAAGCGGCGCTTCGCTATAAGGCGTAGCGCAGCCGGCAAGTATCGCCGCGATGAGCATTGCGGCACCCGTGGTTTGAACTTTCATCGACAGCCTCCCAAGTCTGTGGAATATGCAACGAGTAAACCTAAAACGCCTAAATAACAAATAGGCATATTACACCCTAACACAAATCCCTTTGAAGCTCAATCATTTCTGCTTGGCAATTCGCCAATCAGATTAGGTTTACCGTGCGCCACGAGCTTGCCCTTGCCATAGGCAAAACCATCGCCCGCTGGAGAGGTTCCCAAGGCATGACCCAAGAACAATTGGCCTTGGTCCTTGATGTCGATCCCGTCACCGTCTCTCGCTTCGAACGAGGGGTAACCCTGCCGTCGTTGCCAACTCTTCATCGAATGGCCACCATATTTGGCATCCCCTTGGCACGATTATTCGAGGATGCCCCACAAGAGAAACGCAGCGATTCAGAGACTCTTGGGGCGTTGATGGTCAGTCTTTCCCAAGCGGAAAGGAATTTTGTTCTTGAGACAGTCAAGCGGTTCTGTGCTCTCAAGAAAACAAGAAAACGGAAATCATGATTTCCGGCGCTGCCCTGTCGGCCAATAATGCTAACAAAGTGATAGCATTATGATGTTAAAACGATGACAACGAATGGGTACTGCCATGGCTGATCTGACAATACGCGGGCTTCCGGATGAGCTTCATCGTTTCCTGAAACAGCAGGCGGAGGCGAATCATCGTTCGATCAATCGCGAGACCATCGCGCTGATCGAGCGCGCAATGAAGAGCAATGCCGACGGCAAGCCAAGACTCTCGGCAGTGGAGGTGATCGCCAAAGCGAGCCGTTTTGGCGCCCTTCCCGTGCTCGATAACCGGCCCGCCTCCGAGATGGTCGAATACGACGCCGACGGGTTGCCGAAGTAATGGGCTCATTGGTTGTCGATACTTCCGCCTTGCTGGCGGTGTTACTGTTGGAGGATGATGCGGCGGCTTATGCGGAGGCGCTCGGGTTGGCCACGGAGTTGCGCATGGCGGGCCCGACCTGGCTCGAGACGGCGATGGTGGCGACGGTGCGCAGTGGCGAAGCTGGATACTGGGAGTTGTCACGATTTATTGATGACTTGTGCATCGAGATCGTTCCCGCGGACCGACTGCTCGTCGAAAGGGCATTCGAAGGGTGGCGGCATTTCGGCAAGGGACGTCATCCGGCAGGGCTGAATTACGGAGATTGTTTTTCCTACGCTTTGGCAACGGCACGTAATGAACCCCTGTTGTTCAAGGGCGGAGATTTTGCGCTAACCGACGTTACTCCTGCGATTCGCCAATGAACCGCATCCGCATCACCGGCGGCGAGTGGCGCAGCCGGCTGATCCAGGTCGCCGCCGCGCCCGGCCTGCGGCCGACGCCCGACCGCGTGCGCGAAACCCTGTTCAACTGGCTGGGACAGGACCTGACGGGCT
>JAJZSW010000105.1 GCA_021849505.1 Pseudomonadota bacterium
GTCGCGCGGCTGGCGACGCTCCTGCGCCACACCGGCCTCGACGTGCGCATCGGCTCGCTGCTGCCCGAGATCGACCGGCCGACCACGCTCGACCTGCCCGACGGACAGACGCTGACGCTCGAACCGCTGCGGCGCTTCGGCTCGACCGGCAGGGACGGGCTCGGCCGCCGGCTCGGGCTGGCGCACGACGATGCCTTCGATCCCTGTGCCGTGCTGCTCAACAACGACCTCTCGGCCGGCGTGCCGACGATCCTGCAGAACCTGCACGAGCAGTTCGTCATCCCGCCGCTGCACGCCGGCTGGCACGTGCGCCGCAAGTCGCAGCACTTCGCGGCCTACCGCCGCGTCGCCCGGGAATTCGCCGAACTGATCGGCATCGACCCCTGGCTGCTCGATCCGGAATTCGCCGTCTGCGGCGAAATCAACTTCCAGGAGCGGGCGGGCACCGAATGCCTCGCGGCGAACATCGACAAGCTGCTCTATCACATCCGCGCCAAGTACCGGGAATACGGCATCGACGCCACGCCCTTCGTCGTCGTCAAGGCCGACGCCGGCACCTACGGCATGGGCATCATGACCGTCAAGGACGCCAGCGAAGTCAAGGACCTCAACCGCCGCCAGCGCAACAAGATGGCGGTGGTCAAGGAAGGCCTGCAGGTCAGCGAGGTCATCATCCAGGAAGGCGTGCCGACCTTCGAGACGGTGGACGAAGGCGTCGCCGAGCCGGTGGTTTACATGATCGATCGCCATGTCGTCGGCGGCTTCTATCGCATCCACACGCAGCGCGGCATCGACGAGAACCTGAACGCCCCGGGCATGCATTTCAAGCCGCTCGCCTTCGAGACCGGCTGCACCCTGCCGGATTCCGCGCAGGCCCCCGACGCACCGCCCAACCGCTTCTACGCCTATGGCGTCGTGGCGCGCCTGGCGCTGCTGGCCGCGGCCATCGAACTGGAGCAAAACCAAGACGCATGAAGCTGTGGTGTGCCGGTCTGCTTTTCCTGTTGCTGGCCGCCTGCGGCAAGCCCATGCCCGTCGCGCAGGAAGCCTTTGTCTTCGGTACCCGGGTCGAAGTGCAGGTAGCCGGGGTGCGCGAGGCCGAGGCCCATGCCGCGCTCGGCGAGGTACTGCGCGAGTTCGACCGCCTGCACCGGGCGTACCACGCCTGGCAGCCCTCGGAACTGACGGCCCTCAACGCGGCCCTCGCCGCGGGCAAGCCCCACCCGGTTTCCGCCGAACTGGCGGGTTTCCTCCGCAACGCGCAGGACTTGTCGCGGCGCGGCGACCAGCTGTTCGATCCGGCCCTCGGCAGGTTTGTCGCACTGTGGGGCTTCCACACCGACGAATTCAAGCCAGGGCTGCCCGACGGGGATGCGCTGAAGGCGCTCGTCGCGGCCAGGCCGTCGAGCGCCGATCTCGTCATCATGGACAACACCGTCAGTTCGACCAACCCTGCCGTCGCCCTCGACTTCGGCGGCTACCTGAAGGGCGTCGCGCTCGACCGCGCCGCCGACCTGCTCAAGGCGCGCGGCATCCGCAACGCGCTCATCAACATCGGCGGCAACGTTCTCGCCCTGGGCAGCAAGGGCGGGATTCCCTGGCGTGTCGGCATCCGCCATCCGCGCGTCGAGCTGGCCGGCGAAGGGGTGCTCGCCACCCTCGAACTGCGCGATGGCGAGGCCATTGGCACCTCGGGCGACTACCAGCGCTATTTCGAGCTGGCAGGACGGCGCTACAGCCACCTGATCGACCCACGCAACGGCGAACCGGCGCAGGGCACGCAGTCGCTGACCGTGCTGATTCCGCCGGCAGACGATGCCGGCTTGCGTTCGGACGTGCTGACCAAGCCGCTGTTCATCGCCGGGGACCGCTGGCGCGAACTCTCCCGCCGCCTCGAAGTCACGCAGGTACTGCGCGTCGATGCGCAGGGCCGGATTTTCGTCACCGCCGCGATGCAGGGCCGGCTGCGCTTCGAGCAGGACGGCTTGAACGTAAAACTGGTGCAATAATTCCTGCAATGATCGGCATCCTCCTCATCACCCACGACACGCTTGGCGAAGCGCTGCTGCAATGCGCCTGCCACGTGCTCAACAAGCGTCCCGAACAGTTGCTGCAACTCGGCGTGGCCGCCGGCGACGACCCCAACGACCTGCTGCCGCTCGCCCAGAAGCTGCTCAAGCTCGTCGATAGCGGCGAAGGCGTGCTGGTGCTGACCGACATCTATGGCGCCTCGCCGGCCAACCTCGCCGGCAAGCTGCTGCAGCCGGGCCGGGTCGAGGGACTGGCCGGCGTCAACCTGCCGATGCTGCTGCGCGCCCTCAGCTATCGCGACAAGGGCATGGCGACGTTGCTGGCCCGCGCCACCGGCGGCGGCCGCGACGGCGTGCTCAACATGCTGAAGCATTGAACATGCCGCGCGCCGAGACCGAAATCGTGAACAAGCTGGGCCTGCATGCGCGCGCCTCGGCCAAGCTCACCCAGCTGGCGGGCAGTTTCCCCTGCGAGGTCTGGATGGAGCGCAACGGCCGGCGCATCAACGCCAAGAGCATCATGGGCGTGATGATGCTGGCGGCCGGCAAGGGCAGCAGCGTCAGCGTCGACACTGCGGGCGAGCAGGCGGACGAGGCGCTGGCGGCCATCCTCGCGCTGATCGCCAACCGCTTCGGGGAAGACGAGTGAGCTTCACCCTGCACGGCCTGGCGGTTTCGCAGGGCATCGCGATCGGCCGCGCCCACCTGATTTCCCACGCCACCCTCGAAGTCGCCCACTATGCGATCCGCGAGCGCGACGTGCCGCGCGAGATCGCCCGTTTCGAGGAAGCGCTGACCACGGTGCGCAACGAGCTGGGCGTGCTCAACACCGAAGCCTCGGCACCCGGCACGCCGAGCGAACTGTCGGCGCTCGTCGGCGTGCATGCGCTGTTCCTCGACGACCCGCTGATCGCCGCGGTACCCAAGGACCTGATCCGTGCGCGTCTATGCAACGCCGAATGGGCGCTGGTGCAACAGATGGAGCTGCTGGTTGCGCAGTTCGAGGAAATCGACGACAGCTACCTGCGCGAGCGCAAGCACGACATCGTGCAGGTGGTCGAGCGGGTGCTGCGCGCCCTGCTCGGCAAGCCGCGTCGCCTGACGAAGAAGGGCATCGACAGCGAAATCGTCATCGTCGCGCACGACCTATCGCCGGCCGACACGATCCAGTTCAAGAATCTCAAGATCGCCGGCTTCGTCACCGATCTCGGCGGATCGACCTCGCACACCGCGATCGTCGCGCGCAGCCTCGCCATCCCCGCCGTGGTCGGCCTGCATCATGCGCGCCCGCTGGTGCGCGAAGACGACCTGATCATCGTCGACGGCACCCGTGGCGTATTAATTGTCGATCCGGACGCGCGCGTGCTGGAGGAATACCGGCTGCGCAAGCGCGAGGTCGAGCTCGAACGCTCGAAGCTCAAGCGCCTGAAGACCGCGCGCGCCACCACGCTCGACGATGTCGACATCAGCCTGCAGGCGAACATCGAGCTGCCGCAGGACATCGAACAGGTGAAGGACGCGGGTGCCGATGGCATCGGCCTGTTCCGCACCGAATTCCTGTTCATGAACCGCGACACGCTGCCAAGCGAGGACGAGCAGTTCGAGGCCTATCGCCTCGTCGCGAAAGCGCTCGCCGGCAAGCCGGTGACGATCCGCACGCTCGACATCGGCGCCGACAAGACGGCGCGCGCGCTGGTCGGCGCGGAACGCCAGGCGCCCAATCCCGCCCTCGGCCTGCGCGCCATCCGCTATTGCCTGGCCGAACCGCAGATATTCCTTGCCCAGCTGCGCGCCATCCTGCGCGCCTCCAACTTCGGCAAGGTGCAGATCCTCGTGCCGATGCTCGCACACGCCACCGAGATCGCGCAGACACTGGCGATGATCGAACAGGCCAAGCAGCAACTGCGCGAGCGGCGCTGCAAGTTCGACGAGAACATCGCCATCGGCGGCATGATCGAGATTCCCGCGGCCGCACTGGCGCTGGGACCCTTCGTCAAGCGCCTGCAGTTCATCTCGATCGGCACCAACGATCTGATCCAGTACCTGCTGGCCATCGACCGCACCGACGAATCGGTCTCGCATCTCTACGATCCCCTGCACCCTGCCGTCCTGCAACTGCTGGCGCAGGTCATCCAGACGGCCCGCAAGGCGGACATGCCGGTGGCCATCTGCGGCGAACTGGCCGGCGACCCGCAAATGACCCGCCTCCTGCTCGGCATGGGGCTGCGCCAGTTTTCGATGCACCCGACCCAGCTGCTCGAAGTGAAACAGCAGATCGTGATGGCCGACACCGGGCAACTGGCGGCGAAGGTGGCAAGAATCCTCCGCCTCGACGACCCGGAACGGATCCGCGAGCAGGTCGAGAAGCTCTGAAAGCCCCCCAAGTTATCCACAGGCTGCACCGGGTGCCGCTCAGCCAGCGCCGACTTTCTGATAAAGTGCGCCGCTTATGCGAAAAACCCTGACCGCAATCCTGATCGCCCTGTGCACTGCCACGACTCCCGCGCAGGCGGACGAGACGGCCGCGCAGCTGCCCGACTCGTTGATGTCGCGCGCGGTCGGCAACGTCGAAAGCACGCTCGATCGTGCCTTCAACTACATCGGCGTCCGCTACAAGCGCGGCGGCAGCTCCCCGGAAACCGGCTTCGACTGCTCCGGCTTCGTCAAATACCTGTACGACGAAACCCTCGGACTGGTACTCCCCCATAACGCCAAGGCCATCGCCCAGCAGGGCGAGCGCGTCGAGAAATCGGAACTGCAGCCAGGCGACCTGGTGTTCTTCAACACCATGCGCCGCGCCTTCTCCCATGTCGGCATCTATCTGGGCGACAACCAGTTCATCCATGCCCCGCGCACCGGCACCCGCGTGCGCATCGAGGACATGTCCGACCGTTACTGGAGCCGCCGCTTCAACGGCGCGCGCCGCATCCAGCCGTAATTACCCGCATGTCCGAGCGCGGCAGCATTGGCCCGGTCGAGGCGCGGCGGCAGGTTTTCGACGCACCGCTCACGCTCGCCGCCGGCACCGCCCTGCCGCAATGGGAACTGGCCTACGAGACCTACGGCACGCTGAACGCGGAGCGCTCGAACGCGATCCTCGTCTGCCACGCGCTCTCCGGCCACCACCACGTCGCCGGCTGGTATGCCGACAATCCCAAGAACGTCGGCTGGTGGGACAACATGATCGGCCCCGGCAAGCCGATCGACACGAACCGCTTCTTCGTCGTCGGCGTCAACAACCTCGGCGGCTGCCATGGCTCGACCGGCCCCTCGACCATCAACCCCGCCACCGGCCAGCCCTGGGGGGCGGATTTTCCCGTCGTCACCGTCACTGACTGGGTGAAGGCGCAGGCGCAGCTGGCCGACGTGCTGGGCATCGAACAATGGGCCGCCGTGATGGGCGGCTCGCTCGGCGGCATGCAGGCCCTGCAATGGACGATCGACCTGCCGGGACGCGTGCGCCATGCGCTGGTGATCGCCGCCGCACCGAAGCTCACCGCCGAGAACATCGCCTTCAACGACGTCGCCCGGCAGGCGATCCTGACCGACCCGGATTTCCACGGCGGCCACTTCTACCGCCACGACACGCGCCCCACGCGCGGCCTGCGGCTGGCGCGCATGCTCGGCCACATCACCTATCTCTCCGACGACCAGATGGCCGAGAAATTCGGCCGCAAACGCCGCCCCGAGGCCGGCAGCTACGGTTTCGGCGTCGAGTTCGAGATCGAATCCTACCTGCGCTACCAGGGCGACAAGTTCGCCGGCTGGTTCGACGCCAACACTTATCTGCTGATGACCAAGGCGCTCGACTACTTCGACCCGGCCGAACCTTTCGATGGCGATCTGGCCGCCGCGCTGGCCGGCGCACGCGCGAAATACCTGGTCGTCGCCTTCAGCACCGACTGGCGCTTTTCGCCGGCCCGCAGCCGCGAGATCGTCAATGCGCTGGTGAAGAACAAACACGCCGTCAGCTACGCCGAAATCACCAGCCCGCACGGCCATGACGGCTTCCTGATGGACGACCGCCACTACCACGCCGTGGTGGCGGCCTACATGCGTAACGTGGAAACCTGATGCACGCCATGAAGCGCCCAGACTTCGCGGTCATCGCCGGCTGGATGAAGGCCGGCGAGAGCGTGCTCGACCTCGGCTGCGGCGAGGGCGAACTGCTGCGCCTGCTGGCCACCCGCGGCCTGCGCGGCTGGGGCATCGAGCGCGATCCCGGCCACGTGCTTGCCGCCATCGAGAACGGCGTCAATGTCATCCAGAGCGACCTCGAAGCGGGACTCGCCGGCTTCGAGGACGATGCCTTCGACCATGTCGTGCTGTCGCGCACGCTGCAGACCGTGCGCCACACCCAGCAGATCCTCGCCGAGATGCTGCGCGTCGGCCGCGAGGCGGTGGTGTCCTTCCCGAACTTCGCCTACTGGAAGAACCGCATGGCCGTACTGGGCGGCCGCATGCCGGTCTCCGAGGACCTGCCCTACCAGTGGTACGACACGCCGAACGTGCGCTTCTTCACCATGCTCGACTTCGAGAGCCTCTGCGACGGCATGGGCATCGTCATGCGCGAC
>JAJZSW010000106.1 GCA_021849505.1 Pseudomonadota bacterium
CGGTTCGGATGAGCACGTCAAGCGTGACGGCAAGCCGCTGGAGCCCACCAAGCCTTCGATCGGTACGCGTGTCGATCACCATGCCTGCGGCACCTGCCATCAGGAGCAGCTCAACACTTTCGCGACGATGAACTACGACTCGAAGGCGAAGCACGAAAAAGCCGATCCGAAAACCGTCTCGCCGATGTTCGACAAGTTGATGCAGCCGCACGGCTTCACGCGCGAACACAACGAGCCGCGCAGCCACGTGTTCATGAACCTTGATCATCTGATCGTCGATCGCGCCTACGGCGGCCGCTTCCAGCTCAAGGATTGGACCTATATCACCGATGCCAAGAGCGCCGTGTCCGACCTGTGGAACGTGATGCTGGTCGATAAGGAGCCCAGCACGGGCGATCAGAAGGCCTTCATGCCCCAGGTGGCCACTGCGGCCAACCCGGTCTGCATGAACTGCAAGTCCTTCGACAGCATCCTGAAGTGGAAGTACATGGGCGACCCGGATCCGAAGGCCAAGTGGAGCCGCGTTTCCAAGCCGCCAGAGTTCGCGCGCGACATCACCCATGCGCTGAACTGCTTCATGTGTCACGATCCGCACTCCTCTGCGCCACGCGTCGCTCGCGATGCGCTGATCCAGGCGGTGGTTGATCGCGGCGAAGGCACCTATCCGTACGACAAGGCCAAGAGCGAAAAGAACCCGATGAAGAAGGTCACTTTCCGCGACGGTTTCCGCGCCATCGGCCTGTTGTCCAAGCCCGACTCCAACCTGATGTGTGCCCAGTGCCACGTCGAGTACAACTGCAACCCCGGCTTCGAGCCGAATGCAGGCCCGGATGGCAAGGACAAGCCGGTTACCATGGCCGACCAGCGTACCAACCTGTTCCAATGGTCCAACGTCTTCGACTACAACAAGAAGATGGTCGATAAGTTCGGCAACTTCAAGGACTTCCGCCATGCCGTCACCGGCACGGCGCTGTCGAAGATCCAGCACCCCGAGATGGAAACCTTCTGGATGTCCAAGCATGAGCGCGAAGGCGTCGAGTGCAAGGACTGCCACATGAAGAAGATCGAGAAGAACGGCAAGACCTTCACCGATCACCAGCAGCAGTCGCCGCGCAAGATGCTCAAGGAAACCTGCGTGAAGTGCCACGGCGAGATGACCGAAGAGCAGGCCAAGTATCAGATCGACGCGATCCAGGGTTACACCCGCGGCAAGATCGTCAAGGCCGAGTTCTGGCTGGCCCAGTTGATCGACACCTTCGCACGTGCTTACGCCGCAGGCGTGCCGCGCGATTCCGAGGCGGTCAAGGCGGCGCAGAAGTCCCATGACGAAGCGCAGACCCGTTGGGAATGGTGGACCGCCGAGAACTCCGTCGGTTTCCACAACCCGCAACAGGCGCGCCAGTCGCTGACCGAGTCGGTGAATCACTCGCAGGCCGGCATCAAGGCACTGAACGATGCTATCGCCGCGCTGAAGGCACCTCCGGTGGCTGCAGCCAAGTAGTTCCGTCGTATCCGGTAGTATCGGGGCGCGGAATTCCGCGCCCCTGTTTTTTTCAGCTAATCGAACCGAACCATGATTCCTGAACTCGGGCATGTCGCCCTGATCATCGCCTTGCAACTGGCCCTGTTGCAAGGAATCCTCGGCCTCGTGGGCGCCGCATGCGACAAGACGGCATGGATGGCGATGGCGCGTGGCGCCGCCGGCGGCCAGTTGCTGTTCGTCGCCATCGGTTTCCTCGTCCTCGTCTGGTCGTTCATGGCCAACGACTTTTCCGTGATGAACGTCGCCGAGCACTCCTCGCGTCGTTTGCCGCTGGAATACCGCATCACGGCAGCCTGGGGTTCGCATGAAGGCTCCTTCCTGCTGTGGACCCTGCTGATGTCAGGCTGGACAGTAGCTGTCGCCATCATCGGCCGCAAGCTGCCGGCCGACCTGCATGCCCGCGTGATCGGCATCATGGGGCTGTTGAGCTTCTTTTTCCTTGCCTATCTCCTGTTTACTTCGAATCCCTTCATGCGCCTGCACCCGCCGCCGGCGGACGGCAGCGACCTCAATCCGCTGCTGCAGGATCCGGGCATGATCATCCACCCGCCCTTGCTCTACATGGGTTATGTCGGCTTCTCGGTGGCCTTCGCCTTCGCCGTCGCCGCGCTGATCTCGGGCAGGCTCGACGCGGCCTGGGCGCGCTGGGTACGCCCCTGGACCCTGATGGCCTGGGTCTTCCTAACGCTCGGCATCATGGTCGGCTCCTGGTGGGCCTACTACGAACTCGGCTGGGGCGGGTGGTGGTTCTGGGATCCGAGCGAGAACGCCTCGCTGATGCCCTGGCTGGCCGGCACGGCGCTGGTCCATTCGCTGATGGTGACCGAGCAGCGCGGCGCATTGCGTGTCTGGACCGTTTTCCTTGCGCTCGCTGCGTTCGCGCTCTCGTTGCTCGGAACATTTCTGGTCCGCTCGGGTGTGCTCTCCTCGGTGCATGCCTTCGCGCTCGATCCCCTGCGCGGCCTATTCATCCTGGTGTTCCTCTGCATCCTGATCGGCGCCTCGCTGATCCTCTTCGCCAAGCGCGCCGGCGCGGTCAAGGTCGCTGGCAACTTCGGCATGGTTTCGCGTGAAACTGCCTTGCTGACCGGCAATGTGCTCCTGCTCGCGGCGTTGGCCACCGTGCTGCTGGGCACGCTGTATCCGCTGATCCTCGATGCCTTCGGTCTCGGCAAGATCTCCGTCGGCCCGCCGTATTTCAATGCCGTGTTCGTGCCGATGATGGCCCCGGTGCTGCTGCTGCTCGGCATTGCGCCGTGGATGCGCTGGGGCAGCGAAAGCCTGCCGGAGTTGCTGCCGCGCGTGCGCTGGCAGGCCGTCGGTGCCGTGCTGGCCGGACTCGCGCTGCCCTTCGCCTTTGCCGAATGGAAATGGCAGGCGGCTCTCGGACTGACGCTCGCCGCCTGGATCATCTTCGCCACGGTCAGCGGCCTGGTCGCCCGCCGTCGTTCCGCAGGGAGCTTGCCGCTCTCCGCTTGGGGCATGGGCTGCGCCCATGTCGGCCTGGCCGTCGGCATCATCGGCATGGGCCTGGTGTCGGGCTACGAAAGCGAAAAGACCGTCGCCATGCAGCCCGGGGACAGCGCCGGCCTCGGCCGCTACGAATTCATCTTCCGCGGCGCGGAAGAAGTGCCGGGCCCCAACTTTTCCGCCATGCGCGGCACGGTCGAGTTGATGAAGGAAGGCCGGGCAGTCGCCACGCTGCTGCCAGAAAAGCGCATCTATGCGAAATCGAAGATGACGATGACCGAGGCGGCGATCCGCTACGGCTTCGCCGGCGACGTCTATGTCGCGATGGGCGAGCCGTTGCCGGGCGGGACATGGAGCATGCAGTTGTATCTGAAGCCTTTCGTCGGCTGGCTGTGGGGCGGGGCGCTGTTGATGGCCCTGGGCGGCTTGCTGGCCGCCGCAGGTGTTCGAAATAAAGGAGCAAGAGAATGAGTTTGTGGTTTGGTGTGGGGGCTTTTGTCGTCGTAGCGCTGGTGTTCCTGCTGGTGCCTTTGTTTCGGCAAAAGTCGGCGCTGGCGGGACGGCAGGGCGACGTTCGCTGGCCGGCGGTGGGCGTGTTGGGCGTGCTGCCGGCACTGACGGTCGGGCTCTACATCTATCTCGGCGCACCGGCCATCCTCAAGGAGCAGGCGCTGACCCAGGCCCAGTCGAATTACGATGTGGATGGCATGGTCAAGGCGCTGGAGGACAAGCTGAAAGCCACGCCCAACGACCCTGAGGGCTGGTACGCGCTCGGCCGCGCCTACATCGCGTTCACGCGTTATGCGGATGCGGAGCAGGCCTTGAGCAAGGCGACGACGCAGGCCCCGCAGGATGCGCGGATCATTGCCCAGTATGCCGAGGCGATGGCTCTCAAGCAGGGGAGTCTCGACGGGCGGCCCCTCGAGTTGGTCCAGCAAGCGCTGGAAATCAGTTACGAAGAAACCAAGGCGCTGGAGCTCGCCGGCCTGTCTGCCTTCCAGAAAGAGAACTGGGCCGAGGCGCTGCACTACTGGCGACGCTTGCTGAAGTTGCTGCCGAAGGAAACGGAGCATCATGAGGCGATCGCCCAGGCCGTCCAGATGGCCGAGCGAAAGCTGGATCTCCGGCTCGGCGGCACCGGCATGCCCATGCCGGCCGTCCCCGCCGAACCCAGGAAGGCCCCGCACTGACGGGCCGACTTCATTAACCCTTGATTCAGGATCAACGCTCCATGTCGCCCATTCTGCGCATCCTAGTCTTGTCCCTCCCGCTGGCCATGCTGCCGGCCTTCGGCCAGGCCGAGTCTACTTCCTACGTGGCGCTCGACGCCAAGGGCAAAAAGACCGTGCCCAAGGCCGGCGCCCGTCCCCATCCCTGCGTGCTCGATACCGCGACCGGACTGGTCTGGGAAGTCAAGACCGACGACCGGGGGCCGGGCGACAAGCGCTGGACTTTCACCTGGTACGACAAGACCAAGGCCGAGGAATTCTTTCCCGTCGGCTACCCGGATGGCGGTAGTTGCTTCAACAAGGGCAGTTGCGACACGGCGGGCTATGTCGTCGCCACCAACAAGCGCCACCTGTGTGGCTTCAGCGACTGGCGCCTGCCGACCGCCGAGGAGCTTGCCGGCCTGCTGCGTCCCGAACTTCCCAAGAAGATCGACGAGCGCTTCTTCCCGAACTCGCTGGCCGACTACTACTGGAGCGGCACCTACGTCGCCCTCGAGGTGGGCGGAGCGATGTTCGTCAGCTTCGAGCATGGCATGATCCTCGCGGGCAACAGCGCAGCCGCTGCCGCGGTGAGGCTCGTGCGCGGTCCAGTCACGAAACCCTGAGCAAGAAGGAGTTCGGACGGTTTGGCGGGGACCCGCCGTATCAGCGCGGCAGGTCTACAGGCAGCCGCGAGATGTAATCGGAAACCGCCGCGACATCTTCGTCGCTGTACTGGCGGATTGCCTTGACCATGTCGGGGTTGGCATTCTTGCGTGCGCCGTCGCGAATCAATATGCCTTCGCGCACCAGATAGCGATAATGCTGTCCGGACACGCGAGGGTAGTAGCGCTGCGGGTCGCCCTCGCCGCGCGGGCCGTGGCAACTGGCGCAATCCATCACGTAGAGGCGTTCGCCGCGCCCCAGTTCGTTCCCGCGTCCCCGCCCGTTGTCCGGCGGCACTGGCAGTGTCGTGAGATAAGCGGCGATGTCGGCGATTTCCTGCACGCTGATGGCCTGGTGATCGGCGAAGGGAAGCATCTTGGGATTGCTGCGGCGGCCAGAGCGCACGTCGGCAATCTGCTTGATCAGAACGCTGGCGTGCTGTCCGGCCAGGCGCGGATAGCTGCCATCGGCGCGTCCGAGCGCGCCGACGCGGTGGCAACCCTGGCAGATGACGAAAGCGTCTTCGCCGCGCGCGCGGTCGCCCTTGAGGCGCAGGGCCTCGGTCAGTTCGGGGTAGGGCTTGTTCCATTGCGGTTCAGCCATGGCCAGGGAACAACCGAGGGCGGCGATTAAAAGTGCGGAAAAAGCGCGAATCACCATCGTCTCCTCTCAAGAAACACGCCGGGCCGCCCCAAGTGTTTCTTGGCCCCTTGAGGGGAGAAACGAGCGAAGCGAGTTTTTCGGGGTGGGCTCATAATCCGGCAATGTACTCGGCGAGCGCACTGGCCTCGTCGACGGTCAGCCGTTTGCCGACGGTGGTCATCAGTGGGTCGGTGGCGCGGCGGCCGCTCTTGTAGTCGGCGAGCTGCTTGAGGACATAGGCCTGATGCTGCCCGGCCAGCCGGGGGAAGCGCGCATTGCCTTGGCCGTCGGGCTGGTGGCAGCCTGCGCAGGAGGGGACGCCGCTCTCGGTGTTGCCGTCGTCGTAAAGCAGCTTGCCCTTGGCCGCCAGTCCCGGATCGTTGACCTTGCCGGGAGTGGGTTTCATCTTTCCGTAGTAGCCGGCGAGCTTGGAAAAATCGTTCGGATCGATGCCGGCGACGATCGCCGACATGGTTTCCTCCCGGCGCTTGCCGGCGGCAAAAGCCTTGAGCTGGCGCATCAGGTATTCCTGATCCATGCCGGCGAGTTTGGGATACCGGGGATCGGTGCTGTTGCCATCAACGCCATGGCATGCTGCGCAGACGGTCTTGACGGTTTCCTGAGCATCCGCAGCGAACGCGCAGATCGACAGGGACAGCGGAATACCGACTAAAGTGCGAAGAAGACTCATCATTGCGGACATTATCAGCCTGGGTAGTCAGCCAAGCAAAGGCTTGCGCGTTTATTGAAGCACGCCGGCGGTTTCAAACGGTTTGATTTCCGTCAAGTTAATTGGGAATCGGTTGGCGCTATAAATCACTCTATTTCAATTCAGCCTAACCTGGAGATGACAATGAACGCAAAACCTCTGACCCGCACCCTGATGATTGCCTTTGCTTCGGCCGGTCTGGCGCTATCCGTGCCGGCCGCCGCGCAGGAAGTAGACGCGGACGCCGCGAAGCTGCTGTTCAAGCAGAACGAATGCGGCAAGTGCC
>JAJZSW010000107.1 GCA_021849505.1 Pseudomonadota bacterium
AGCTTCTCGAGCGCCAGACACTTCCCCGTCGCGACGATCTCGCGGATCTTGGCGGACAGGTCCTTGCCGATGCCGCGCAGCTTGGTCAGGTCCTCGCCGCGCTCGACCATCGTCCGCAGTTCGCGGCCGAGTTCGCCGACGATGCGAGCGGCGTTGCGGTAAGCACGGATGCGGAATGGGTTTGCCTGCTCGATCTCCAGCAGGTCGGCGATCTCCATGAAGATCGCGGCGATGTCGGCGTTGTGGATCGGCATCAGTGTTTCCTTGCATCCACCTGGCGCGCCAGCTCGTGCAGCGGCTCGGCCACCTCGACCGGATAGGCGGCCACGGCCTCGAGATCACGCAACGCGTCGGGCAGGACGGCAAGTTGTCTTTGCGCGTACTCGCGTACTTCCGCGAGCGGCGGCGAAGCTTTGATGCGCCGGCCGTCGCGCATCACCGCACGCAGCAGCGGCTCGCCAAGTGCGCTCTCGGTTTCGAGCGTCAGCGTGTCGCCGGCCATGCGCCCCGCCGCGTCGCAGCGCCGGAACACCTGCTTGCGCCCGGGCCAGGTCGCCTTGCCCTCGGAGCGCTTGCGCCGCGCCGCGCCCGCGTATTCCTGGAGCTTGTAGGCGCAGTCGAGATAGGGACGGTCGGCCGAGGTGTTCATGCGCGTGCCGACGCCGAAGCCGTCGATCGGCGCTCCGGCGGCGACGAGCCGCTGCACCTCGTATTCGTCGAGGTTGCCGCTGGCGAAGATCCTGATGCGCGGCTCTCCGCCCGCATCGAGGATCGCGCGCACCTTCCTCGCATGCTCGCCGAGATCGCCGCTGTCGAGGCGCACCGCCTGGATTGAGATGCCGTCGGCGGCGAGCTTCTTCGCCAGCGGCAGCAGCGCGGCGGCGGCGGCTTCCGTGTCGTAGGTGTCGATCAGCAGCGTCGTCGCCTGCGGATGGCAGCGCGCGAAATTCTCGAAGGCCGCCAGTTCCTCCTCGTGAGCCTGGATGAAGGAGTGCGCCATCGTGCCGTAGAGCGGGATGCCCCAGCGCATGCCGGCGAGCACGTTCGACGTGCCGTCGAAGCCGGCGAGGTAGCTTGCCCGCGCCGAGAGCAGGCCGGCCTCGGCGCCGTGGGCGCGGCGCAGGCCGAAGTCGACGAGCAGCTTGTCGCCCGCGGCGCGGCGCACACGGCTGGCCTTGGAGGCGACGAGCGTCTGGAACTGCAGCAGGTTGATGATCCGCGTCTCGGCGAGCTGGGCTTCGGGCAGCGGCGCGACGACGCGCAGGATCGGTTCGTCGGGAAAGAACGGCGTGCCTTCGGGCATGGCCTGCACATCGCCGGTGAAGCGCAGTTCGGCGAGCGTGTCGACGCAGCGGCGGTCGAAGCGGCCGCAGCCGGCGAGCCAGTCGAGTTCCTCGGCGGCGAAATGCAGGTGCTCGAGAAAGTCGAGCGCCTGTTCCAGCCCGGCGGCGACGAGGAAGTTGCGGCCCGGCGGCAGCTTGCGGACGAAAAACTCGAACACCGCCGTTGCGTTCATGCCCCCTTCGAAGTAGGCCTGGAGCATCGTCAGCTGGTAAAGGTCGGTGAGCAGCGCGCTCCTGTCGGCAGCACGCATGATCATCCCTCGAGCAGGAGCGCGCCGGCTTCGCGCATCGCGACGATGGCGCGTTCTCCGTCGCCGGGTTTCATATCGACGGCGCGGATGCAATCGACGAGCAGCATGACGGCATAGCCGAGGCGCAGCGCGTCCAGCACGGTAGTGAGCACGCAGTAGTCGGTCGCCAGCCCGCCGACGAAGAGCCGCTTGACGCCGAGGCCCTGCAGGCGGGCGTGCAGGTCGGTGCCGGCGAAGCCGGAGTAGGCCTCGGCCTCCCCCGTCGTCGCCTTCGAGATCACGAGGGCATTCGGCGGCAGCGCGAGCATCGGCGCGAAATTCGCGCCTGCCGTGCCGGCGACGCAATGTGACGGCCAGGCACCGCCCTGCGCGACGAAGGAGAAATGGTTGGGCGGATGCCAATCGCGCGTCGCGATCACCGGCAGGCCGTCAGCGGCAAAGGCAGCCAGCCAGGCGTTCAGCGGCGCGACCACCGCATTGCCGCCCGGCACGGCAAGGCTGCCGCCGGACAGGAAGTCGTTCTGCACATCGACGACGACGAGCGCATCGCCGGCGCGCTGTTCGCTGCTTGCTGGGATCGTCATGTTGCGGGTTCCTCCTCAACGTAGTGCGCGGGTCAGCGGCACGAAGGCGACCGGCAGCAGGTCGCGGCTTGCCACGCTGCCGTCTTCACGCTTTTCGATCAGGCGCAGCTGCTGGATGTCGCCGGGAAAGCCGACCGGCACGACGAGCCGGCCGCCGGTTCTGAGTTGGGCAACGAGCGCGGGGGGTACATCGGGCGTCGCAGCCGTGACGACGATGCCGTCGTAGGGCGCATGCTCGGGCCAGCCGTCGTGGCCGTCGGCGTGGCGCACGGTGACGTTGGCGTAGCCCAGTGCGGCCAGCCGCTCGCGCGCGGCTTCGGCCAGCGCCGCGACGACCTCGACGCTATAGACCTGCCGCACGATCTCGGCGAGCACGGCGGCCTGATAGCCGGAGCCGGTGCCGATCTCGAGGACGACGCTGTCGGCGCGCGGCGCGAGCAGGTCGGTCATCAGCGCGACGATGTAAGGCTGCGAGATCGTCTGGCCATGGCCGATGGGCAGAGGCCCGTTGGCGAACGCCAGCGTCCGATGGCTCAGCGGCACGAAGCGCTCGCGCGGCACGGCGGCCAGCGCGGCCATGACGCGGGGGTCGAAGGCCGTCTTGCCGACCTCGCGGGAGGTGCAGGCCAGTTCGTCCTCGATGTCGCGCAGCATCGCGGCGAACTCAGCCGTCAAGATCCCACCTGATGTCGCACCTGCCGTCGCGCCCTGTTTCATGACAAGGCCTATGCGCGCATGCCGAAGCGGCCGTCGAGCTCGGTCATCGGCAACAAGGCATCGTCGCAGGCGCGATATGGCCGCCGATCGAGCCGACATCCGCCTTGATTGCGCTCAGAGTCATCTTCATGGCGATCCTCCCTTGGCTTGCAGTCGAGAAGAGCGGGGGCGGCAAGTCATGTTGATTGAAAAGCATACTCTCCGCAGCTGCGGATGGTTCTGTCACAATCTAAAAATAGCAAACCGCGCCATGCGCGTGAAGGAGACCGAGATGGGCGACCCCCTGCCGCAGCGCTGCGAGATCGTCAGCTGGCATGCCGTCCATGCCATGGCCCGCAAGCTCGCGCATCAAGTGATCGATTCCGGCTTCCGGCCCGAGATCATCGTCGCCATCGGTCGCGGCGGCCTGGTGCCGGGGCGCATCCTCTCCGACCTGCTCGGCCAGATGGACCTGACCAGCTTCAAGATCGAGCACTATCATCACGCCACCAAGCTGCGCGCCGCGCGTGTGCGCTACCCGCTCGCCGCCGATGTCGCCGGCCGACGCGTGTTGCTGGTGGACGATGTCGCCGACAGCGGCGAGACCTTCGCGATCGCGCTCGAACACCTTGCCAGCCACGGCGCCCCCGCCGCGGTGAAGAGCGCCGTGCTGCACTACAAGACGGTTTCCCCCTACCGGCCGGACTTCTACGCAAGACAGGTGCGCAACTGGCGCTGGATCATCTACCCCTGGGCGGTGGCCGAGGACGTCGGCAGCTGCCTGCGCGCCATGCAGCCACCGCCCGCCGACGCGGCGCAGGCTGCGCAGCGCCTCGCGGAAGCGCACGGCATCCGCCTGCCGCGCAACCTGCTGGCCGACCTGCTGGCGATCATCCGTGCCGCGCCGTGAAGCAGGCTGGGCCTCTGCCCCCGCTGCCGTACCGGGTTCGCCGCCCTCTTTGTCTCACCCGGCAGCAGCGGCACCGGGCAAGGCCGTCCCGATGCGTCGCTGGTGCCGCCCGCATATTCCGTCACCCGTGCTTTTTCCTGGCTTCGTATTCCGCCTCGGCCTGCAGCCAGTCCTGGAGTTCATGGCCATGTGCAAAGCCGCGCGCCTGGGCCTTGTAATAGGCTGCCGTCGCGATGTGCTCCTGGCGGAGATGGTCGTCGCGCTTGAGATGGTCTGATTCAGTCTTGCGGGGCGCTTGTTTCTTGGCGGCTTTGCTGGTCATGATGCCTCCTCGTGGAATGAAGGTCAACGGAAAGCTCGTATATATATGGCATAGTCTAGACTTTTTTCGGGACTCTGGCGGGAGCGGCGTGCGCAAGGCGCTTGCCTCCTGGCGCTGGAGGTAGTCTTGCCCAGATCAGCCGTCCGTCGCGCCAGACTTCGCGGACGCGGTGGAAGGGAATCGCATGCACGGTGCCGTCTGCGTCGATCAGGTCGAAGAACGAAGGGTTTTCGGCGTCCCAGGCGATCTCCCCAAGATCGGCGCGTAGCAACTTTCCTGCCACGCGATCCCAATAGCCGATGACAAATCTACCCTTCGCGAAAGCCGCGTCCCAGCGAATGCGCGCGAGCAGCTGGTGAATCGGTTGCATGATGGAGAGCAGATCCTGGTTCAATCAACTACCCGGCTTTCAAGCATAGGCCGAAGCAGGATAATCAACAAGTTGGCATTCGGGGGCCGGCTGCGCGAAACCGGTCACGATCGGCGTCAACGTGGCCTATATTGGGATCAAGTACGGTTGAAAGGAGTCGACCATGAAAACCTCAGTTCCCACAGCAGGCTTCCACCCGGCACGGCGCGACCAGCTGCGTCCTGAGCGCGTGCATGACACCTACAAGCTGCGCGGCAAGCTTGCCGAGCCCACGGTCTGTTCCGAGTGCGGTGCGGTTTTTCACGACGGACGCTGGCAGTGGATAAGCCGGCCTGCCGGGGCGCATGAGGTCGCCTGCCCGGCCTGCCAGCGTATCAAGGACCGTTTCCCCGCCGGATTTGTCGAGATCGGCGGTCCATATTTCTCCGCGCATCGCGACGAGTTGATCAAGCTGCTGCGCCACCGCGAGGAGCGGGAAAAGGGGGAACACCCGCTCGCCCGCATCATCGCCATCGAGACCGCTGGGGATGGCGTGCTGGTGACGACCACCGACATTCATCTGGCACGCGACCTGGGCGAAGCTCTCCATCATGCCCATCAAGGTAGCCTCGAGTTCCACTACAACGAGGGCGAGAACCTGTTGCGGGTGCATTGGCGGCGCTAGCCGTACCGGCCGGAGGTATTACCCCCTGTTGCCACCCAGCCGGGCACTGGTCGTTGAGTGCAACAGGTAGAAACGAAAAACCCCGCAGAGCGCTGGGCGCGGCGGGGTTATCGTCCAGTCAGAGACTGGTTTTGCCAGAAATTCTGGCGGAGACGGAGGGATTCGAACCCTCGATGCAGGTTTTGCCCGCATGCTCCCTTAGCAGGGGCATAAATTAATATTGCGCTTTTGGCTTAACCGTGCGTGTTTCCGGCGTGCTACAATGCCTATAAATGATTTTCGGGCACAATTCGGGCACACTCAAGGGGCAAAAAATGGCAAGTATCCGACAAAGAGACTCGGGATATTGGCAAGCAATTATCCGGCGAAAAGGCCAGCCGGACCAGAGCAAGACGTTTCGCACGAAAACCGATGCGGAGATATGGGCGCGGCAGGTCGAGGCCGATATTGACAAGGGCGCGTACGTGTCCGCAGCGCGCGCCGAGCGCACCACGTTTGCCGACCTTGCCGGCGACTTTGCCCGCGACTTCGCGCCGCACCACTACCGCGGCGCGGCGTGGAAACATAAGCTGGCGCACCTGGTCGCGCGCCTGGGCGACTATTCCTTGATCGCCATCACCCCGCCGGTGGTCGCACGGTATCGCGACGACCGCCTGCGCGATCCCGATCCCCGTTACAAGCGCGACCTGGGTAAAGCGCCGCGCGTGTCCGGCGCGACGGTTAAAACCGAGATCGATTTGCTTTCAAAAATTTTGGACTGGGCGCAGAAAGAGGCGGGGATACCCCTCCCCGCCGGCAATCCCGTCGCCGGCGTGCGCAAGCCGCGCGGCGGCAAAGCGCGCGACCGCCGGCTGACGGCTGACGAGTGGGCGGCGCTCGATCGCGAGTGTCGGGCATCGCAGAACGTATACCTCTGGCCGGCCGTTGTGCTTGCCGTCGAGACCGCGATGCGGCAGGGCGAGCTGCTGTCGCTGCGCTGGCAGGACGTTGACCGCCGGCGGCGGCTTGCGATGCTGCTCGATGTCGACAAGATCAAGACCGGCGAGCCGCGCGCCGTGCCGTTGTCGACGGCGGCCATGGCGGCGCTTGACGGGCTGCCGCGGGCGATCCGCGGCCAGGTAATACCGCAGCCGAGGATGACGCTTTACAAAGCCTTCGAGGGCGCGTGCAAGCGCGCCGGCGTGCAGGATTACACCTGGCACGACCTCCGGCATGAAGCGCTTAGCCGCCTCGCCGAGCGCGGGGATTGTTGGGTGCTGGAGCTGGCCGCGGTGGAGCACGTCATCGGTTCCGAGTCGCAGGCGCAGACCGGCGAGCCCCCTGCGCGACAGTCGCAGCGCGAGCCACGCCAGCACCAGAATCAGCGCGACGTGCAG
>JAJZSW010000028.1 GCA_021849505.1 Pseudomonadota bacterium
CACCATGCGCCGGGTCACCTGCAGCAGCGCCGAGGCGTCGGAGGCGGCGTAGGTTCCCTCGGTCCCCAGTCCGAGCAGGAGAGGCGCGCCCTGCCGCGCGACGACGATGCGCTGCGTGCCCTCGCACAGTACCGCAATGGCATAGGCGCCGACCAGCCGCTTGGTGGTCTTGAAAACCGCCTCGAACAGGTCGGCGGAGGTCTTCAGGCTTTCCTGCATCAGGTGGGCGATGACCTCGGTATCGGTGTCGGAGGTGAACACATAGCCGGCGGCGATCAGTTCCTGCTTGATTTCGGCGTAGTTCTCGATGATGCCGTTATGCACCACCGCCAGCCCGCCCGACACGTGCGGGTGCGCGTTCCGCTCGGTGGGCACCCCGTGGGTCGCCCAGCGTGTGTGGGCAATACCGACTTGCGCGGATTTGCCCTCCGCCTGGGCGGCGAGTTCGGCAACCCGGCCGACGCTGCGCAGGCGTTCGAGGCGCGGGTTGAGGAAGGCGATGCCGGCCGAGTCGTAGCCACGGTATTCCAGCTTGCGCAGGCCTTCGACGAGGACCGGAACGATGTTGCCGCTCGCGACGGCCGCGACGATGCCACACATACGTTATTCCTTTTTTTTCTTGACCGGACGCTTCCAGCCGGGAATCGAAACCTGCTTGGCGCGCGAGACCGTGAGCTGCTCCGGCGGCGCATCGCGCGTCAGCGTCGTGCCGGCGCCGAGCGTCGCGCCCTTGCCGACCGTCACCGGTGCGACGAGCTGGGTATCGGAGCCGATGAAGACATCGTCCTCGATCACCGTGCGGAACTTGTTGGCGCCATCGTAGTTGCAGGTGATGGTGCCGGCGCCGACATTGACGCGGCTGCCCATCGTGGTGTCGCCGACATAGGCGAGATGGTTGGCCTTCGAATGCGCGGCGATCGTCGAGTTCTTCACCTCGACGAAATTGCCGATGTGCACGTCTTCGGCCAGCACCGTGCCGGGCCGCAGGCGCGCGAAGGGGCCGATGATCGAATGCGGACCGACGACGGCGTCCTGGATCACGCAGTGCGCGTTGATGCGCACGCCGTCCTGCAACTCGACGCGGCCCTCGAAGACGCAATTGACGTCGATGAAGACATCCTTGCCGCAGATCAGTTCCCCTCGCACGTCGATGCGCTCCGGATCGGCCAGCGTGACGCCCTGCTCCATGAGCGCCTCGGCAATGTTGCGCTGATGGATGCGTTCGAGCCGCGCGAGCTGGTTCTTGCTGTTGATGCCATCGGTTTCCCAGTTGTCGTCCGGCTGGGCGGTCGCGATCTCCATGCCTTCGGCCACGGCCATGGCCACGATGTCGGTCAGGTAATACTCGCCCTGTGCATTGCGGTTGCCGAGTTGCGGCAGCCAGCGCGCCAGCGCCGCGCCCGGCGCGACGAGGATGCCGGTGTTGATTTCGCGGATCGCGCGCTCGGCGTCGTCGGCATCCTTCTCCTCGACGATGCGCACAACCTTGCCATCGACACGAACGATGCGGCCATAGCCCTTGGGATCGTCGAGATGGGCGGTGAGCAGTGCCAGCCTGTTTTGGCCCGCGCAGGCGATCAGCCGTTGCAGCGTTTCCGGGCGGATCAGCGGCACGTCGCCATACAGGACCAAAGTCGGCGCTGGCGGGACGGCACTCAGATGCGGCAAGGCCTGCAGAACCGCATGGCCGGTGCCCAGCTGCGGCTCCTGCAAAGCCCAGGCGACATCGGGCGCAGCAAGCTTCTGCGGGACGAACTCGCCGCCATGGCCATAGACGACGCAGATCTTCGCTGTGCCGAGCTTGCGTGCGGTGTCGAGCACATGGGCCAGCATCGGCGTGCCGGCGATCGGGTGCAGCACCTTCGGCAGATTGGAACGCATGCGCGTTCCCTTCCCGGCGGCCAGTATGACGACATTCAGCATGATGCCGCCAGTTTATCAGCCCGTCAGCGCGGCAGCGTGCTGGCTCCCATGAGGAACTCGTCGACGGCGCGCGCGCACTGGCGGCCCTCGCGGATCGCCCACACCACGAGGGACTGGCCGCGCCGCATGTCACCGGCGGCAAAGACCTTGGCCACGCTGGTGGCGTAGCAGCCGGCGCCATCGGTCGTGGCATTGGCGTTGCCGCGCGCGTCCTTGGTGACGCCGAAGCCGTCGAGGACGGAGGCGATCGGGTTGGTGAAGCCCATGGCGAGGAAGACCAGGTCGGCCTTGATCTCGAACTCGCTGCCCGGGATTTCCTTCATCTTGCCATTGCTCCAGTCGAGGCGCACGCACTTCAACGCCTTGAGCTTGCCGTTCTCGCCGACGAATTCCTTGGTGGCGATCGACCAGTCGCGCGCGCAACCCTCGTCGTGCGAGGAGGAGGTGCGCAGCCTGGTCGGCCAGTAGGGCCAGACCAGCGGCTTGTTTTCCTGCTCGGGCGGCTGCGGCAGCAGTTCGAACTGGGTCACACTCGCCGCGCCGTGGCGGTTGGAGGTGCCGACGCAGTCTGAGCCGGTATCGCCGCCGCCGATGACGACGACGTGCTTGCCGCTGGCGTTGATCGTGTTCTTCCTGCCCCCGGCGACTTCCCTGTTCTGCGGGATCAGGAACTCGAGCGCGAAATGCACGCCGGCCAGGTCGCGGCCGGGAACCGGCAGGTCGCGCGGCGCCTCGGAGCCGCCGGCGAGGATGATGGCATCGAACTCCTTCATCAGCCTGGCGGGCGCAACGACCTTGACGGCATCGTTGGCGACGCCATGCGGCATGGTGGTGCCGACCAGGGTCCTGGTCACGAACTTCACGCCTTCCATCCGCAGCTGCGCGGCGCGCCAGTCGATCAGGCGCTTGTCGAGCTTGAAGTCGGGGATGCCGTAGCGCAGCAGGCCGCCGATGGCATCGTTCTTCTCGAAGACGGTGACCTCATGACCGGCGCGCGCGAGCTGCTGTGCGGCGGCCATGCCCGCCGGTCCGGAGCCGACAATGGCAACCTGCTTGCCGGTCTTGCGCACCGGCGGCTGCGGCAGCACCCAGCCATTCTCGCCGGCCTTGTCGATGATGGCGCGTTCGAGCGACTTGATGCCGACCGGGTCGGCATTGATGCCCAGGGTGCACGCCGCCTCGCACGGCGCGGGACAGATGCGGCCGGTCATCTCCGGGAAATTGTTGGTCGAATGCAGGATCTCCAGCGCTTCGCGCCAGTCGCCGCGATAGACCGCGTCGTTGAAGTCGGGAATGTTGTTATTGACCGGGCAGCCGTTGTTGCAGAACGGGATGCCGCAGTCCATGCAGCGCGCGCCCTGCACCTTGGCCTGGTCGTCGGCAAGGTGCGGCACGAACTCGTGATAGTGCCGCAGGCGAGACTCGACTGCCTCGTAGCCTTCGGACTGACGTTGAAACTCGAGAAAACCGGTTGGCTTGCCCATCACGCTGCCTCCTTCTGTTGCGTGGCCGCGGCGGTCTCCCTTCGCGCAGCAATTTCTTTGAGCGCGCGGCGATACTCGTTCGGGAACACCTTGACGAACCTGGTGCGGATATTTGTCCAGTCATCGAGAACGCGCCGCGCCTGCTGGCTGCCGGTCTCGGCCAGATGCTTCTCGATCAGGGATTTCAGCAGGTCCTCGTCGGCGCTGTCGCGATGGCGCGTGCCATCGTCGGGCTGTTCGGCCGCCGGCAGTACCCGCTCCAGCGCCACCTGCGCGGTGTTGCAGCGCTTGGCGAACATCTCCTCCTCGTCGAGCACGTAGGCGATGCCGCCGGACATGCCCGCCGCGAAATTGCGTCCGGTGGCGCCCAGCACCACCACGGTGCCGCCCGTCATGTATTCGCAGCCATGATCGCCGGTGCCCTCGACGACCGCCGTGGCGCCGGAATTGCGCACGCCGAAGCGCTCGCCGGCCACGCCGCGGAAGAACACCTCGCCTTCGGTGGCGCCATAGAGCACGGTGTTGCCGACGATGATGTTCTCGCACGGCCTGCCGCGAAAATCCTGCGCCGGCTTGACGACGATGCGGCCGCCGGACAGGCCCTTGCCAACATAGTCGTTGGCCTCGCCGGTCAATTCGAGCGTGATGCCGCGCGCCAGGAAGGCGCCGAAACTCTGGCCCGCCGTACCGTTCATGCGGATGCGGATGCTGTCGTCGGGCAGGCCCGCATGGCCGAATCGCTTCGCCACTTCATGCGAGAGCATGGTGCCGACCGTGCGGTTGCGGTTCTTCACCGCGACGGCGAAATCGACCTGCTTGCCCTTTTCCAGCGCCGGCATGGCCTTGGCGATCAGTTCGCGGTCGAGCGCCTTGTCGATGCCGTGATCCTGCGTTTCGCAGTGCAGGCGCGCCACTTCGGCGGGAACGTTCGGCATGTGGAAGATGCGCGAGAAATCGAGGCCGCGCGCCTTCCAGTGGTCGATGCCGTCCTGCATGTCGAGCAGGTCGGAACGGCCGATCAGCTCGTCGAACTTGCGGATGCCCATCTCCGCCATCAGGCGGCGCGCCTCCTCGGCGACGAAGAAGAAATAATTGACGACGTGCTCGGGCTGGCCGCTGAAGCGCTTGCGCAGCACCGGATCCTGCGTCGCCACGCCGACCGGACAGGTGTTGAGGTGGCACTTGCGCATCATGATGCAGCCTTCGACGACCAGCGGGGCCGTGGCGAAACCGAATTCGTCCGCGCCGAGCAGAGCGCCGATGACGACGTCGCGGCCGGTCTTCATCTGGCCATCGACCTGGACGCGGATGCGGCCACGCAGGCGGTTCAGCACCAGGGTCTGCTGCGTCTCGGCCAGGCCAAGCTCCCAAGGGGTGCCGGCATGCTTGATCGACGACAGTGGCGAAGCACCGGTGCCGCCGTCGAAGCCGGAAATCACCAGATGGTCGGCCTTGGCCTTCGATACGCCGGCGGCCACGGTGCCGACGCCGACTTCGGAAACCAGCTTGACCGAAATCGACGCGACCGGATTGGCGTTCTTCAGGTCGTGGATCAGCTGGGCGAGATCCTCGATCGAGTAGATGTCATGGTGCGGCGGCGGCGAGATCAGGCCGACGCCCGGCACCGAGTGGCGCAGGAAACCGATGTACTCCGAGACCTTGTGACCGGGCAGCTGGCCACCCTCGCCGGGTTTCGCGCCCTGCGCCATCTTGATCTGGATCTGGTCGGCATTGGCCAGGTACTCGGCGGTGACGCCGAAGCGGCCCGAGGCCACCTGTTTGATCGAGGAACGCAGGGAGTCGCCTTCCTTGAGGGGAATGTCGCGCTCGACGCGGTTGTGACCGATCACACTACCGAGCGTCGCGCCGGCGCCGACCTTGCCGAAGCGGCGCGGATCCTCGCCGCCTTCGCCGGTGTTCGACCTGCCGCCGATGCGGTTCATCGCGATCGCCAGCGTGCTGTGCGCCTCGGTCGAGATCGAGCCGAGCGACATGGCGCCGGTGGCGAAGCGCTTGACGATCTCCTTGGCCGACTCGACCTCGTCGAGCGGCACCGGCGGACCGGCGGGCTTGATCGCGAACAGGCCGCGCAGCGTCATGTGGCGACGGGTCTGGTCGTTGATGATGCGTGCGTACTCTTCGTAGGTCTCGTATTTGCCTGCGCGCGTCGCATGCTGCAGCTTGGCGATCGCGTCCGGCGTCCACATGTGCTCTTCGCCGCGCACGCGGAAGGCATACTCGCCGCCGATGTCGAGCGCATGCGCCAGCACCGGGTCGTTGCCGAAGGCGGCGGCATGCACGTTGAGCGCTTCGAGCGCGACCTCCTTGAGGCCGATGCCTTCGATGCGCGTGGGCGTGCCCTTGAAATAGCGATCGACGAACTCGGATGACAAGCCCACCGCCTCGAAAATCTGCGAGCCGACATAGGACTGGTAGGTCGAGATGCCCATCTTCGACATAACCTTCATCAGGCCCTTGCCGATCGCCTTGATGTAACGCTTGCGGCAGTCGTAGGCAGCCGGCTTGCCGGGCAGGGTCGGCGCGACGGCATCGATGCTGGCGAAGGCCATCCAGGGATGGATGGCCTCGGCGCCGTAGCCGGCCAACAGGGCGAAGTGATGCACTTCGCGTGCATCACCGGTTTCGACAAGCAGGCTGCATGCGGTGCGCAGGCCGGCCTTGACGAGATACTGGTGCACCGCCGAGCAGGCGAGCAGCGATGGGATCGCCACGCGCGTTGCATCTACCCGACGGTCGGACAGGATGATGACGTTGCTGCCCTGGCCGACGGCGCGCTCGGCAGCAGCGCACACCTCGTACAACGCGCGGCTCATGCCCGCCGGTCCACCGGTGGCGGGCGTGGTGATATCGATGACCTTGGAGCGGAACACACCATCGGTAAGGCCATCGATTTGCTTCAGCTTCGCCATGTTTTCCGGCGCGAGGACCGGCTGCAGCACCTCGAGGCGCGGCGTCGGCTCGCTTTCGTCGACATTGAGCAGGTTCGGGTTCGGGCTGACCAGCGAGATCAGCGACATGACGATTTCTTCGCGGATCGGGTCGATCGGTGGGTTCGTCACCTGGGCGAACAACTGCTTGAAATAGCTGAACAGCGGCTTGTTCTTGTTCGACAGCACCGGCAGGGCGACATCGTTGCCCATCGAACCGGTGGCCTCCTCGCCGTTGATGGCCATTGGTTCCAGCACGAACTTGATGTCCTCCTGCGTGTAACCGAAGGCCTGCTGCAACTCGAGCAGCGGCAGCGCCGGCAGGGGGGGCACGGAAACCTCAGGCATTTCATCGACGTAATGCCGGGACCGCTCGATCCATTGGCGATAGGGCTTGGCCTGTGCCAGGCTGTGCTTGATTTCCTCGTCGTCGACGATGCGGCCCTCTTCGAGATCGATCAGCAGCATCTTGCCCGGCTGGAGGCGCCATTTCTTGACGATGCGCGCATCCTCGATCGGCAGCACCCCGGCCTCGGATGCAAGCACCACCAGATCGTCGTCGGTAACCAGATAACGGGCAGGCCGCAAACCATTTCTGTCGAGCGTGGCGCCGATCTGGCGGCCATCGGTGAAAGCCACGGCCGCCGGCCCGTCCCAGGGTTCCATCAGCGCCATGTGGTATTCGTAGAAAGCGCGCCGGTCCTCGTCCATCAGCGGATTGCCGGCCCAGGCTTCCGGGATCAGCAGCATCATCGCGTGTGGCAGGCTGTAGCCGCTCATCACCAGCAGTTCGAGCGCATTGTCAAAACTGGCGGAATCGGATTGGCCGTCGTAGATCAGCGGCCAGATCTTTTCCAGGTCCTCGCCGAACAACGGCGAGGAGATGTCGTGCTCGCGCGCGCGAATCCAGTTGACGTTGCCGCGCAGGGTGTTGATCTCCCCGTTGTGGGCGATCATCCGGAAGGGATGCGCCAAGTCCCAGGTCGGGAAGGTGTTGGTCGAGAAACGCTGATGCACCAGTGCCAGGGCCGAGACCAGGCGTTCGTCCTGCAGGTCGAGGAAGTATTCCCCGACCTGGTCGGCCAGCAGCATGCCCTTATAGATGAGGGTGCGGGTCGACAACGACGGAACGTAGAACATCTTGACGTCGGGCAGCTTCAAGGCCTGCACGCGATGACCGGCCTCCTTGCGGATGACGAAGAGCTTGCGCTCGAAGGCATCGGCATCCTTGACGTCGGCGCTCCCCGTACCCCTGCCGATGAACACCTGGCGCATCACCGGCTCCAGATCGCGTGCGGCTTGCGCCAATCCGCGATTATCCACCGGCACGTCGCGCCAGCCGAGCAGCTTCTGGCCTTCGTAGCGGATCGTCCGCTCGATCGCCGCCTCGCAGGCGCGCCGGCTTTCCGCATTATTGGGCAGGAACAGCATGCCGACGCCGTACTCGCCGGCTGGCGGCAGCTCGACGCCCTGCGCCGCCATTTCGGCGCGCAGGAAGGCATCGGGAATCTGGATCAGGATGCCGGCACCGTCGCCGAGCAGGGGGTCGTAGCCGGTGGCGCCGCGATGCTCGAGATTTTTCAGAATCTGCAAGCCTTGCGCGACGATCGCGTGGCTTTTCCGATTCTTGATGTGGGCAACAAAGCCGACGCCGCAGGCGTCGTGCTCATGGGCGGGATCGTAAAGACCCTCGCGGCGCGCTTCTTCCATGGTGCGGTTCCTGAATGAACAGTCGTCAAAAGGCAGGAACCGTTTGCCTGAACGCGGCAGACGCGGTCCCAGCTTGCCTGTAACAGGCGAACCGCGAAATATACCGGGATTCCCCCCCCCTCTCAATACCTCCGGGAGAGAGGGGGGTCAGCGGCGATTAATACACGCCCTGGGAAGTCATCGCATCGGAAACCTTGACGAAGCCGGCGATGTTGGCGCCATCGACGTAATTCACGAATCCATCCTTGCTCTCGCCGTAGCGCACGCAGTTGGCGTGGATGTTCTTCATAATGCGATGGAGATGGTTATCAACCTCTTCGCGCGACCAGAACAGGCGTTGGGAGCTCTGCGTCATTTCCAGGCCGGAGGTCGCCACACCGCCGGCGTTGGCGGCCTTGCCCGGACCATAGAGAATCTTCGCATCGAGGAAGACATGCACGGCGTCCAGGTTGGAAGGCATGTTGGCGCCTTCGGCCACGCACTTGACGCCGTTCTTGACCAGTTCGCGCGCGTCGGCGCCGTCGATCTCGTTCTGCGTCGCGCAGGGCAGCGCGATATCGACCGGCACGCCCCAGGGCCGCTTGCCCGCTTCGTACTTGAGGCCGAACTTCTGGGCGTACTCCGAGACGCGGCCGTACTGGTTGTTCTTGATGTCCATCAGCGCGTCGAGCTTCTCGCGGGTGAAGCCGGCCTCGTCGATGACGGTGCCGTTGGAATCCGAGCAGGTCACCACCTTGCCGCCGAGCTCGAGCACCTTTTCGATCGCATATTGCGAGACGTTGCCTGAGCCGGACACCGATACGCGCAGGCCATCGAAACTCATGTGCTTGCGTGCCAGCTGTTCCTGCACAAAATAGACCAGGCCGTAACCCGTCGCTTCTGGACGGATCAGGCTGCCGCCGAAGGACAGGCCGCGCCCGGTAAACACGCAGGCGGCATTGTTTGACAGTTTCTTCATCATGCCGGCCATGAAGCCGACTTCGCGTCCGCCCACACCGATGTCGCCGGCCGGCACGTCGGTATCAGGGCCGAGATGGCGATACAGTTCGACCATCAGCGCCTGGCAGAAACGCATGATTTCGCCGCGGCTCTTGCCCTTCGGATCGAAATCGGAGCCACCCTTGCCGCCGCCCATCGGCAGCGTGGTCAATGCATTCTTGAAGGTCTGCTCGAAGGCGAGGAACTTCAGGATCGACAGGTTGACGGAGGGATGGAAACGCATGCCGCCCTTGAACGGGCCGATCGCCGAATTGTGCTGGATGCGGAAGGCGCGATTGACATGCGCCTCGCCCTTGTCATCCAGCCACGAAACGCGGAACTGGATGGCGCGCTCGGGTTCGACCAGGCGCTCGAGCAACGCAGCATCCGCATACTGCGGATTGGCGGCAATGAAGCTCCACAGGCTGCCCATGACTTCCTGCACCGCCTGCAGAAATTCCGGCTGGTTGGGATCGCGTGCCCGCACGTAATCCATGAAGTCCGCAAGATTCTTGTATTTCATTTCCCGTCGCTCCCTTTGATATAAAAATAAAGTTGGATTAGGCTTGTCTGCTGACTCGGCCATGTCAAGGCATTGCACCATTCCGGGGCAAGGACTATACGCCCTTGCACGATTCTTGTGCAAAGCGCCAGATCGGGTCAGTCGGCGCGGAACTGGATCGCGACGCGCTGGTTTTCCGCATCGGCAAGCAGCAAAGCCCCGCCGGCCGGCAGATTGATCACCCGTACCGCGTCCGCATACTTCTCGTCTGCGGGCAGCATGTCCGCCAGGTGATTTGGCTGGCTGAGCAGGTAGTCCTCATCCAGCCGGTTGCCCTGCCGCCCTGGAAACAGCGCAAAATAAAGCATGTCGGCCTCGATCAACTCGTTGAGAAAATGGGTACCCAGCGAAACGTCGGGAACGAGATTCTCGTTCATCGCGACGATCTCGCAGAGCGCGGCAACCCGGTTGATTTCGTTGAAGCTCACCGGCAGGCCGAGCCAGAGGTCGCGCGTGCCCCAGCGTCCCGGCCCTAGCAGCACGAGGGTATGGCCAACGCAGGCCTGGTTGATGCGGCCAATCAGGCGGGCCACCTCGAGCCGATCGCTCTGGTTCATCGCCCCATAGCGGGACGGCAGGATATAGACCAGCCGGTCCGGATGCAGGTGGCGGCTCGGGCCGATCACCGCCCCTTGAGCCTCGATCGGTGTCGGCAGATCCTCGCGGGGAGTAATGCTCCCGTCCGCATCCGCGCTGCGCATCTGCAGCGGGCGGCATTGCAGCAGGTTGATGCGGTAACCCCCTTCCGGCAGGACATTCAACGCGAACTCGATTTCCACCGGATGACGATAGGCAGTATGCAGGGTCGCCAGCATGTCGCGCAGGTCGGCGACCAGCGGCGTCTCGTTCAGCAGACGATCAAAGGTCAGGAAGGCGGGCTTGCCGGCCTCTTCGCGCGTGGTGAACAGTTCGAGCGGAAAATCGGCCTGCTCGCGCACCATTTCCGCAAACGGCCCGCTGACGATGCGGTCGGCGTCAAGATCGAGGGCATCCATACGCCGCTGGGCATGGCGGGCGATCTCGCCAAAATTCGTCTCCGGCCGCATTTCCGGCGCATTCAAGGCCACCAATCGCGTGTAGTCGTCGTCCGTGCGATCCACCGCGCGCGTGCCCAGACCTGCCACCAGCCGGATCACGCCGGCTTTCATGTCGATCTGCGGATTCCAGCGATACGGGTTCACCGACAGGCCGACGCCGGCAGCATGCGGATGGAAATACGGCCCGCCTGCCGTTCCCGACACGCGCATGATGAGCACGGCCATCTGCTCGTTTTCGCCAAGCAGGCCACGCCGCTCGCGATAGCGCAGCGCCTGCTCGCTCATTGTGCTGGCGTAGACCCGGCGCACCGCGTCGAGCAGACTTTCGACGCGCTGTTCCCAGGGACCGCGATTGGCGCAGAACACGCTGTCGTACTGCCCGGCGAATGCATTGCCGTAGCGGTCCTCGAGACGCGAGCTGGAGCGCACGATGAAGGGCCATTCGCCGAAGTATTCGAGCATGCCCTCGAACTGGTGCAAGATCGTCGGGGAGAAACGGCCGTCGAGCATGCGCGCGCGCGCCTCCTCGACTTCGTCCAGGTAATGTTCCGGGTCGCGCTGGCGACGGCGGATCCACCACAGGTCGTTGTGGACGAGAAAGGTGTCGAACACCTCGGTGCCGACGTAGAAGGAATCATGGGCTTCGAGCCGCGCGTCGAGCTGGGGCGCGTCGCGGCGCAACACGGCGCGCGCCAGCAACATGCCGAGCGCCTTGCCGCCGATGGTACCGCTGCCGATCATGCGCGTCCGCACCGTAAGCAGGTCGTCGAGCCGCAGGTATTCGTCGATCAGGCGCGTCATCGCCGGATCGCCCGGGAACATCAAGCGGCTCAGCCGCGCGAACCATTCCTCTTCGGCGGGGTCGGGAAAACCGGCGCGTCTTGCCGCCGCCACTGCTTTCGCGGCGGCGAACTCTCGTGCCCAGTGACCGACGAAGGTGCTGTCCTCCAGCCCCGGCCACTGCGAATTGGCAAGGATTTCCGATACGGTGCCGCTGTCGCGTACCGGGCGGAAACGGTCACCCGCCTCCCAGGCGTGGATCAGATTCATCGCGGCCGTCGAACGATGCTGGACCTTGATCGGCCTCAGGTAGAGCTTTTCGCGGCAGCGGAAGACGTCGATGAAAAACTGCGTGGTATCGGTGATCACCCCGATGGCCGACGGGGCATGGCGGTTGCGGAACACGCCGAAATAGGTGACGGTATCCAGATCAAGCAGGCGCGGACAGGTCAGACGGAAGAAATTGCCCAGCATGCGGTCCGACTGCCAGGTGTCGGCCAGATACGACAGGCAGTCGAACACGTAGAGCGTCTCGCGCCCTGCCGCCTCGATGACCGAGTGGACCTGATCCACGAAAGCGTCGAAACCCTCTGCCGGGTCGGGACGGTGCGTTTCCACTGCGTCCAGCAAGGGCGGATGATCGGCGAAGCGGAAATAAATCAGGTGCAGCCGGGCGGCGCGAGCAGCGGCGGCATAAGGTTCGACCAGGGCCTGGTACTTGTCTAGCGACTCGACCTGCCAGACGATGTTGTCGCCGGGTTGCACCCCGCAAAGGACCGCATCCAGTTCGGGCAAGCCGGTGGTGGGATGGAACAGGTTAGCCATGCCTTCTCAGTCCATGCCGACGGCGAACAGGCGCCGGTGCTCCTTAACCGCATAGCGGTCGGTCATGCCCGCGATGTAATCGGCGATGGCGCGCGGCGCCCCCTCGCGGTCCGCGCGCGCGCGGTATTCCGTCGGCAGCAGCCGCACGTCGGAGTGGAATGCGCCAAACAGGTCGCGCACGATGCGGCGCGCCTTCGTGGTCATGCGTTGCACGCGATAGTGGCGGTAGAGGTTGTCGCGCAGAAAGGACTTGAGTTCGCGGTTTTCGGCATGCATCTCCGCCGAGAATCCGGCCAGCAGCGGCGCCGCCGCAACGTCGGCGGGGCTCGCCACGCCGGAGTCTGCCAGCCGTCGGGCGGTTTCGGCGAGCAGGTCGGTGACCAGCGCGTCGATCATGCGCCGCACTGTTTCGTGAATCAGCCGCCGCCCGCGCAGTCCCGGAAAGTCGGCGCTGGCACTACGGCAATGCCGCGCGTACAGGCTGACCGCTTCCATTTGTTCCACTTCGATGAGGCCCGAGCGCAGGCCGTCGTCGACATCGTGATTGTTGTAGGCGATCTCGTCCGCCAGATTGCAGATCTGCGCCTCCAGCGACGGACGCCGGTCCGCGAGGAATCGGCTGCCGATGTCCCCGAGTTCCCTTGCCCTGGCCGGGGAGCAATGCTTGAGGATGCCCGCGCGCGTTTCGAACATCAGATTCAATCCGTCGAAGGCACCGTAGCGCTCCTCGAGCTTGTCGACGATGCGCAGCGATTGCAGGTTGTGTTCGAACCCGCCGAAGTCGGCCATGCATTCGTTGAGCGCATCCTGTCCGGCGTGGCCGAAGGGCGTATGCCCCAGGTCGTGCGCCAGGGCGATCGCTTCCGTCAGGTCGTCGTTCACCCTGAGCGCCCGGGCGATCGAACGCGCGATCTGGGCAACCTCGATCGAATGCGTCAGACGCGTCCGGAACAGGTCGCCCTCATGATTGACGAAGACCTGGGTCTTGTACTCCAGCCGCCGGAATGCCGTCGAATGGATGATGCGGTCCCGGTCGCGCTGGAATTCGCCGCGCGCCTTGGGACGCGGCTCCGGGACGACACGCCCCGCGGAAGATTGCTCGCTGACGGCGTAGCCGGCCAGCTCAGGCACAGCAGGCATCGATGGCGGCACGAATCTCGCCCTGCGCGGCATCGGCATAAGTCACGGCTGCACCCAGACGCTTGAGCAGCACCAGCCGCAGGCGACCGGCGATGACCTTCTTGTCATGGCCCATCAGGTCCAGATAGGTGTCCGTGCCCAGCCGTGGTCCGGCGACCGGCAGCCGGGCGCGGTGAAACAGTCTGCGCGCCCGCTCGACATCCGCATCGGCGAGCCAGCCGAGCCGGCGCGAAAGTTCGACGGCCATCATCGTGCCGGCCGCGACCGCTTCACCGTGCAGCCAGTTGCCGTACCCCATTCCGGTTTCGATGGCGTGGCCGAAGGTATGGCCGAGATTCAGCAGGGCACGCCCGCCTTCCCTGGCGGTTTCCAGTTCATCCGCGGCGACCACTTCCGCCTTGTTGGCGCAGGAACGCTCGATTGCCCACGATAGCGCGGCCGCGTCCCGCGCCATCAGCTTGTCCATGTTCATTTCCAGCCATTCCAGGAATGGCAGGTCGCGGATCAGGCCGTACTTGATGACCTCGGCGAGTCCGGCCGACAGCTCACGGTCGGGCAGCGTATTCAGCGTGTCGGTATCGGCAACCACCAGTCTGGGTTGCCAGAACGCGCCGATCATGTTCTTGCCGCGCGGATGATTGATGCCCGTCTTGCCGCCCACCGACGAATCGACCTGGGCCAGCAAGGTGGTCGGCACTTGAATGAAGGGCACGCCGCGCTGGTAGGTCGCCGCGGCGAAGCCGGCCAGATCGCCGATGACGCCGCCGCCGAGGGCAATGATCGTCGTGGTCCGGTCGCAGCGCTCGGCCAGCAGATGGTCATATATCTGATCGAGCGTCGCACCAGTCTTGAAGCTTTCCCCATCGGGCAGCACGAGTGCCGTCGTGCCAGCGCCGACTTTCGCGAGCGCGGCCTGCACGCGTTCCAGATACAGAGGCGCGACGGTTTCATTGGAGACGATGCACGACCGCTTGCCCAGCAGATGCGCGTAAGTCTGCCAGGACGAATCGAGCAGTCCGGACCCGATGAGAATCGGATAGCTGCGTTCCTGCAGGTTGATGGTCAGTGTTTGCATAGGGTTGGCACAAGGGTCGGCATCCATGCCTTGATCTCTTCCACGACGGCTCCGGGTTCGCGCCCGGCTTCGATCACGACGTCGGCAACTTCGCGGTAGAGCGGGTCCCGTTGCTCGACCAGTTGACGGATCCTGGCCAGCGGATTGGCCACTTGCAGCAGGGGCCGACTGCGGTCGTTGCGGGTACGCGCATAGAGCAGACTTGCCGTTGCATGCAAATATACAACGCCCGGGCTGGTCAGCAACCGTGCCCGGTTGAGCGGGCTCAGGACGATGCCGCCGCCAGTGGCGACAATCAAACCTTCCGATTGCGCTATCTCGGCAAGCAACTGGGATTCCCGCTGCCGGAAGCCGCCCTCGCCCTCGATTTCGAAGATGGTTGCGACGCTTACGCCGTTGCGACGCTCGATCTCGCGATCCAGATCGACGAATTCCCGATTGCACTCCTTGGCCAGACGCCTGCCCAGGGTCGTCTTGCCCGACCCCATCATGCCGACAAGGATGCAGTTTTCTGTGCGACTAGCCAATCTCAGCGCAAGGTAGTCAGCGTTTCATCGACAATCTTGGGGGTTATGAAAACCAGAAGTTCGCGGCTTTCGTCATTTGTGGATTTTTGTCTGAACAGGAAACCCACATAGGGGAGATCGCCGAGCAACGGTATGCGCTGTACAGTGTTCGTGCTGTTCTGCATGTAGATACCGCCGATGACGACGGTTCCGCCGTTATCGACCGACACCTCAGTTTCGACCTTTTTGGTGTCGATGGCGATCTGTGTACCTATCGTGCCAGGAATAGGCACTGTCGAGGGGGCGTCTTTGGTAATGATCAGTTTCATGAGTACGCGCCCTTCCGGGGTGATTTGCGGTGTGACCCTGAGCGAGAGGACGGCTTTCTTGAAGGCGACATTGGCGGCACCTGAAGCGCTGGACTGAAGATAAGGTATCTCCGTACCCTGCTCAATCAAGGCTTCAACCTGGTTAGCCGTGACGACGCGCGGATTCGAAATTATTTTCCCGTTGCGGTCGGCTTCAAGCGCGGAAAGTTCAAGATTGAGGAATTGCGTTTTGGCGCTATTGAAGAGGACGAGGGAGAATTGTCCAGTCTGTGCTGTTGCTGCTCCTATTGAGGTGGCAGGAAGATTGACGCTCATGGCATCTCTAATAAAGTCCGGTGTCGTATCGACTTGCCCAGTGTGTGCGCCGGGGTCGAGAATCGAACCACCGATGGCAAAGCGCGGGCTATTGTTGCCGAGGATGCGATGACCGACTTCGGCGCCGCGATAATCATGTACGCCAAGCCTGGCACCCAGAGTCTTGGAAAAGGTTTTGTCCGCTTCGACGATACGTGCTTCGATAAGCACCTGTTTCGGAGCGCGATCCACCTTCGCGCGCAACTCCCCGATCATGGTTAGTTTCGTGGGCACATCGTACACGAACACCTGATTGGATCGCCTGTCGATAACCACCCTCCCATGCGATGACAAGAATCCGCCCTGTGACTTTTCGGTGCTACTGCCCGTTTGTTGAACGCTTTGCTCAAGCAACTTGGCAAAATCTTCAGCCTTCTGATATTCAAGCTGAAACACCTCCATGCGCGGAACCTCGGCCGCAACCGCTGCATTACGTGCTTCGATTTCGTTCTTGTCGCGCGCGACGAACTCATCCTGGGGGGCAATCCAGATCACGCTGCCGCTCTTCCGCATGGCAAGATTTTTCTGCTGCAGGACGATTTCCAGCGCCTGGTCCCAAGGCACATCGTTGAGGCGTAGGGAGACATTACCGCCGACCGAATCGCTGATGACGATGTTGAAATTGGTGATGTCGGCGAATACATGGAGCAGTTCGCGCAGCGGAATGTTCTGGAAATTGAGTGAGATCGCCTCGCCTTGATAGCCCCGCTTGGTTCCCTGGAAGAGCTTGTTGGGATCTTCCTTGACCGGTCGCACCTCGACGATGAACTGGTTGTCGGTCTGATAGGCCGTGTGCTCCCAAAGGCCGGTGGGAACGATTTCCATCGTGATGCCATCACCTTCGGCTTTGGTATTGACCGCAGTGACGGGGGTACCGAAATCGACGACATCGAGCCGCCGGCGCAATGATTCCGGCAATTGGGTTTTCTTGAAACCGACGAACAGCTTGGAGCCCTTCTGGCTGACATCGATCGCGGTGTCGCTGGAAGATAGGTCGACGAGGACGACCCCCGCACCCTCCTTGTTGCGCCTGAACTGGATATTACGGACAGCGCTTTCCTGATCCTTGCCGATCTGCGCGAAATGCTGGATCTGTGGTGCAGCTGCCGTACCGAGGTCACTGTTGGCATCATCCAACAAGGTAATGAACAGAAGCTTGCCTTCGTTTCTCGCTTCGAAGCGGGAATTTTTCGCCAGATTCAGCACCAGCCGCGAGCGATCGCCCGCCTGCACCAGGCTGTAGCTGCGCAGAATCCCTTCGTTGACGGATTTGTTGCTATGCCCAAGGCCGTTGTCGGTTCCCGGAAAATCGAAGACGATTCTCGACGGATTGGCGATGGTGAAGTTGGACGGGGTTGCATTGACCTCGTTCAGCAGCCCGATTTTCAGCACGGTATTCCCGCCCGCCTTGCTGACCACCAGACTCTCGATGACATTCTGCTTGCCGGCGGCTGGCTGCCCTTGTGCAAACGACAGCGTTGAAGCCGCCAACCACATGGCCAGACATGTCCATACGAAGCGCATAATTTTCATTTCTTCGACTCCTTGCCCTGCGACCCTTCCTGTAACTGCAGGGTCATCTGTCTTTCCACCCAATCGGAAGTCTGGCCACTCGGATCCTGCACAATTTCTTTCAGAACGATTTCACTGCCGGTGATATCGACAATGCGGCCAAAGTTCTGGCCCATGTAGTTGCCCTTGCCAACCTGGTAAACGACACCATCAACCTGGACGACGGCGTGCCGAGCTTTGCTCTTGGTCTTATCGACAATGCCGATGAAGCTGATCGTCTCGAGCGGGAAACTTTCAAGCTGCTCCCTTGGGCGATCAAAATCAGGCTTGTTGGCACCGCCGGCTTCCTTTCTTTCCGGCTCGATACGCAACGCATTGAAAGGGTCAATCTTGTCGGCCGCATCGTACGATACGACCGGAAAGGGTTTCAGTTCCGGCAAGGGAGGGATGCCACCCTTCAAGTCACGGGAGGACTCCTCCATCCATTGCTTGATCTCACCGTGCCCCCTCTCCGCACAACCGGCAAGCAAGGCCGCTGCCATCAGCCCCAGGACAAGCGCTTTCATTTCTTCGCTCCCTTGGCTTTTTCCTGCTTCTTGCGCGCAGCCATCTCTTCTTCGTCAAGATAGCGGAATGTCTTGGCGGTCGTGGCCAGCGCAAGCACCTCGCCCGTCTTGCCTTGCGTGACATTGATATCGTTCAGGGTCACGATACGCGGCAGCTTGGCGATGTCGCCGGCAAAGGAGCCGAAATCATGATAAGACCCGCTCAAATTGACGGTGATCGGCAATTCCGCATAGAAATCCTTCACGACCTCCGCGCCCGGCTTGAACAACTCGAACTGCAACCCCCTGCCCAGCCCCGCCTGGTTGATATCAACCAGCAGGGATTCCATCTCTGCCGCATTGGGAAGCTGCTTCAAGAGTGCGCCGAACGAGCGCTCGATTTCCACCAGCTGGTTGCGATAGGCATCGAGGTTCACCGCCTGTTTCTTCTTCGCCAGCCAGTCATCCTTCAGCTTCACTTCCTCCTGCCGTTTGGCGTCAAGCTCCTCGTACTGAACCTGCCAGCCAAACCAGGCAGCCGCCGCAATCAACGCCAGGAACATGCCGGCCAGGATGACTATCCGCGGCACCAGCGGCCAGGCGCCGGGATCCTTCGGGTCCAGCGTCCGGAAGTCTTCCGCGACGGCCTGGAAATCGATCTTGGGCAGCTCAAACTTCGCTTTGATGGGCATCATGCTCAGCTTTTTCATTTGCCCGCCCCGGGTTTTTTCGCAGCAGCGGCAGGCTGCTCAGCGCTTGACTGCCGCGAGAAAAAGATGCTCATCGAGAATTCGCTCATGCGCCGCTTGGCGACTTGGGCAGCCTTGATCTCGATCAGGACCGGCCTTTCAAGAATCGGCGATTCATCCAGGTTGTGCATCAAGGTCGAAACCCGGGCATTGGACTGGGCATAGCCGACCAGCGTGATTTTCTGGCCTTCCTGCTTGATCGACTTGAGATAAACGCCAGCGGGCAACCGGCGTGCCAGTTCATTGAACAGGTGGACGGTCTCCGTGCGATTCGCCTGCAGGGATTCGATCACCTGCTTGCGTTGCAAGAGCGACTCCGTCTGCTCCTTCAGCTTCTTGATTTCCTCGATCTGCTTGTCGAGAACGGCAATCTCGCCCTTCAGGAAACGATTCTTTTCGGCTTGATGCTCGCTCATGGCCTCGATCAGGCTGTAGCCGACAAACCAGATGAACAGCGCCAGCGTGGCCACCAGGGCCGACAGCGCATAGAACTGCTGGCGCAGCGCCTTGCGCCTTTCTTCGCGGTGCGGGAGAAGATTGATGCGGATCACTGATCAAACCTCCGCAACGCCAGCCCGCAGGCCACCATCAGCGACGGCGCGTCCTGCAGCAACTGCTTGGGCCGAACGCGTTGCGACATCGTCATCTTCGCGAACGGATTCGCCATCACGGTATCGATTTGCGTGCGCTCCGCCACGACCTGGGCGACCCCCGGGAGCAACGCCCCGCCTCCCATCAGCACGATATGATCGACTTCGCTGTACTGGGTGGAAGTGAAGAAAAACTGCATGGCACGCGATATTTCCAGTGCCAGATTGTCCAGGAAGGGCCGCAGTATTTCGGCTTCGTAGTTGTCCGGCATCGGACCGGTACGCTTCAGCGTCTCTGCTTCTTCGTAACCCATACCATAGGCCCGCACGATATCCTGCGTGAGCTGGTTGCCGCCGAATGCCTGCTCCCGGTTATAGATCTGCTGGTCACCGCGCATGACCGTCACCTTCATGGCATTCGCGCCGATATCGACCAGCGCAAAGATCCTCTCCGCCGTGCTGCCGGAAAACTGATCGCGCACCAGTTCGAACGCGGCAAGCGTCGCGTAGGATTCCACATCCATGACAACCGGTTTGAGCTTGGCCGCTTCGGCGCAGGCCACCCGATCCTCCACGCCTTCCTTGCGTGAAGCGGCGATCAAGACCTCCACCTCGTCCGGATCGGTCGGCGTCGGACCGATCACCTGGAAGTCCAGATTGACTTCTTCGAGCGTAAATGGGATGTACTGATTCGCCTCCGACTCGACCTGGACTTCCATCGCAGATTCGCGCAGGCCGGCGGGGAGAATGATCTTTTTCGTGATCACCGCCGCCGCGGGCAAGGCCATCGCTACATACTTTGTCGCAGTGTCGAGCCGCTTCCAGCATCGGGCTATCGCTTCCGTCACCCCGTCATGATTGGAGATATTGCCATCCATCACCGCCCCTTCGGGCAGCGGCTCGATGGCATAGCACTCCAACTGATAGTCCCCGCCGCGTCCGCCTGACAGCTCAACCATCTTGACTGCCGAAGAACTGATGTTCAGACCCACCAGCGAACGCGCTTTCGGATTCAGGATCGAAAAGTCGAAATCCAAGATAATCCTTGATATTCAGATAGTTACATTAATAATCAATACTTCGATTTAAATGCTAGCAGCAAGCTTATCGGCTGTAAAGATATTTTTTGAATAGCGTGGCCCGAATATTTTTCGACCTGTATCGACGCAACACATCGTCAAGGTCCGTCTTTAGCCGGCTGAAAGGTCTTTATTAGCAAACGGTCACTATAATCCCAAACCTGCCGATCCGACTTTCCCATATTAAGACGAAGACATGTTCCGCTGGATACTTCTGCCGATCGGCGTAGTCATGGGTGCCGCACTCGCCGCGCTTGCCCTGCTGGGCATTGTGCTGATTCTTGCCTACCCCCGCCTGCCGTCGATCGACATTCTGACCGACTATCAACCCAAGATTCCCTTGCGGGTCTACACCGCCGACGGGCATCTGATCGGGGAGTTCGGCGAGGAACGGCGCCATTTCGTCCGCGTCCAAGACGTCCCGGAGGCCATGAAGCAGGCGATTCTGGCCGCCGAGGACGAACGTTTCTATCAGCATCCCGGCGTTGACACCATGGGCATCCTGCGTGCCGCTTTCGCGAATTTCGTCGGCGGAGGGAAACGTCAGGGCGCCTCGACCATCACGATGCAGGTGGCGCGCAATTTTTTCCTGAGTTCGGAAAAGACGCTGACACGCAAGCTTTACGAGGTTCTGCTGGCCTTCAAAATCGAGAACAGCCTCTCGAAGGATGAAATCCTCCAGATCTACCTGAACCAGATCTATCTCGGCCAGCGCGCCTATGGCTTCGCGGCGGCGGCCCGTATCTACTTCGGCAAGGACATCAAGGATCTCAGGATCGCCGAGATGGCCATGCTCGCCGGCCTGCCGAAGGCACCCTCGAGCTTCAACCCGGTCGCCAATCCGAAACGGGCAACACTCCGCCAGCAGTATGTCCTGCGGCGCATGCGCGACCTCAACTTCATCGACGCGGCGCAATACGAGCAGGCCCGCCAGGAACCCCTGCAGGTGCGCCGGCAGATCGACAATTTCGCCCTCAAGGCCGACCACGTTGCGGAAATGGCGCGCCAGATCGCGGTTGATGCCTTTCCTGACGCCTATACCTCGGGAATCAGGGTCATCACGACGCTGACCCGCAAGGAGCAGGAAGCCGCCTACCGCAGTGTGCGTCAGGCGGTCATCGCCTACGATCGGCGTCATGGCTATCGCGGCGCCGAAGCCTATGTGGACATGAAGGCGGTCGTCGGCGACGATGACGACAGCCTCGAAGACCTGATCGGGGACATGCAGGATGAGCCCGACCTGCGGGCGGCACTGGTGCTGGAAGCCAGTCCGGCCAAGCTGCGCGCCTATCTGCCGGGGGGCGAGATCGTCAGCGTGGACAGTGCCGGCCTGAGATTCGCCCAAAGCATGCTCGACAGCAAGGCGCCGCCCAACAAGCGGCTACGGCGTGGCGCCATCATCCGACTGAACCAGGACGGCAACGGCCGCTGGCAGATCGCCCAACGGCCCGAAGTCGAGGCCGCCTTCGTCGCCGCGAGTCCGCAAGATGGCTCGATTCGTGCCCTCGTCGGCGGATTCGACTTCGCCACCAACAAGTTCAATCATGTCACGCAGGCCTGGCGGCAGCCCGGATCCAGCATGAAACCCTTCGTCTATTCCGCTGCACTGGAGAAAGGCTATACGCCGCTCTCGGTGTTCCCCGACGAACCCCTGTCGGTGTCCGCCGAGGAAACCGGCAGCCAGGCCTGGGAACCCAAGAATTACGACGGCAAGTATGAAGGCCCGATGACCCTGCGCAATGCGCTGACGAAATCGAAGAACATGGTTTCGATCCGGCTGGTCCGTGCGGTCGGGCCTCATTATGCCCAGGACTATGTGACGCGCTTCGGCTTCGATGCCGACAAGAACCCCCCTTACCTGACGCTCGCCCTCGGCGCGGGCAACGTCACGCCCTGGCAGCACCTCGCCGCTTACGCCGTGCTCGCCAACGGCGGCTACAAGATCGAGCCTTTCATCATCAAGCAGATCCGGGACGCCAACGACAAGGTGCTTGCCGAAACCAGTCCCGTGCAGGCAGGCGACGAGTCGCTGCGCATCATCGACGCGCGCAATGCCTGGGTGATGAACAGCATGCTGCAGGACGTCGTGCGCCGCGGTACCGCGGCGCGTGCGGGGCAGGTATTGAAACGCCCGGATCTGGCCGGCAAGACCGGCACCACCAACGACTATGTGGATGCCTGGTTCTGCGGTTACCAGCCATCGCTGGTCGGCATCGCCTGGATGGGCTTCGATCAGCCGAAGCGGCTGGGCAATGGCGAAACGGGCGGCCGGGCCGCCCTGCCGATCTGGATCGATTTCATGCAGGTGGCGCTCAAGGACGTCCCCGAAATGCAGTTCGAGATGCCGGCGGGCATGCTGCGCATCGAAGGGCACGACCCGGCCACCGGAGCGTCAGTTTCGGATTACGTCTATCGGGAATCGCTGCCCGAACCGCCTGCCGAAAAGGAATCCTTCCTGCCCGACTTCCTGCGGCTGTTCGGCAAGGAACCCGCCGCGCCGGTACAGGATGCCCAGGTGCGGCCGCTCGCTCCGGAACGTAACCGCTGATTACCAGTCGAGCCGCGTCGGCTTCCCTGACTGTGCGCCGATGCAGCGCGCCAGCACGGCCGCGAGGCTCCTGCCATCGCGCGTGTCCTGCCAGTGCGCACCAGCGCCTGCCGGCGGCTTGAAGTGGAAACCACCCGACTTCGCGGCAACCCAGATCTCCCGGGCGGCAGCATGGCGATTGATGATGATCTTGCTGTCATCGGCAAAATCGAGCTCGATGATGCCCCCCGGCTTGATCTCGAAATCCCAGTCAGCATCCGTCGCGGCCTGCAACCGCTCCAGCGCGCCTTCGATGCTTGCCAGTTCCGCATCCGCCAAGGCCAGGAACTCACGTTCTTCCACATCACCTCCATGTTGTAACATTTCGCCATGAAACCGCATATCCGCACCATTGCCTGCTGCTGCCTGATTTCCTCCGCCGTCCCCATGCTTGCGGGGTGCGGCAACAAAGGCGCGCTCACCCTGCCCACCGCACCGGCCGGCACCCTGGGAAAGTCCGCGGTCGCCAAGTCTCCCGATCATAGCAGCCCGGTCCCGGCCGAACCCAAACCCGCTCCCCAATGAACCCGATCATCAACGCTTCACCCGAATTCCGCATCGAAGCTGTCCCGCTCGCCGGCATCGCCGAACGTTTCGGCACGCCCTGCTACGTCTACTCGCGCAGCGCGCTTGTCGCCGCTTACAGCGGCTATCGCGACGCGCTGGCCGGCCGCAATGCCCGCATCTGCTATGCCGTCAAGGCCAACTCGAACCTGTCGATCCTCAAGCTGTTTGCTCAGCTTGGCGCCGGGTTCGACATCGTGTCCGGCGGAGAGCTGGAGCGCGTGCTCGCGGCCGGCGGCGATCCGGGCAAGGTGGTGTTTTCGGGCGTCGGCAAGTCGCGCGCGGAAATGCGCGCGGCGCTGCAGCACAACATCTATTGCTTCAATGTGGAATCCGCCAGCGAACTGGAACTGCTGGACAAGGTCGCCGGCGAGACTGGCAAGCAGGCCGCCATCGCCATGCGCGTCAACCCGGATGTCGATCCGAAGACCCACCCCTACATTTCCACCGGCCTGAAGTCGGCGAAATTCGGCGTGCCATTCGATCAGGCCGCGGCACTGTACCGGCGCGCGCAGGCGCTGCCCCATCTGCGCATCCGCGGCATCGCCTGCCACATCGGCTCGCAGCTGCTCGACCCGCAGCCGGCGGCAGACGCCGCCGGCAAGCTGCTGGAGCTCATCGATACACTCGCTGCGTCGGGCATCACGTTCGAACACATCGATCTCGGCGGCGGCATGGGGATTCGTTATCGCGATGAAAACGTTCTTGCGGTAGCGGACTACCTTGCACCGATGCTCCAGCGACTCTCCGGCCGCCAGGAGATGTTGCTGGTGGAACCCGGCCGCTCGCTCGTGGGCAACGCGGGTTTGCTGCTGACGCGGGTCGAGGTGCTCAAGCATGGCGAGCAAAAGAACTTCGCGGTGGTCGATGCGGCAATGAACGATCTCGCCCGTCCCGCCCTTTACGATGCCTGGCATGACATTATCAAAGTCGGCGCTGGCGGGACGGCACCCGGAAAGCCCCTGCGCTATGAAATCGTCGGCCCGATCTGCGAATCGGGCGATTTCCTCGGCCACGATCGCGAGCTGGCACTCGCCGAAGGCGATCTGCTGGCGATCCTCTCGGCCGGCGCCTACGGCATGGCGATGAGCTCCAACTACAACACGCGTCCGCGCGTCGCCGAGGTCATGGTCGATGGCAGCGAGGCACGCCTGATCCGCAAGCGCGAAACCGTCGAGGAACTGCTGGCGAACGAGCTGCCGCTGCTGTAGTCACAAGAAACTCGAAGGGCCGCCCCGAGTGTTTCTTGGCCCCTTGAGGGGAGATCGCCGCACAGCGGCGATTGCGGGGTGGGATCAATTGCATGCGCCGCGCACTTCGGCCATGTCGGTCAGGCCGAGCAGGGCTTTCTCGATGCCATCCTGCTTGAGCGTGCGCATGCCCTGCTCGACGGCGATGCGCTGGTATTCGGAAGCCGGCGACTTATGCACCACCAGTTCGCGGATTTCCGGCGTCGCTTCCATCAGCTCGAACAGCGCCACGCGTCCCCGAAAGCCTTCCATCGCGCAATGATCGCAGCCCTTCGCCTTCCACAAGGCAAGGTCGGCGCCCTTCGTCAGCTGACGCTTCCACCCACGCACGATCTGCTCGCGCTCGGTCATCGAGGGAGAGCGCTTGTGTGCCGAATAGTGATACTCCGTCGTCAGGTCGTCGATTTCCGCGGTACCGAGCGGGATCTTCTCGGCACAATGCGGACAGAGGCTGCGCGTCAGGCGCTGGGCGAGAATGAAGATCAGGGCGTCGCCCAGGTTGAACGGGTCGATCTCGAGGTCGAGCAGGCGTGCGGTGGTTTCTGAGGCCGAATTGGTATGCAGCGTCGACAGCACGACGTGGCCGGTCATGGAGGCTTCGAGCGCGATCTTCGCGGTTTCCTGGTCGCGCATCTCGCCGATCATGATGATGTCCGGATCGGCGCGCAGGAAGGAACGCAGGGCCGTTGCGAAGGTCCAGCCGATCTTCGGATTCACCTGCACCTGGCAGATCTTCTTCTGCACGATCTCGATCGGATCCTCGGCGGTCCAGATCTTCTTGTCGGGCGTGTTCAGTTCGCGCAGCGCCGAGTGCAGCGTGGTCGTCTTGCCGCTGCCGGTCGGCCCGCAGACCAGGATCAGGCCGTAGGGCCGATGGATCAGGCGCTTGAACACGGCCAGGTCGCGCTCGCACATCTTGAGGGCTTCGATCGGGTAAGGATCACCCGCATGCAGCAGACGGATCGACACGTTCTCGATGCCGCGCGAGGTCGGAATCGTCGCCACGCGCAGGTCCATGCGCTCGCGTCCGGCGCGCACGAAGGAAATCTTGCCGTCCTGGGCGATGCGCCGCTCGGAGATGTCCAGATTGGACATGATCTTGATGCGCGAGATGACCGCCCGGTGGTAACTGGCTGAATACTGGGAATACTCCTCCATGCGCCCGTCGCGACGCAGCCGGATGTAGGCCAGCGGATCGCCGTAGAAGCTTTCGATATGGATGTCGGACGCGCCCACTTCGGCCGCATCGGAAATGATCTTGTTGACCAGGCCGACGATCGAGGCGTCGTCCTGGTTCAGCACCCCGTTGTCATCGACATCGTCGTTGATGAGTTCGACGCCGGCCGTTTCGCCGAGCGCTTTCTGCGCCAGCGAGCGGAATTCTTCCTTGCCCTGCTGCACCGAGCGCACCTGCCCGATGGCCTGCAACTGCCGGGTGATCTGGCTACCCGCGGCCATCACCAGTTCGACCTTGCGCTTCGTCAGGAAGGTGAAGTACTCGCGCTGATCGAAGCCGAAGGGGTTCTCGACGGCGAGGAACAGCGTGCCCTCGATGTCCGCGACGGGAATCGCGCGCAGGCTCCGGGCGACTTCGGGCGAAATCAGGCGCATGGTCTCCGCATCGATCTGGAACCGCTGGAGATTGACCATGATCACCCCGTACTGGAGGCACAGCGCCCGGATCACCAACTCCTCCCCCACCATGCCCAGCTTGACGAGCACTTTGCCGATCGGTTCGCGTTTCTTGCCCTGGGCAGTGCCCTGCAGCTTGATCGCGGCATCGACGTCCGCTTTCGAAAGCGCGGCGTATTGCTGCAGGATCTCGACGATCAGGCGCTTGTCGCGGTGGGGCATGCGCTCGCCTGCGGCACGCTGTTTCAACAGGTTGCGCAGCTCGTCAAGGCTGAAGATTTCCGGCCAGCGGGCGTCCGCCGGAGCGCTCGCCACCGCCGGAGCAGCCCCCCCCCGCATCCGCCACAGCCGCCTGCCTGGGGGCGGCAGGCTTGGCACTGCTCGCCACGGGCCGAACTGCACCGGGCGCTGCGGAGGCCGCACGCCGGGGCGCCTTGGGGGCCGGGTTGCCACCCTCCTCGACCAGCTTCACGGCAGCGAAAGGATCGAACTGGTTGCCGACGAACTGCGGATACAGGCGATCGTGATGACCTTTCAGGGCAAACAACTCCATCATCACATCGTAGGTAAAGCCGTTCCGGTCGGGACGATCGGAAAACATCAGTTCGTCGAGCAGGCGCACGCCCTCCGCCGTCCCCCAGGCCGCATCCAGCTCCCGCATCAGATGCTCATGCCGACTGGCCAGATTCGTCGGAAAGCCCTGCTGGGCCTTGGCGAACACATTGCCGATATTGGGATATTTGCCGGTCAGCTCGACGATCTCGCTCATCTGCGGTTCCCTCTCCGCCACGCGCCAGGCAGGGCTTCAGAGTACATAGCGTGAAAGGTCTTCGCGCTGCGCCAGTTCGGCAAGCCGCGCATCGACGTGCGCGGCATCGACGGACACCGCCCCGGCCGGGGCGGCGTAGGAAACATCCTCGAGCAGCTTTTCCATCACGGTGTACAGGCGCCGTGCGCCAATGTTTTCGGTCTTTTCATTCACTTCGAAGGCAATCTGCGCAAGGCGGCGGATGCCGTCGGCGGCGAATTCGATCTGCACGCCCTCCGTGCCCAGCAGTGCCTGATACTGCCGGGTCAGGCAGGCGTCGGTCTGCGTCAGGATGCATTCGAAATCGTCGACCGACAGCGAGTCGAGCTCGACGCGGATCGGAAAGCGCCCCTGCAATTCGGGGATCAGGTCGGACGGCCTGGCGAAGTGGAAGGCGCCGCTGGCGATGAACAGGATGTGATCGGTCTTGATCATGCCGTACTTGGTCGACACCGTCGTGCCCTCGACCAGCGGCAGCAGGTCGCGCTGCACGCCCTGGCGCGACACGTCGGCGCCCTGCGTCTCGCTGCGCGAGGCGATCTTGTCCATCTCGTCGAGGAAGACGATGCCGTTCTGCTCGACGTTCCTGAGCGCCGCCGCCTTCACTTCCTCGTCGTTGATCAGCCGCGCTGCTTCTTCGTCGGCGAGCGCCTTGAGCGCCTCGCCGATCTTCATCTTGCGCGTGCGCTTCCTGCCGCCGCCGAGGCTCTGGAACATCCCCTGCAGCTGCTGGCTCAGGTCTTCCATGCCGGGGGGCGCCACGATCTCCATGCTCGCCACCGGCGCGGCGATTTCGATCTCGATTTCCTTGTCGTCGAGTTCGCCCTCGCGCAGCTTCTTCCTGAACTTCTGGCGCGTGCCGCTTTCCTCTGCCGGTGCCGTCCCGCCAGCGCCGACTTCTCCGAACCCGCGGGCCGGCGGCAGCAGCACGTCCAGCACGCGATCCTCGGCCGCATCGAGGGCGCGGTCGCGGACCTGCTTCATCGCCTGCTCGCGCGCGTTCTTGATCGCCGTCTCGGCGAGGTCGCGGATGATGGTGTCAACGTCACGTCCGACGTAGCCGACCTCGGTGAACTTGGTCGCCTCGACCTTGATGAAGGGTGCGTTGGCCAGCCGCGCCAGCCGGCGCGCGATCTCGGTCTTGCCGACACCGGTCGGGCCGATCATCAGGATGTTCTTCGGGGTGATCTCCGAGCGCAGCGGCTCGGCCACCTGCGCGCGCCGCCAGCGGTTGCGCAGCGCGATGGCCACCGCGCGCTTGGCGCGGCCCTGCCCGACGATGTGCTTGTCGAGTTCCGAGACGATCTCGGCCGGCGTCATATGTGTCATGGTCAGCAAACCATCCAATGTCGGGTCAGGAATTTCTCGTCTCGGCCTGATGCTGGCTGACCACCTGCCCGAGGATCAGGATGTCTTCGGCCAGCAGGTCGCAGAACTGGAGCCCGTAAACCGTCGCCCCCTCCAGCAGGTCGGAGTTGTTGGCGCGAACGGCCTTGACCAGGCAGGCGATCTTCATGATGTACTGGCAGCCGGCCAGTTCGACCCTGAAATTGATGGCGATCCTGCTGCCGATCTCGATCCCCCGGAAGCGCGTCGCCAGGGACGCGCCGCCCGTGCTCAGGTCGGCGATGATGCCGGACGCCTGCTCCCTGCCGACCTCGATGGCCGCGATGAGGCGCACGTTCGCCCGCGCCGATTTCCGCACCACGATCCCGGTCACTTCCGCCGGATAGCTGAGATGGAGGTGAGGAAAGGGATTGGTGACGCCGGCCAGCACCGTGCAGGGAAACGCGAGGACGTGCTTGCCCGAAAAGACCTTGACGACGACGGATTCGCCCGCCTTGAGGTAAATGGTGCCCTGCTCGTCCGCCGGGACGGTGATGATGACCGACTTGCTTTTCAGGTAGCCGATCAGCCGGGCGGCCAGCCGCGTCCCGTCCAGTTCGCGCACCAGGTGCACGGCATCGCCGGGCCTGACGCCCGTTTCGCTGAAAGCGAGGCGCACCTCTTTCGCCTGCTCGTCGGCGGCGCCCTTGATGCGTTCGGTGACCAGTTCGCCCTCATCGACATTGACGTCGCGCAGCAAGCCTGGTTTGAATACGCGCGCCTTGGTTTCGGGATCGATCGCCACTCCCCGGGCAAACATCAGGGTGCCATCCTGATCGTAGATGTTCCAGGGCAGCGGCCTGCCGATCGGCAATTCACGCGGCTTGATCAAGGTCTTGGCCATCTCCCGCATCCCCATGCCGGCGCTTAGTCCAGCACCTCGATCAGGTGGTTCTGGTTGGTGTAGATGCACAGGTCGCCGGCGATCTCGAGCGACTTCTTGACGATCGCCGCCGGCGCCAGAGCGGTGTTCTCGAGCAGCGCCCGCGCGGCAGCCTGCGCATAGGCGCCGCCGCTGCCGATAGCGACGATGCCGAGCTCGGGCTCCAGCACGTCGCCGTTGCCGGTGATGATCAGCGAATTCTCGCGGTCGGCCACCGCCAGCATCGCCTCGAGCCGCCGCAGCATGCGGTCGGTGCGCCAGTCCTTCGCGAGTTCGACGGCCGAGCGCAGCAGGTTGCCCTGGTGCTTCTCCAGCTTCGCCTCGAAGCGCTCGAACAGCGTGAAGGCATCCGCCGTCCCGCCGGCGAAACCGGCGAGGATCTTCTCGCTGTACAAACGACGGATCTTGCGCGCGCTCGCCTTGACCACGATGTTGCCGAGCGTAACCTGCCCGTCGCCGCCGAGCGCGACGACATTGTCGCGCCGGACGGAGAGGATGGTCGTGCCGTGATACTGCTCCATGAACCGCTTCCAGAAATGGGGTGTGGCGATTCTACCTCTGCAAAAACCTCAAAACTCGGCGCTGGCGGGACGGCATCGAAGCATCAGGCCGATAACGGCCAGCAGCACCAGGGCGCAGACGATGGCGGCCCCGGCCGGCAGATCGGCGGCCAGCGAAACCGCCAGGCCGCTGCCATAGCCCAGCGCACCGACTGCGTAGGCATAGGCGGGGCGCCGTTGCTCCGGCAGCCCCCGCGTCGCCACCGCCGGGGCAATCAGGCTGGCGAAGACCAGCAGCACCCCGACCAGTTGCACCGCTGCGGTGACGGCCACGGCGAACAACGCATAGAAGGCAAAACCGCCAGCAGCGTCGCGCCGCACCAGAAAGCGCCTGCCTGCCAGCACGGCGGCGGACAGTGCAGCGACGGCGCCGATCTGCGCCCAGCCCACCCAGAGGATCTGCCCGGCGAGCAGATCGCGCAGGTGTTCGCCGCCATGCGGGTTGCCGGCCAGCAGCAGGATGCCGGCGGCCGCGGCCGCGACGAAGAGCAGGCCGATCAGCGCCTCCTGGATATCCGGCCAGCGCCGCTCGGAGTAGGTCAGCAGCGCGGCCGCCGCCAGGGCCGCGGTCGCGGCGGCAAGCTGGGTGATCCAGGGTGCCAGCGCGCCCCAGTCTTCGTCCACATGCAACAGTCCGGCGATGATGACGCCCAGTGCCGCCACCTGCGCCACGGCCAGATCGATGAAGATGATGCCCCGGCGCAGCACCGCCATGCCCAGCGGCACATGGGTGGCGAGCACCACCAGCCCGGCGGCGAAAGGTGCCGCCAGCAGGCCGGCGTCGGCGGCCGTCAGGCTCATTTGAGCGCCTTCAGCAGCCGCTGCACGGTGGTCTCGAACAAGGCGGCCAGATCGTCCGCCTCCGGCGCGCCGACGGTGAAGGGCAGCACCACGGCCGGCACCTTCGCCTCCCGGGCAAACCACTCCGCCGCACGCGGCGGGTTGTAGGCGGCGCGGATCGCCATGCGCGGCTTGCTCGTCGCGGCCGCGTCACGCACCCGGGCAAGATGGGCCAGCGAAGGCTCGACGCCGGGCTTGGGCTCCAGCACGGCGACCTCGCGCAGCCCCAGCCAGTCGTAGAGATACACCCAGGCCTGGTGCTGCGAGACCACGGCGACGCCCTTGAGCGGCGCGGCCTGCGCCTCCCACTGCTGGATGCGCGTGCGCCAGCGCTCGGCGAAGGCGGCGTAGCCGCTGCGGTAGGCAACCGCATTGGCCGGGTCGGCCAGCGCCAGCCGCGCCGCCAGGGCTTCGCCGACGGCGAGGAAGTTGCGCGGATCGGTCTGGATGTGCGGGTTTCCCTCGGCATGGACATCGCCGCCGGCGCGGTCCGGCTTGCCCGGCACGTCGAGCATGCGCACGAAGGCCGCCGCCTCGAAATGGCCGGGCTGGCCGGCCTGGATGCGCGGGTTGCCCGACTCGCGCAACACCACCGGCAACCAGCCCGCTTCCAGCTCGGCGCCGGTGGCCAGCAGCAGGTCGGCGTTGCGCGCACGGGCGATCAGCGAGGGCCGCGCATCGATGCGATGCGGGTCCTGCAGGGCAGTCGTGGCGGAAACCGCCTTGACCTTGGCGCCGCCGATCTCCTGCGCCAGCGCCGCCCATTCGGGCACCGTGCTGAAGATGTTGAGCGCCGCCTGCGCCGGCAGAGCCAACATGGCCAAGAACATGAACAGGATGCGCATCGCCGCCTCCTCAGAACTTGTGCGCGCCATGGGCGCCCAGGCTCATGATGTACTGCAGCGTCCATTGGTTGTCGGTCACGCCCTGCATCGCCCGGTCGCGCGCGTACTGCAGGCGCAGGCGCGAGAACTCCGAGTTGCTCCAGTCGATCATCACGCTGTCC
>JAJZSW010000029.1 GCA_021849505.1 Pseudomonadota bacterium
ATCTGCGTCTATCCATGGGTACGGGCTTCCAGTTTCCCGGTTAAGACCTTCGACATAAAAAATGGCCACTTGCGGGTTTCCACAATGTTATCGCCAAGCCCGGGCTTAGCCGTTAACATTGCGCCTTCACGAACAAGGATGGCGAACGTTGGCGGCATTATCGCGCCACAGCCACGCCCCTGAGGAGAAAAGTCGATGAAATTCCTGCTGCAGTTTTCGCGTCTGGTCGACGCCATCAGCGAGGCGGTCGGACGCGCGGCGATCTGGCTGGTGCTGGTGGTGGTCATCATCAGCGCCGGCAACGCGGTATCGCGCTTCGCCTTCCACATGAGTTCGAACGCCTGGCTGGAGATCCAGTGGTACCTGTTCTCGGCGATCTTCCTGCTGTGCGGCGCCTATGTGCTGAAGAAGAACGAGCACATCCGCATCGACGTCATCGCCGGCCGCCTCTCCGAGCGGGGGCAGAACTGGATCGACGTGTTCGGCATCCTCGTCTTCCTGCTGCCGATGGCGTTGATCGTCGGCTACCTGTCCTGGCCGGGATTCATCAATGCCTGGAACTCGGGCGAGATGTCCGCCAGCGAAGGGGGACTGATCCGCTGGCCGGTGCGGCTGCTGCTGCCGGTCGGTTTCGCCCTGCTGATCCTGCAGGCGTTTTCCGAGCTCATCAAGCGCATCGCCTTCCTCACCGGGCATGGGCCGAACGTGCTCTCCAAAGCCACCGGGCCAACGGCCGAAGAGGAACTGGCCGAGGCGATCAAGAAACACCAGGTTGCGCCCGAGGTCGCCGACATCGTGCACATGAATCATGAAATGATCGACGGCAAGGAAGGAGGTCGGAAATGACCGAATTCCTCATCGCCAACATGGCGCCGATCATCTTCGGCTCTCTGGTCGTCTTCCTGCTGCTCGGCTTCCCGGTCGCCTTCGCGCTGGCGGCCAACGGCATCATCTTCGGCTTCATCGGCATCGAGCTGGGCCTGTTCAACCCCTCTTTCCTGCAGGCGCTGCCGGAGCGCATCTTCGGTGGCGTGATGAACAACGAGACGCTGCTGGCGATCCCGTTCTTCACCTTCATGGGGCTGATCCTCGAGCGCTCCGGCATGGCCGAGGATTTGCTCGAAACCATCGGCCAGTTGTTCGGGCCGATCCGCGGCGGCCTCGCCATCGCCGTGATTTTCGTCGGCGCGATGCTCGCGGCGACGACCGGCGTGGTCGCCGCCTCGGTCATCTCGATGGGCCTGATCTCGCTGCCGATCATGCTGCGCTACGGCTACGACCGCCGGCTCGCCTCGGGCGTCATCGCGGCTTCCGGTACGCTGGCGCAGATCATCCCGCCCTCGCTGGTGCTGATCATCATTGCCGACCAGCTCGGCAAGTCCGTCGGCGACATGTACAAGGGAGCATTCGTGCCGGGCTTCGTGCTCACCGGCCTTTACCTGCTCTACGTCGTCGGCATGGCGATGTTCAAACCACAATCGGCGCCGGCCCTGCCGCCCGAAGCACGTGTCTTCCGCGAACCGAGCGGCAGGACCGGACTCGCATCGCTGCTGGTGCTGACGACCATTTCCACGGCAGTCGCCCTCTATTGGGCCTCCATCCAGCCGGAAGAGAAGGCGCTCGACGAGACGATCGTGGTGGCCATGTGCATCGGCATGGGCGTTTCCTTCACGGCGGCCGTGCTCAACCGTGTGACCCGGATGGGATTGCTCTCGCAGATGGCCGAAAAGGTCACCTTCGTGCTGATCCCGCCATTGGCGCTGATCTTCCTCGTGCTCGGCACCATCTTCATCGGCGTCGCGACGCCGACCGAAGGCGGGGCGATGGGGGCGGTGGGCGCGCTGGTGATGGCCGTTGCGCGCAAGCGGATCAACTTCACGCTGCTCAAGCAGGCGATGGACTCGACGGCGAAACTGACGACCTTCGTCGTCTTCATCCTCGTCGGCGCGCGGGTGTTTTCGCTGACCTTCTACGGCGTCGATGGCCACAAGTGGGTGGAACACCTGCTCACGGGCCTGCCCGGCGGCGAGACCGGCTTCCTGATCGTCGTGAATATCCTCGTGTTCCTGCTGGCCTTCTTCCTCGACTTCTTCGAGCTGGCCTTCATCGTGCTGCCGCTCCTGGCGCCGGTGGCCGAAAACCTCGGCATCGACATGATCTGGTTCGGCGTCATGATCGCGGTGAACATGCAGACTTCCTTCATGCACCCGCCCTTCGGTTTTGCGCTGTTCTACCTGCGCTCGGTCGCGCCGTACAAGGCCTATCGCGACCATGTGACCGGCAAGATGACCGAGCCGGTGACCACCGGGCAGATCTACTGGGGCGCGGTGCCGTTCGTCATCATCCAGTGCATCATGGTCGGCCTCATCATCGCCTTCCCGCAACTGGTCGGCCACGATCCGGGGCTGACCGAAGAGCAGCTGAACCAGGAGGTGGATATCCAGCAGATCCTGCAGGACGATGCCGCAGCCGACGGATCCATCAAGCCGGAGGGCGAGGAAAGCCAGGAAGAGAAGGACAAGAAAGCCGCGGCGGAGGACGAAGCCCTGACCAGGGCGCTGCTCGGAGAGGAGCAGAAGAAGTAATCGACCGGGAAGTGGCAACAAAAAAGCCCCGGCGGTTTCCCGCCGGGGCTTTTTGCTGGAGGCCTGATTACTTGATGGTCTGCAGGAAGCGATCCAGGCTGGCTTCGGCGACGCCGAACCACTGGTTCAGTTCCTTCTGGTACTGGAAGTACGGGTCGGCGATCTTCTTGAAGGCCGGGTTCTTGGCCGATTCGTCGGCATAGAACTGGAAGGCGGCCTTGTGGGCGGCCTTGAGGATGTCCTGCGGATAGCTGCGCAGCTTGACGCCTTGCCTGACCAGGCGCACCACCGCGGCCGGGTTCTTGTGGTCGTATTCGGCCATCATCGTCACATTGGCTTCGTAGGCGGCGGCCTGGAAGGCTTCCTGATATTCCTTGGGCAGCTTGGCCCAGGCATCCTTGTTGATGAAGAAGTGGATCGCGGGACCCGGCTCCCACCAACCCGGGAAGTAGTAGTTCTTGGCAACCTTGAAGAAGCCGAGCTTCTCGTCGTCATAGGGGCCGACCCATTCGGCACCGTCGATCGTGCCCTTTTCGAGAGCGGGGTAGATGTCGGCGCCGGGAATCTGCTGGGTGACCATGCCGAGCATCGAGAACACCGTGCCGCCGAGGCCGGCGATGCGCATCTTGGTGCCCTTGACGTCGGCGAGGGACTTGAGTTCCTTGCGGAACCAGCCGCCCATCTGCACGCCGGTATTGCCGCCCATGAAGGAAACGACGTTGTAGTTGCTGTAGAAATCGTCGAGGAGCTTCTGGCCGCCGCCGTAATAGACCCAGGCATTGAGCTGGCGGTAGTTCATGCCGAAGGGCACGGAGGTGCCGAAGCCGAAGGTCTTGTCCTTGCCGACGTAGTAGTAGGAACAGGTATGGCAGGCTTCGACCGTGCCGTTCTGCGTGACGTCCAGCGCCTGCAGGGCCGGGGCGATTTCGCCGCCGGGGAAGACCTGGATGTCGAACTTGCCGCCGGTCATTGCGCGGACGCGGTTGGCGAGAACCTCGGCGCCGCCGAAGATGGTATCCAGGCTCTTCGGGAAACTCGAGGTCATGCGCCACTTGACGGCGGGCGTCTGGGCCTGAACGGCCGGTGCCACGCCGGCGGCGAGGATGCCGGTCAGGCCGGCGTGCTGCAGAAACTTGCGACGTTCCATACATCTTCTCCTTTGTGGTTATCTGGGGCGACCCGACAGCGCGGATCGGTCGCGGGATACTACACCAAAGGCAGATGAATGAAGCGCTAGCTGCCCGCCACCGTCATGCGGTTAACCACAATGGAGCCGACCGTGCGCGAGCCGCGCGTGACCGTGTCGCGGCCGATCGCCGCGATGTCGGCGAACATGTCGCGCAGGTTGCCGGCGACGGTGATCTCATGCACCGGATAGGCGATCTCGCCCTGCTCGACCCAGTAGCCTGCCGCGCCGCGCGAGTAGTCGCCGGTCACGTAATTGATGCCGTGGCCGAGCAGTTCCGTCACCAGCAGGCCGGTGCCGAAGTCCTTGAGCAGTCCGGCGAAATCAGCAGGTGCGGCGGGGCTCGGCGCGACGATCAGGTTATGGCTGCCGCCGGCGTTGCCGGTGGTTGGCATGCCGAGTTTTCTGGCGGTATAGGTCGACAGGAAATAACCCTGCAGCACGCCGTCCCTGACGACCGTGCGGTCGCGCGTCGCCACGCCGTCGTCGTCGAAGGGGCTCGATGCCAGTCCGCGCCTGAGGTGCGGCCGCTCCTCGATGCGCATCCAGTCAGGGAAGATCTTCTTGCCGAGCGCATCGACGAGGAAACTGGCCTTGCGGTAGAGGCTGCCGCCGCTGACGGCATGGACGAAGCTGCCGAGCAGCATGGCGGCGAGCGGCGCCTCGAACATCACCTGGCACTGGCGGGTCTTGAGCTTGCGGGCGCCGAGGCGGGAGAGGGCGCGGCGCGCGGCGTAATCGCCGATGACCTCGGGCGACGCCAGTTCAGCCGGATCGCGCCAGCCTGAATACCAGTCGTCGCGCTGCATGTCGCTACCCTTGCCGGCAATGGGCACGCAGGAGATGAAGTGGCGCGTCGAGGGAAAACCGCCCATGAAGCCAAGGCTGTTGGCGGAAACGAAGTGGGCGGCATGCGCCGAGACAGTCGCGCCTTCGGAATTGCGCACCAGCGGGCTGACGGCGAAGGAGGCGGCCTCGCTGCGGCGGGCGATGTCGATGGCTTCCTCGACCGGCAGATCCCAGGGGTGGTAGAGGTCGAGATCCATTGCTGCGGTTTCCGGGCCTGCCAGCAGGTCCGGCTCGGGCAATCCGGCGCAGTGGTCCTCGGCAGTGAAGCGCGCGATCGACAGCGCCGCCTCGACCGTGGCGCGCAGCGCGGCCGCCGAGAAATCCGAGGTCGAGGCATGGCCGCGCCGCTGGCCGAGATAGACGGTGACGCCGACCCCCTTGTCGCGGTTGAATTCGATGGTCTCCACCTCTCCCTTGCGGACAGTGACGGACTGGCCGACGCCTTCCGAGACATCGGTTTCGCAGGCGCTGGCGCCGCAACGCTCGGCGTGGCGCAGCACGTCGGCGGCGAGTTCGCGCAATTGATCCTGGCTGAATGAGAAAGCGGACATGGCAGGGCAGGGAAGTCGCAAAGCTATAATCTTACCCGTGGAAACCTTCGAGAAACCCAGCAAGAGCGCAGTCAAGCGTGCGATGACCGAGTTGCAGGATCTCGGCGCGGAACTGGTTGCGCTGTCCGTCGACCAGATCAAGAAGATCGGCTTGCCCGACGACTTGCGCGAGGCCGTGCGCGCTGCGCAGCGGATCACCCAGCACGAGGCGCGCCGGCGCCAGCTGCAGTACATCGGCAAGCTGATGCGTAGCCTCGACCCCGAGCCGATTCGCGCGGCGCTCGACGAGATCAACGGTGTATCGGCGGCGGCCGTCGCGCGCATGCATGCGCTCGAACGCTTGCGCACGCGCTTCCTCGAGGACGAGAAGGCGATCAGCGAAATTGCCGCCACGCATCCGCAGGCCGACCTGCAGCACCTGCGCCAGCTGCGCCGCAATGCGCTCAAGGAGCAGGAGCTCGGCAAGCCGCCACGCGCCTTTCGCGAACTGTTCCGTGTCCTGAGGGAACTGCATGAGCAATGAACTGCTGATCGGCCTCGTGTCGATCTCCGACCGCGCCGCCAGCGGCGTCTATGAGGACAAGGGCATCCCGGCGCTGCAGGAATGGTTCGCCGCCGCGCTGACCTCGCCATGGCGACTGGAGTCCCGGCTGATCCCGGATGAACAATCGGTCATCGAGAACACGCTGATCGAACTGTGCGACAGCGTCGGCTGCCATCTGGTGCTGACCACCGGCGGCACCGGCCCCGCGCCGCGCGACGTGACGCCGGAGGCGACGCTCGCCGTCGCGCACAAGGTGATGCCGGGTTTCGGGGAGCAGATGCGCGCCGTGAGCCTCAAGTACGTGCCGACCGCGATCCTCTCGCGGCAGGTCGGCGTGATCAGGGGATCGACGCTGATCCTCAACCTGCCGGGCCAGCCGAAGGCGATCAAGGAAACGCTCGACGGCGTGTTCGCCGCCGTGCCCTACTGCATCGACCTGATCGGCGGGCCCTTCATCGAGACGAACGAAGCGGTCGTTAAGGCGTTTCGGCCGAAGTCGGCGCTGGCGGGACGGCACCCGTAGCCTGCGGTGGACTGCGACGGACTTGCCCGGTCTGGGCGCATTCGTTAGACTCGGTTCTTTCCGGCCTACTGAAACAAGGCAACCCCATCGAAAGGTGGAGGACGCAAAGTCGCCGGCCTACCGGGACGCCATGTCGGCTCCCCAAGGCGGCGGGACTGCCAGGCTAAGCAGGAGAGCGGCGATGGCCGTCACGCGCAGAAAATTCTTCATCAAGACCAGGCAGCGGCGCCGCAAGCAGGCGCCGCCGGGCTGGAGCGGCGATGCTCCCGTGGTCCCGGCCCCGCCGACCGACTGGGTGCCGCCGCCAGCGCCGTCGCGCCGCCAACGCAATTTCCTCACTTTCGGCTGGCTCGGCTCCCTCAAGCTCCTGTTGGTGGTCGTCGGTCTCGGCTACGGCATCTACTTCCTGGTGACTTCGGAGGCGGGGCGCGACGTCTATGCCACCCAGAAAGCGCAACCGTCGATGGATCTGCCCACCTATCCCGGTCATCGGCCGTCGACCGGATCAGCGCGCGGGGCCGGAGTCAATGTCGAATACTCGCTGGCCGATCGCCTGCCGCCGACCGACCAGAGTTTCGTCGACACCTTTGGCGGCTCGCGCAACAGCGTCCGGAGCCGAGGCGGCGCCGGCAGCGGGGAGAGCGGCAGCGCAGGCGCCTCCGGCGAGCTGCCCGAAAAGTTCAGATTGCGCGAAGACCTGGCGGGGAATTGCGACATCGGCAGCAACGGCAGCCTCGATATCGCCAACTGTCTGCGCCGCAACAGCGTCCCGGTCAAATAGCGCCGTCAGGCGCTTCGCTCGATCCAGTCGGTCAACAGGGCAAGGCCCCAGGCGACGCCGAAGCCGGTGGTGTCGGTCGCCACCGCGCCGAGCCCGCCACTGCTGTTCGACGCCGACAGGTCCATGTGAACCCACGGTGTCTTGCCGACGAAGCGGCCGAGGAAGCGCGCCGCCAGGATGTGGTCGGCCTCGCCGTCGAGCGTGCACTGCTTGATGTCGGCCACTTTCGAATCCAGCGCCGGCTCGTAGTCGGCGTCCTGCGGGAAGACGCAGACGCGTTCGCCGCTCGCCCTGCCGGCCGCGACGGCCTGCGCGCCAAGTTCGTCGCTGCTGGCGAAGACGCCCGAGTAGCGCGTGCCGAGCGCGTAGGTCATGCTGCCGGTGAGCGTGGCGAAATCGATCATCAGTTCCGGCTTGTTCCTGGCGGCCAGGGCGAGCGTGTCGGCCAGCACCATGCGGCCCTCGGCGTCGGTATGGACGACCTCGATGGTGGTGCCGTCGAGCGCCGTGACGATGTCGCCCTGTGCGTAGGCGGTCGGCGACAGGTGGTTCTTGGCGATCGCCAGCCAGCAGTCGATGGCCACCGGCAGCTTCAGCTCGGCGGCCGCGCAGAGGATGGCCAGGGCGACGGCCGAGCCGTTCATGTCCTCGTGCATGCCGGCCATGTACTTCGCGGGCTTGAGGTTGTGGCCGCCGGTGTCGTAGCAGATGCCCTTGCCGACCAGCGCGATGGTCTTGGCGGCCTTTCTGGGCCGCCATGAAAGGCGCACGATCGCGGCGCCACCGCCATCGTCGTCGCTGCCTTGGGCCACGGCGCAGAAGGCCCCGGCGCCCAGCTTCTTCAGCTTGCGGAAATCGTATTCCTCGATGCCGAATTTCTTTTCCTTGGCGAGCGCGCGCAGGCGCTGGCGGTAATGCGCCGGATCGAGCAGATTGGGAGGCAGGGCGGTCAGTTCGCGCGCCAGCAGGTTGGCGCGCGCCAGCGCCATGCAAGAGTCGGCGCTGGCGGGACGGCACGGCAGGGCGATTTCCTTGAGCGCCGGGGGCATTTTCTTCTTCTGCTGCGGCAGCGGCACGCCATTCACCAGCGCTACGTAGAGCGCATCGGCGAGCGTGGCATCGTCGACGCCGAGCGGCACGATGTCCAGCGTCTGCGGTGCTTCGTCGAGCAGCAGCATGGTCGCCTTGCGCATGGCAGTCAGGCGTTCGAAGCGTGGCTTGCCGGTGTCGACCATCACCAGCGCGCTGCGCGTCCCATCGGGAAAATCCGTGGCGAGCGGCGACTTGGCGAGTTCTTCGGCCTTGACGTTCTTGCGTTTCAGCAACTTCTGCCACAGCTTGCATTCAGGCAGCTCGGCAGGCAGTGTCTTGCCCAATGGCAGGAGGAACAGGCGGTGGCTTGACTGGGGCGTGGCGGCAACGGTGAGTTTCGGCAGTGGGTTCATGGGGTGGCCTCTATAATCGGCCCGATTATGCGTCAATACCTCGATCTCATGCAGCATGTGCTCGACCACGGGCACGTCAAGTCCGACCGCACCGGCACCGGCACGCGCTCGGTGTTCGGCTGGCAGATGCGCTTCGACCTGGCGCAGGGCTTCCCGGTGCTCACCACCAAGAAGCTGCACCTGCGCTCGATCATCATCGAGCTGCTCTGGTTCCTGCGCGGCGACACCAACATCCAGTGGCTCAAGGACAACAAGGTCTCGATCTGGGACGAATGGGCCGACGCCAACGGTGACCTCGGCCCGGTGTATGGCCACCAGTGGCGCCACTGGCCGGGCCGGGATGGGCTGGAGATCGACCAGATCGCGCAACTGATCGAAGGCCTGAAGAAGAATCCCGACTCGCGGCGCCACATCGTCACCGCCTGGAACCCGGCCGACGTCGACCGCATGGCCCTGCCGCCCTGCCACGCGCTGTTCCAGTTCTACGTCGCCGACGGGAAACTCAGCTGCCAGCTCTACCAGCGCAGCGCGGACATCTTCCTCGGCGTGCCGTTCAACATCGCCTCCTATGCGCTGCTGACGATGATGATCGCGCAGGTGGTCGGCCTCAAGCCCGGCGATTTCGTGCATACGCTCGGCGATGCGCATCTCTATTCGAATCACCTCGAGCAGGCGAAGCTGCAACTATCACGTGAGCCGCGCCCGCTGCCGACGATGCGCATCAACCCCGAAGTGAAGGACATTTTCGAGTTCAGGTTCGAGGATTTCACGCTCGAAGGCTACGATCCGCATCCCCACATCGCCGCCCCGGTGGCGGTCTGAGGCCGCGATGAGGCTCTGCGGCGACATCGGCGGCACCAAAGTTCTGCTGGCGCTGGTCGATGGGGCCGGAAACATCCGCCAGCAGTGCCGTCTCGCCAGCGCCGACTTTGCGAGCTTTGGCGACCTGCTGGGCGCCTACCTCGGGCAAATCGACACGGCCATCGACGGCGGCTGCCTCGCGGTGGCGGGGCCGGTGGCCAATGACGGCAGGTCGGCGAAGATCACCAATCTGCCCTGGACCATCGACTGCGCCGCGCTGGAGGCCCGCTTCGGCCTGGGGCGGCTTGCCCTGATCAACGACTTCGCTGGCGTCGCGCTGGGCGTTGCCGGGGCCGCGCCCGAACAGTTGATCACCCTGCAGGCGGGCGAACCCGCTCCAGCGGGGGTGAAACTGGTGATCGGCGCGGGCACCGGCCTGGGCATGGCCATCCTTTCCGGCAAGGAAATTCTGCCCAGCGAAGGGGGGCATGTCGGTTTCGCTCCGCAGGACGAGGTGCAGGCCCTCATCGCATCGGCCTTGCTACGTGAACATGGCCGCGTGACGGCCGAACGTGTCATTTCCGGACCCGGGCTGGCGGCGATTCATCGTGTGCTGGCAGGAGAGAATCTCGATCCTGCGGCGATCGCCGAGCGCGCCCTGGCGGGCGAACCCGCTGCGCTCCGGAGCGTCGATAACTTCTTCTCCGCTTATGGCGCCTTCGCTGGCGACATGGCGCTGGCCGTGCTGGCGCGCGGCGGCGTTTACCTGGCTGGCGGGGTGACCCAGCGACTGCTGCCTTTGCTGGCGCAGAGCGGTTTCCTCGCCGCCTTCAACGCCAAGGCAGAACATGCCGAACTGGTACGGGGCATGCCGGTCCGGGTGACGACCGATCCGGAGATCGGTCTGCGCGGCGCGGCTGTTGCGGCATGTCAAACACGACATAGTTGACAGATGTCAACAAACTGTCACATGCAAGGTGTATACGCTATGAGTCAGAATATTACAAACCCCAAACCAAGGAGACAGCAATGGCAACTTCAAGCAAGGCCGGTGACAAGCCGGTAAAACCGGCGGCCAAACCAGCCACGCCCACCGCCACCAAGCCGAAAGCGGCAAAGCCAGCCGCCAAGCCGGCCGCCAAGGCACCGGCAGAAAAGACACCTGCGGCGAAGAAGGCGCCGGCGCCGAAAAAGGCCGCTGCCAAGGCCGCGCCCGCCAAATCCGCTGCCGTCGGTCAGTTCGGAACTCGCGTGGCCATTCCTGAACTGACGCCCGACCAGCGCCGTTACTATGTCGAGGTGGCCGCTTACTACATCGCCGAACGGCGGGGTTTCCACGGCGGCAGCGAAATGGACGACTGGGTGAAGGCCGAGTCCGAGATCGATCGACTGGTTCGCGAGGGTATTCTCAAGCCATAATACGCACCAGCACTGCGGCAAAGGTTCCCGCCCGCCAGAGGGAGTTCGCCATCCGGCGAAGACAATAATATCGATGCGGCGGGTTTGCCAAGGACAAACGAGCCCACCCCGAAAAACTCGCTTTGCTCGTTTCTTCCCTCAAGGGGCAGAAACACTCGGGGCGGCCCTTCGTGTTTCAAGGGGAGTCATCATGCAACAAGATCTGCCACTCAACGACCCGCATGCATCACAAGGCCGTTTCGTCAGCCATTTGACGCGTTCGACTTACGCCATCATCCTCGCCGGTGGTCGTGGCAGCCGGCTCATGCAATTGACCGACTGGCGCGCGAAGCCGGCGGTGCCCTTCGGGGGGAAATTCCGCATTCTCGATTTCGCGTTGTCGAACTGCGTCAATTCCGGCATCCGCCGCATCGGCGTCGCCACGCAGTACAAGGCGCAGAGCCTGATCCGCCACCTGCAGCGTGGCTGGAGTTTCCTCGATGGCCGCTTCGACGAGTTCATCGACCTGCTGCCCGCGCAGCAGCAGGTGGGCGAGGACTGGTACCAGGGCACCGCCGACGCGGTGTTTCAGAACATCGACCTGCTGCGTCGCAACCATCCGAAGTATGTGCTGATCCTCTCCGGCGACCACATCTACAAGATGGACTACGGCCGCATGCTGGCGCAGCACGCGCAGACCGAGGCCGACCTGACGATCGCCTGCATGGACGTGCCGATCGAGGAAGCCAGTGCCTTCGGCGTGATGGGTGTGAACGAGGAGGACCGCATCACCAGCTTCCTCGAAAAACCGAAAGCGCCGCCCTGCATGCCTGGCCGTCCCGACCGCGCGCTCGTCAACATGGGCGTTTATGTCTTCAATGCGGCCTTCCTCTACGAGCAGCTGATCCGCGACGCCGACGACCCGCATTCCGATCACGATTTCGGCAAGAACGTGATCCCGCACGTCATCAGCCGTTACCGCTGCAACGCCCACAACTTTGCCGACAGTTGCGTCTGCATGTCGGGCAGCAACACTCCCTACTGGCGCGACGTTGGCACCATCGATGCCTACTGGGAAGCCAACATCGAGCTGACCAAGGTGTCGCCCGAACTCAACATGTACGACGAGGAGTGGCCGATCTGGACGCACCAGGAACAGCTGCCCCCCGCCAAGTTCGTCTTCGACGAAGACGAGCGCCGCGGCATGGCGATCGATTCGCTGGTGTCCGGCGGCGACATCATCAGCGGCGCGGTGGTACGCCGCTCATTGCTGTTCTCGAGTGTCTTCGTGCATAGCTATGCCGAGGTCGAGGATTCGGTGATACTGCCGAATACTGAGATCGGCCGCTATTCCAAGATCCGCCGCGCGGTGATCGACAAGAACTGCAAGGTGCCGGAGAACACGATCATCGGCTACGACCCCGTAGAGGATCGCAAGCGCTTCCACGTCACCGAAAAAGGCATCACTCTCGTCACGCCGGAAATGCTTGGGCAACGCATCCATCATATTCGCTGAGTTGCTGCGCTCCTCGCGTTTCCGAGCCGACCCGCGCCGTCGTGGCGCGGGTCGGCGCGCGTAAAATCCAAACACACTTGTCGCTAAAAAAACAACACGGATAACATCATGGCCGGTACCCTGTTCCAACTCGAAGTCAATCCCAAACTGCCCGCGCGCCTTGCCCGTCTCGACGACATCGCCAACAACCTCTGGTACAGCTGGGATCGTCCGACGCGCACCCTGTTCGCGCGCCTCGGCAACAAGCTCTGGGGAGTTGTCGGCCATAGCCCGAAAGCCTTCCTCAAGCGCATCGACCAGCACCGGCTCGACGAGGCGGCCGAGGATCCGGTCTTCCTCGGCGCGCTCGCCCATATCCTGTCGGCTTACGATACCTATCACGACAGCCCGCGCCGCGAGCATGGCCCGCAGCTCCCCGAAGGCGCGCTGATCGCCTATTTCTGCGCCGAGTTCGGCTTCCACGAGAGCCTGCCGATTTATTCGGGCGGCCTCGGCATCCTCGCGGGCGACCACTGCAAGACCGCGAGCGACATGAACCTGCCCTTCGTCGGCGTCGGTCTGCTCTACCGTCAGGGCTACTTCCTGCAGAGCATCGACGGCGAGGGCCGCCAGCATGCGCTCCACAACGATGCCGACTTCGAAGACCTGCCGGTGACACCGGTGTTGCGTGCCGACGGCAGCGAACTCAAGATCGGCGTGCGCCTGCCGGGCCGCGACGTGCATGTGAAAGTCTGGTCGGCGCGCGTCGGCCACATCACCCTGTATCTGCTCGACACCGATCTCGAGGAGAATTCGCCGCACGACCGCGACATCACCCACCAGCTCTACGGCGGCGACCGCACCACCCGTCTCGAGCAGGAGATCATCCTCGGCATGGGCGGGGTGCGCGCCCTTCAGGAGATGGGGCTGAAGCCGACGGTCTGGCACATCAACGAGGGCCATGCCGCCTTCCTGATCCTCGAGCGCATGCGCGACCTGATCAAGACCGGCATGGCGTTTCCCGCCGCACTCGAGGCGGTCGCCAGCAACACGGTGTTCACCACCCATACGCCGGTACCGGCGGGCCACGATCATTTTGCCGACGAGATGCTCCGCCGCTACTTCGAGGAGTGCTGCCACGACCTGGGCTGCGACGTCACTACCCTGGTCGGCATCGGCCATATCAATGACGACCCCGACTTCAACATGACGGCACTCGCGATCCGCGGCTCGCGCTTCCAGAACGGCGTGTCGCGCATCCATGGCGATGTGTCGGCGGACATCTGCGGCAGCCTGTGGCCGCAGATCGAGGCAGCCGAGAATCCGATGGGCTATGTCACCAACGGCGTGCATGTGCCGACCTTCCTCTCCGACCACTGGCACGATACCTTCGACCGCGTGCTCGGCCCGGCCTGGCGCCAGCGTCTCACCGATCAGCAGACCTGGGACGAGATCCACGCGATTCCCGACCACACCTTCTGGAGCATCCGCCAGTCGATCAAGGCCCAGATGCTGCATCTCGTGAGCAACCGCGTCACGCTGCAGCACATGCGCAACCAGAGCTCCCAGTCGCACATCGACCGCCTGCTGAGATTCGCCGATCCGGAAAACCCCAACGTGCTGACCATCGGCTTCGCGCGGCGCTTCGCCACCTACAAGCGCGCGACGCTGCTGTTCCGCGATCTTGAGCGACTGCACCGGCTGATCTGCAACCCCGAGCGCCCGGTGCTTTTCATCTTCGCCGGCAAGGCGCACCCGGCCGACCAGCCGGGCCAGGCACTGATCCGCCGCATCCACGAAATAGCGTCGATGCCGAAATTCGAAGGCCACATCCTGCTCGTCGAAGGCTACGACCTGCGCCTCGCGCGCCGCCTCGTGTCGGGTGTCGATGTCTGGCTCAACAACCCGATTTACCCGCTCGAGGCCTCGGGCACCTCGGGCATGAAGGCGGCCATCAACGGCGTCATCAACCTGTCGGTACTCGACGGCTGGTGGGGCGAGGGCTTCCACCAGGACGACGGAACGAATGGCGGCGCGAACGGCTGGGCGATCAAGCCGGCCTCGAGCATCCACGACCAGGAGCGGCGCGACCAGGAGGAAGGCCGTTCGCTCTACGAAATACTGCAGGACAAGGTGATTCCGCAATACTACGCGCGCGGGGCGATGGGTTATTCGCCGGACTGGGTGCATATGGCGAAGCGCTCGATCGCCACGATCACGCCGCGCTTCAATTCGCAGCGCATGGTCGGCGAATATCTCAGCAAGTATTACGCGCCCGCCGACCGCGAGTGGCGGCGCAAGAGCGCCGACCATTTCGCCGCCGCGCGCACGCTGGCCGAATGGAAGGAAAAGGTGCGGCATGCCTGGCCGCGCGTCAGCCTGCGCCGCATCGATAACCCGCTGAAGCGCATCCCCTGGGGAGATACCCTGCGCCTTGAGGTGGCCGTGCAGCTCGATGGCCTCTCCCCTGCGGACGTGGTGGTCGAGATGCTGATGGCGCGCCCCAGCTGGAACGCCAAGTCGAAGCCGCCGCGCAGCCTCCTGCTCGAATACCAGGGGCCGGGCCAGCACGGCGAGAGCATCTACGCGCTCGATCTGACGCCGGACGTGTGCGGCAAGATCGACTATCGCCTGCGCGCCTATCCGTATCACGAATTGCTCACCCACCCCTTCGAAATGGGCATGATGTTGTGGTTATGAGAACTTTATGACACCTATTCTGAATACGCCCGCCTGGAAGCACGCCGAGCGCCACGCGCACGGCCTGCGCGACGTGCATCTGCGCGACCTGTTCGCGCACGACCCGACGCGCTTCCAGCGCCTCGCGGTGCGCTGGAACGACTGGTTGCTGGACCTCTCCAAGCAGCGCATCACCCCGGACACCTTGCCATTGCTGGCCGGCTTGTGGGAAGCCGCCGACGTGCCGGGCTGGATCGCGAAGATGCGCGCCGGCGAGCCGATCAACCACACCGAAGGGCGCGCGGTGCTGCATATCGCCCTGCGCCATGCGGGCAGTCCGATCCAGGTCGATGGCCACGACGTCATGCCGGATGTGCAGGCGGTACTGGCCAGGATGCGGGCCTTCTGCGCCGCCGTGCATTCCGGCCAGTGGCGCGGGGCCACCGGCGAGCCGATCACCGATGTTGTGAACATCGGCATCGGCGGTTCCGACCTCGGACCGCGCATGGCGACACAGGCGCTCGCCGCCTTTCGCGTCCCCCATCTGCGCGTCCATTACGTCGCCAACCTCGACGGCGCCGACCTCGCCACGACGCTCGCCGGACTCAATCCGCGCAACACGCTGTTCATCATCGCCAGCAAGACCTTCACTACCCAAGAGACGATGCAGAATGCCTGCTCGGCGCGCCACTGGCTCGCCGGCGCACTCGGCGATGCGGCGGTTGCGCGCCACTTCGTCGCCGTCTCGACCGCGCTCGACAAGGTGGCCGCCTTCGGCATCGACCCGGACAACGCCTTCGCCTTCTGGGACTGGGTCGGCGGCCGCTTCTCGCTGTGGTCGGCGATCGGCCTGCCCCTCGCGCTGGCGATCGGTTTCGACAAGTTCGAGCAGCTGCTCGCCGGCGCGCACGCGATGGACGAGCACTTCTTTAGCGCACCTCCGCTCGAGAACCTGCCGGCACTGCTCGCGCTGATCGAGCTGTGGAACGCCGATTTCGTCGGCCTGCAAACCCGGGCGGTACTGCCCTACAGCCAGTCGCTCGGCCTGCTGCCGCGCTACCTGCAGCAGCTCGAGATGGAAAGCCTCGGCAAGCAGATCGACCGCGCCGGCAAGCCTGTGGGCTGCCCGACGCTGCCGATCCTCTGGGGCGAGCCCGGCACCAACGGCCAGCACGCTTTCTACCAGCTCCTGCATCAGGGCGGCCGGGCGCTGTCCTGCGAGTTCATCGCCTGTCGCACGCCTGACTATCCGCTCGCCGGCCACCATGAAAAGCTGCTGGCCAACTGCTTCGCGCAGAGCGCCGCGCTGATGAAGGGCAAGACCGAGGCCGAGGCGCTGGCGGAACTGCAGGCGGCCCATGCCCCGGCGCCCGACTTTCTCGCGCCCTACAAGATTTTTCCTGGCAACCAGCCCTCGACCACCCTGCTACTGCCGCGTCTCGACCCGCATACGCTCGGCGCGCTGATCGCGCTCTACGAGCACAAGGTGTTCACTCTGGGCGTCTTGTGGCATCTCGACGCCTTTGACCAGTGGGGCGTCGAATATGGCAAGCAGATCGCCAACTCGCTGCTGCCGATGCTTGAGGGCGAGGCGCCTGTCGCCGGCGTCGACAGTTCCACCGCCGGCCTGATTGCGGCCGTCCGTTCGTGAAAGCCCTGTTCGCCACCTCCGAGATCGCACCCTGGGTCAAGACCGGCGGCCTCGGCGATGTCGCCGCCGCCCTGCCGCCCGCACTGCGTGCGCTCGGTTGCGACGTGCGCGTGTTGGTGCCGCGTTATCCGGCCCTGCGCGCAGCCTTTCCCGCTGCCGAGCATCTTGTGCATCTGCCCTGGATGGGCGGCCACCTGCCGGGCGCGGACGTCTATGTCGCCCAGCCGGAAGGCAGCTTTCCCTTCCTGCTGCTCGACTGCCCGATGCTCTACGACCGGCCGGGCAATCCTTACCTCGGCCCCGAAGGCCACGACTGGCTGGACAACCACCTGCGCTTCGGTTTGCTGTCGCGCGTTGCCGCACGCCTCGCGAGTACGGCGACGCCGCTCGACTGGCGGCCCGATGTCCTGCATTGCCACGACTGGCAGACCGGCCTTGCGCCCTATTACCTGCGCTTTCATGAATCGGGTGGCGCGGCCTCGGTGGTGACCATCCACAATCTCGCTTTCCAGGGCGTGTTCCCGCCGCAACTGCTCGACGAGCTGGCCCTGACCGGCGCCGACTGGCACATGGAAGGCGTCGAGTACTACGGACTTATTTCCTTCCTGAAAGCGGGGCTGCGCCATGCCGATGCGCTGACGACCGTCAGTCCGACCTATGCGCGCGAGATCCAGACCGATACTGAAGGCATGGGCATGCAGGGCCTGCTGCGGGCGCGCGCAGACCGGCTGACCGGCATCCTCAACGGCATCGACGACGCGGTGTGGAATCCGGCGCTCGATCCGCATATCGCGATGCGCTACGACCGCGACCATCTCGACGCGAAGCGCCGCAACAAGATCGCGCTGCAGCGCGAGATGGGGCTGGCCGAACGCGACGATTGCCCGCTGTTCGGCGTGGTGAGCCGCCTGACGCACCAGAAGGGACTTGATCTCGTCGCGGAAATCGGTGCCGCGCTCGTCGGCCTGCCGGCCCAGCTCGCCGTGTTGGGCAGCGGCGACAGGGCGCTCGAGGCGGCTTTCCGGGAATTGGCGGAACGCCATCCCGGTCAGGTTGCCGTGACCATCGGCTACAGCGATCCGCTCGCCCACCGCATCGAGGCGGGCGCCGACTGCTTCCTGATGCCATCGCGCTTCGAGCCCTGCGGGCTGAACCAGATGTACAGCCTTGCCTACGGCACGCCGCCGCTGGTGCGCGCCACCGGCGGCCTGGCCGACACGGTGACCAACTACACGCCCGCCGGACTGGCCGACGGGAGCGCCAACGGCTTCGTCTGCCAGGCCGCCACGGCCGAGGCCATCCTCGGCACGGCCGGCTCGGCCGCCGCACTCTGGCAGGACAAGGCAGGTTGGCGCCAGTTGCAGCGCAATGCGATGGCCGGCGACTTCCGCTGGGCCGGGCCGGCGCGGCAGTACCTCGAACTCTACGCAAGTCTCCGCCCCGCATGATTGTCATCATCGCCGCCGTGGCGAAGAACGGGGTGATCGGCAAGGCGAACGCACTGCCTTGGCACCTGCCCGAGGACATGCGGCACTTCAAGGCGCTGACCACCGGGCATGCGGTCCTCATGGGGCGCAAGACCTGGGAATCGCTGCCGCCGAAATTCCGGCCGCTGCCGAACCGCCGCAACTTCGTGCTGACGCGCGATGCGTCCTATGTCGCTCCCGGCGCGACCGTGGTGCATTCGTTCGAGGAGGCCGTGAAAGTCGGTGCTGGCGAGACGGCACTTTTCGTGATCGGTGGCGCCGAACTCTATGCCCACGCGCTGCCGCGGTCGGATCGGCTCGAACTTACCGAGATCGATGCCAACTTCGAGGGCGACGCGCACTTCCCGGCCTTCGATCGCGCGCAATGGCGCGCAGTGAAACGGGAGAGCGGCAAGTCGGAGAACGGCCTCGCTTACGCCTTCGTCAGCTACGAGCGAACTTGATCCGCCACGAAGACTTTCGGGTCCGAGTGCCCACAGGCGGGTTGTTCGTGCGCAAGTGGGTACCTCTGCAGACGCACGGCAGCACGATCGTCCTCTTCCATGACTCGCTTGGCAGCGTGGAGCTGTGGCGCGAGTTTCCCTCCGTGCTCGCCGCGCGCACCGGGCGCGCGGTGATTGCCTACGACCGGCTCGGTTTCGGCCAATCCGATCCGCGCGACGACAGGCTGGGTATGGATTTCATCGCTGACGAAGCCGAAACCTTTTTCCCGGCGCTGCGCGCGCAACTCGGCATCGACCGCTTCGTCGCCTGCGGCCACAGCGTGGGCGGCGGCATGGCCGTCTATTGCGCGGCCCAGTGCGGCGCTGCCTGCGCCGCGGTGATCACCGTGGCTGCGCAGGCCTTCGTCGAGGACCGTACGCTGCAGGGTATTCGGGAAGCTCAGGCGCTGTTCGCGGATCCCGCCCAGGTCGAGCGGCTCGCGAAATACCATGGCGACAAGGCGCGCTGGGTGCTGGACGCGTGGCTCGATACCTGGCTCAGCCCGCAATTCGCCGGCTGGTCGCTCGATGCCGTGCTGCCGCGCGTCACCTGCCCGCTACTGGCGATCCACGGTGCAGACGACGAATATGGTTCGACGCGCCATCCCGAGCGCATCGGCCGGCTTGCTGGCGGCCCGGCGCGCGTCGAAGTCATGCCGGACACCCGGCACGTGCCGCACCGCGAACGCGAAGCGGCCGTACTCGATTGGGTGGCGGAGTTCCTCCGCCCGATTGATTGAAGCGGACTGCCGTCCCGCCAGCGCCGACTTTCAGTCCTTGACGCAGTCGACGTAGTAGCCGTTGCCGTTTTCCTTGACGAGGCCGTGGATGTCGGTCTCGAAGCCGGGGAATCCCGCATTGAATTCGCGCGCGAACTTGAGATAGCGCACGATGGTGGCGTTGAAGCGCTCGCCGGGGATCAGCAGCGGGATGCCAGGCGGGTAGGGCGTGAGCAGCACGGCGGTGACGCGGCCTTCGAGCCGGTCGAGCGGAACGCGCTCGATCTCGCGGTGGGCCATTTTCGCGAAGGCATCGGCCGGGCGCATCGCCGGTTCCATGGCGGAGAGGTACATTTCGGTGGTCAGGCGGGCGACGTTATTGGCTTTGTACACTTCGTGGATCCGGGTGCACAGGTCCTTGAGGCCGACGCGCTCGTAGCGCGGATGCTTGGCGACAAACTCGGGCAGCACCTTCCAGAGCGGCTGGTTCTTGTCGTAGTCGTCCTTGAACTGCTGCAGGGCGGTGACCAGCGTGTTCCAGCGGCCCTTGGTGATGCCGATGGTGAACATGATGAAGAAGCTGTAGAGGCCGCACTTCTCGACGATGACGCCATGCTCGGCAAGATATTTGGTGACGATGGCGGCCGGGATGCCGATATCCTCGGCGAAGTCGCCGTCGACGTCGAGGCCGGGGGTGATGATGGTGGCCTTGATCGGGTCGAGCAGGTTGAACCCCTTGGCGAGCTTGCCGAATCCATGCCAGCGCGCCCCGGGCTTGAGCATCCAGGCCTCGCGTTCCTCGATGCCTTCTTCCGAGAGGTCGTCGGGCCCCCAGACCTTGAACCACCAATTGACGCCCCATTCCTTATCCACCTTGCGCATCGCCCGGCGGAATTCGAGCGCCTCGGAGATCGACTCCTCGACCAGCGCGGTGCCGCCGGGTTCTTCCATCATCGCCGCGGCGACGTCGCAGGAGGCGATGATCGAATACTGCGGCGAGGTCGAGGTGTGCATCAGGTAGGCCTCGTTGAAAACGTCGCGGTCGAGCTGGTGGTTCGCCGCGTCCTGCACGAGGATCTGCGAGGCCTGCGACAGGCCGGCCAGCAGCTTGTGGGTGGATTGCGTCGAAAACACCATCGATTCCTTGCAGCGCGGTCGGTCGGCGCCGATCGCGTGGTAGTCGCCGTAGAAATCGTGGAAGGCGGCGTGCGGCAGCCAGGCTTCGTCGAAGTGCAGCGTGTCGATCTTGCCGTCGAGCTCGGCCTTGATGTCCTCGACGTTGTAGAGGATGCCGTCGTAGGTGCTCTGGGTGATGGTCAGCACGCGCGGCTGGCCCTTGACCTGCGAGGCGAAGGGGTGGGCGGCGATCTTCTTCTGGATGTTCTTCCAGCTGAACTCGGCTTTCGGGATCGGGCCGATGATGCCGTAGTTGTTGCGCGTCGGCATCAGGAACACCGGGATCGCGCCGGTCATCATGATCGCATGCAGCACCGACTTGTGGCAGTTGCGGTCGACGATCACGACGTCGCCGGGCGCGACGGTCGAATGCCAGACGATCTTGTTCGAGGTCGAGGTGCCGTTGGTGACGAAGAACAGGTGATCGGCGTTGAAGATACGCGCGGCGTTGCGCTCGGAGGCCGCGACGGGGCCGGTGTGGTCGAGGAGCTGGCCGAGTTCCTCGACGGCGTTGCAGACGTCGGCGCGCAGCATGTTCTCGCCGAAGAACTGGTGGAACATCTGGCCGACCGGCGACTTGAGGAAGGCGACGCCGCCGGAATGGCCGGGGCAGTGCCACGAGTAGGAGCCGTCGGCGGCGTAGTGTGTCAGCGCGCGGAAGAAGGGCGGCGGCAGCGAGTCGAGGTAGGCCTTGGCCTCGCGCACGACGTGGCGCGCGATGAATTCCGGCGTGTCCTCGTACATGTGGATGAAGCCGTGCAGCTCGCGCAGCACGTCGTTCGGGATGTGGCGGCTGGTGCGCGTCTCGCCATGGAGGAAGATCGGGATCTCGGCATTGCGGATGCGGATCTCGGTGACGAAGGCGCGCAGCTCGGCGAGGGTTTCCTCTTCCTCGTTGGCGAGTTCCTCGTCATCCACCGACAGGATGAAGGCCGACGCGCGGCTCTGCTGCTGCGCGAACGAGGTCAGGTCGCCGTAGCTGGTGACGCCCAGCACGTCCATGCCTTCCTTCTCGATGGCCGCGGCGAGCGCGCGGATGCCGAGCCCCGAGGCGTTCTCCGAGCGAAAATCCTCATCGATGATGATGATGGGAAAATGGAAGCGCATGGCAGGCCTCGCAGACTAGATTTTTGGCAGGGTGACGCCGATCTGGCCCTGATACTTCCCGCCGCGGTCGCGGTAGGAGGTTTCGCAGATCTCGTCGGATTCGAAGAAGATCACCTGGGCGCAGCCCTCGCCGGCGTAGATCTTGGCGGGCAGCGGCGTGGTGTTGGAGAATTCCAGCGTGACGTAGCCTTCCCATTCGGGCTCGAAGGGCGTGACATTCACGATGATGCCGCAGCGCGCGTAGGTGCTCTTGCCGAGGCACACCGTCAGGACGGAACGCGGGATGCGGAAGTATTCGACGGTGCGGGCCAGCGCGAAGGAGTTCGGCGGGATCACGCAGTAGCCCTTGCCGGAGACCTCGACGAAGGAGTTCGGGTCGAAGTTCTTCGGGTCGACGATGGTCGAGTTGATGTTGGTGAAGACGCGGAATTCGTCGGCGCAGCGGATGTCGTAGCCGTAGCTCGAGGTGCCGTAGGAGACGATCTTCTGGCCATTCACCTCGCGCACGAGTTCGGGGGAGAACGGCTTGATCATGCCGTGCTCCTGCGCCATGCGGCGAATCCACTTGTCAGACTTGATGGCCATCCGGGAACTCCCTGAAAACGACAACGCCCCAAGCAAGAGCGCCCCGACGTGGCGGGGCGCTGGCGGGGCGCTGCGAATTACACCATAAATGCGGATCAGGTGTTCTGGACGACGATGCTCGGGAACTTGGCGGAGTGGTCCTTGGCCTGCTCGGCGATCTTGACGCCGATGCGGCGCGCGATGCCCTTGTAGATCTCGGCAACACGGCCGGCCGGGTCGGCGACCACGGTCGGGTGGCCGGAATCGACCTGTTCGCGGATGTTGCGGTCCAGCGGGAGGGCGCCGAGGAGTTCGGTCTCGTAGTCCTCGCACATCTTGGCGCCGCCGCCGGAACCGAAGATGTGCTCCTCGTGGCCGCACTGCGAGCAGATGTGGATGCTCATGTTCTCGACAATGCCGAGGATCGGGATGCCGACCTTCTCGAACATCTTGAGGCCCTTGCGCGCGTCGAGCAGGGCGATGTCCTGGGGCGTGGTGACGATCACCGCGCCGGTGACCGGTACCTGCTGGGCGAGGGTGAGCTGGATGTCGCCGGTGCCCGGCGGCAGGTCGACGACGAGATAGTCGAGATCGCGCCAGTTGGTGTCGCCGAGCAGCTGGTTGAGCGCCTGGGTGACCATCGGGCCGCGCCAGACCATCGGGGTTTCCGGATCGATCAGGAAGCCGATCGACATCGCCTGCAGGCCGTGGGCCTCCATCGGCTCGAGCTTCTTGCCGTCGGCGGATTCCGGCTGGCTGTCGGGGATGCCCAGCATCTGCGGCTGCGAGGGGCCGTAGATGTCGGCGTCGAGCAGGCCCACATTGGCGCCTTCGGCGGCCAGCGCGAGCGCGAGGTTGACGGCGGTGGTCGATTTGCCGACGCCGCCCTTGCCGGAAGCGACGGCGATGATGTTCTTGACGCCCGGGATCAGCTTGACGCCCTTCTGCACGGCATGCGAGACGATCTTCTGATAGACGTTGGCCGAGATGTTGCCCACGCCGGGCAGGGCCTTGATCGCGTCGATGACCGCCTGGCGGATCACGTCGAGCTGGCTCTTGGCCGGGTAGCCGAGCTCGACATCGAGGGAGACGTCGGCGCCGGCGATCTTGATGTTCTTGACGCTGCGGCTGGCGACGAGGTCTTTCTTCGTGTTGGGATCGACGACGGCCTTGAGGGCCTCCTGGACGGATTGTTCTGTAAGCGACATGGGAAAAGCCTTTCTGGATCGGGGGAAGGAATTCTAGCAAGGCGCAGATGAGGGCAAAGCGGCCCGCTTCAAGCGACAATACGCCCTATGGGTGAGGATTCGAAAGTCGGTTCTGGCGAGACGGCATGCCGGCCGGGTTGCGGCGCCTGCTGCATCGCACCGTCGATCTCGACGCTGGGCAAGCCCGCGGGGATGCCGTGTCCGCATCTTACGGACGATTTGCGCTGCGCGCTCTTCGGCTGCCCCGAGCGCCCCGCCTGCTGCGGCGGGCTGCAGCCTTCGACGGAAATGTGCGGCGATAACCGGGAGCAGGCGCTCGCCTTTCTGGCCGCGCTGGAGGTGGCGACACGCTAGAATCGCCCCATTGATTCATCGGGTTTTATTCACATGTCCGCGCGCCAGATCCTCGTCACTTCCGCCCTGCCGTACGCCAACGGCGCCATCCACCTCGGCCACCTCGTCGAATACATCCAGACCGACATCTGGGTGCGCTTCCAGAAGATGCGCGGCCACGCCTGCTGGTACGTCTGCGCCGACGACACGCACGGCACCCCGATCATGCTGCGCGCCGAGAAAGAGGGCATCACGCCGGAGCAGCTGATCGCCCGCGTGCATGGCGAGCACAGCCGTGACTTCGCCGGCTTCCACATCGCCTTCGACAACTACTACAGCACGCACTCGGACGAGACCCGTTTCTACTCCGAGGACATCTATCAGAAGCTGAAAGCCGCCGGCCTGATCGAGGTGCGTGCGATCGAGCAGTACTACGACCCGGTCAAGCAGATGTTCCTGCCCGACCGCTTCATCAAGGGCGAATGCCCGAAGTGCGGCGCCAAGGACCAGTACGGCGACAGTTGCGAGTCCTGCGGCGCGGCCTACGCGCCGACCGAACTCAAGAACCCGTATTCCGCCGTCTCGGGCGCGAAGCCCGAACTAAAAAGCTCCGACCACTATTTCTTCAAGCTCTCCGACCCGCGCTGCCAGGCCTTCCTGCGCCAGTGGACGCGCAAGGGCAGCCTGCAGCACGAGGCGGCCAACAAGCTGCACGAGTGGCTCGGCGCCGAGGGCGAGAACAAGCTGAGCGACTGGGACATCTCCCGCGACGCGCCCTATTTCGGCTTCGAGATTCCCGGCGCGCCGGGAAAATACTTCTACGTCTGGCTCGACGCGCCGATCGGCTACATGGGCTCGTTCAAGAACCTCTGCACGCAGCGTGGCCTGAATTTCGACGACTGGTGGAAGCCCGATTCCAAGGCCGAGCTCTACCACTTCATCGGCAAGGACATCCTTTACTTCCACGCGCTGTTCTGGCCGGCCGAGCTGCAGCACGCCGGCTATCGCACGCCGACCAACGTCTTCGCGCACGGCTTCCTGACCGTCGATGGCGCCAAGATGTCGAAGTCGCGCGGCACCTTCATCACCGCCGAGAGCTACCTGCAGCAGGGCCTTAACCCCGAGTGGCTGCGCTACTACTTCGCCGCCAAGCTGAACGGCACGATGGAGGACATCGACCTCAACCTCGACGATTTCGTCAGCCGCGTGAACAGCGACCTGGTCGGCAAGTTCATCAATATTGCAAGTAGAGCAGCCGGTTTCATCGCCAAGCAGTTCGACGGCAAGCTGGTCGAAGAGGCTTTCCACGACCGCTTCATGGGCAGCCTGCCGGAGCTGCTCCTGTCCTCCGAGGAAATCGCCGGCTACTACGAACAGCGCGACTTCGGCCGCGCGATCCGCCGCATCATGGCGCTCGCCGACCAGGTCAACCAGTACGTCGACCAGCACCAGCCGTGGAAGCTGGCCAAGCAGGGCGGCCAGGAGCGCGAGCTGCACGTGGTCTGCACGATGCTGATCAACGCCTTCCGCCTGCTCGCGCTCTACCTCAAGCCGGTGCTGCCCAAGCTGGTGCAGCGCGCCGAGGAATTCCTCAACGTCGCGCCGCTGCATTGGCGCGACGCGGCCTTCGTCCTGCCGCCGGCGCACGCGATCAATCCCTACGAACACCTGATGACACGTATCGAAGGCAAGCAGGTCGAGGCGCTGCTGGCCGCCAACCGGCAGTCTCTGGCGCCGACCCCCGCGCAGCAATCGCCGCAGCGCCACGCGCAACACCAGACAGGAGAAACAGTGGAAGCCACCGAACACATCAGCATCGACGACTTCAGCAAGATCGACCTGCGCATCGCGCGCATCGCCAACGCCGAGCATGTCGAAGGCGCGGACAAACTGCTCAAGCTGTCGCTCGACCTCGGTCAACTCGGCACGCGGCAGGTGTTCGCCGGCATCAAGGCCGCCTACGATCCGGCCACGCTGGTCGGCCGGCTGACCGTGATGGTCGCCAACCTCGCGCCGCGCAAGATGAAGTTCGGCATGAGCGAGGGCATGGTGCTCGCTGCCTCCGATCCCGAGGGCAAGACCACGGGTCTGTATCTGCTCTCTCCCGACAGCGGCGCGACGCCTGGCATGAAAGTCAAATGATCGAAGTGCGTCACTTGCTCATCACCGGCCGGGTACAGGGCGTCTGGTTCCGCGGCAGCATGGCGCAGGAAGCACAACGGCTCGGGGTTACCGGCTGGGTGCGCAACCGCGCCGACGGCAGTGTCGAGGCGATGGTGGCGGGCACGGCCGAGCAGGTGGCCGCGATCATGAACTGGGCGCGCCGCGGTCCGCCCAATGCGCAGGTTGCGCAGGTCGCGGTCGAACTGGGCGAGGGCGAGTTCGGCAGTTTCGAGCAGCGTGCCTCGCGGTAGAAAGTCGGCGTTCGTATGACGGCACCATGATCTGACCATGAAGGAAATCATCGCTGTCCAGCAGGTTGAAAGGGGCATGTTCGTGATCGAACTGGATCGCCCCTGGCTGGAGACGCCATTCCTGCTGCAGGGCTTCCTCGTCGAGGACGATGCCCAGATCGCCGACCTGCGCAAGCATTGCCGCAGCGTGACCATCGATCGCAGCCGTTCGGTCGGCCCGCATTATGTTGCCGAGAAGCGCGGGAAGATCGTTTCGCGCCATACGGCCAGCAGCCTTCAGCCGCCGACCGTGACTGTACAGGCGGGCGACGAGGACTTCGCCAGCTTCCTCGAGTCGCTGCGCACGAAGCCGCCCAAGCGACACGCCGACCGCAAGCCGCCGGCGCTTTCCACGATCGATCACCAGAGCCGGCTCGAAGAGGAGCTGGAGTATTCCGCGCCGATCGTCGATGACGTCAAGCAGAAACTCAAGTCGATCCGCACGGCGCTCGATGCGGATCTGTCCGGCAACATCCGCGAAGTGGTCGGCCTCGTCGCCGAGATGGCCAGGGCGGTAGAGCGCAACCCCGACGCGATGATCTGGCTCACGCGCCTGCGGTCGACCGACGCGTATTCCTACGATCATGCCGTCGACGTCTCGGTGCATGTCATGGTGCTGGCGCGTTTCCTCGGCATGCCGGTGCAGACGGTCGAGATGCTGGGCCGGGTGGGCCTGATGCAGGACATCGGCAAGATCAATCTACCCGAGAGTCTGCTCAACAAGCAGGAAGACCTGAGTTCAGAGGAGCTCGGGCTGGTCCAGTCGCATGTCGCGAGTTCGCTGGAAATCCTCGCGGGCCAGCCCGACTTTTCTCTCGAAGCCCTGACGATCGTCGGCAGCCACCACGAACGTCACGACGGCAGCGGCTATCCCCGACGCATCCGGGGCGAACGGATCAGCCTGCACGCCGAACTGGCCGGGTTGGTCGATTCCTATTGTGCGATGACGCGCAAGCGTGCCTATCGCGCCGCGGTCTCGAACCAGCAGGCGCTGGAAAGCCTGGTCGGCCTGCGCGGCACGAAGTTCCGCGCCCCGCTCGTCGATCAGTTGGTGCAGTGCCTTGGCCTCTACCCGATCGGTTCGCTGGTCGAGCTCAACAGCGGCGAGGTCGGGGTCGTGATCCAGCAGAACAACGTGCGCCGGCTCAAGCCGCGCATCATGGTGATCCTGAATCCTGACAAGTCCGTCGAGCGGAGGCCGCGCACGCTCGACCTGATCATGGACCCGCCGACCGCGACCGGCGAGCTTTACCGCATCGTTCGCTCGCTGCCGATGAACGCTTACGGCATCAACCCCGCGGATTTCTATCTTGGCTGATTTCGAACCTCTGGCCCCGCATCTCGAAAAGCGTCGCATCGACCTCGGCACGGGTTTGCCCAGCCTGCCGGTGGCCTGCGAGGACATCGGCAAGCTGTCCCAGCAACTCGACGCCGCGCATTGCCTGGGCGTCATCGCTCTGGCGGTCCTCTCCGACCCTGTGCTGCTGCGCCTGGCCCCCGAGGTCAGTCGCGACCTGCGCGTGGCGATCAAGCGCCGCATCGAGTCTGCCCTGCGCCCGCAGGACCGGCTCTACGCCCTGGATCACTGGGAATGGCTGATCGTGCTCGCCGATCTGCCGAGCAGTGCCCCGCTGATGCTGGCGCTGATCAGGCTCGACGCCCTGTTCGCCGAACCGGTGCCCGCCCTCGACGAGCGCCTGCTGCTGCGCGTCGCCTGCGGTGGGGCCCTGTGCCCCGACGACGGGACTGAGGCGCGCCACCTGGTCCAGTCTGCACGCATCGCCTGCCTGCATGCCGATCGCAGCGGCAGCCGCTATGCGACTTACGCACCGACCATGGAGGAGAGCGACAAGGTGCAGCAGCTGTTGCATGCCGAACTGCCGCGCGCGCTGGGCGGCGCGCCGGGCCTGTCCTTGCAGCTGCAGCCGCAGATCGAACTGGCGGACGGCAGCTGCCGGGCCTGTGAAGGCCTCCTGCGCTGGCAACTGCCCACCGGGGCGTGGATCTCGCCGCCGCATACCCTCGCCGTGGTCGAGCGCCTCGGCCTGCGCGGCAAATTTACGCGCTGGCTGCTGCAGCAGGCGATGCAGGTGCAGGCGCGGCTGCGCGCGGAAGGCATCCACCTCGTCCTGTCGATCAACCTGTCCGCCAATGACCTGCTCGACGCGGAACTGCCGGAACTGATCGAACAGACGCTGGCGACCTGGGAACTCGCCCCCGACTGTCTGCTGCTCGAATTGACCGAGACGCTGATGATCGAGGACACGGAAGAGGTCATCGGGATCCTCGACCGTTTGCGCCAGCAGGGCTTCCAGTTGTCGGTCGACGATTTCGGCACGGGCTACGCGAGCATGAGCTACCTGCAGCGCCTGCCGGTGCAGGAGGTCAAGATCGACCAGAGCTTCGTGCTGCACGCGGCGAGTTCGGAGCGTGACCGCGAGATCATCGCTTCCATGGTGCAGCTTGCCCATCGCCTTGACATGGCGGTGGTGGCCGAGGGGGTCGAGACGGCCGCCGCTGCTGAGATCGTTGGCCGGCTGGGCTGCGACCGCGGTCAAGGCTACTTTTACGCGCGCGCCATGCCGCTGGAGGAGTTCATCGCCTGGTGGCGCGACCACCAGAGTGGGCGCCGGCAGGACGGCACGCAAACGTCCGCGGGTCAGTGATAGACCACCTGGACGTTTTCCGGCGTCAGCCAGTCGTCCAGTTCTTCCAGCAGCCGGTCGTCGAGGCGCACCCGCCAGGCATCGGGCAGCGCGAGTTCGGTTTCGGCATCCGCGTTGCGGTAGCGCAGGCGCACCGGGCAGGCGCCGTCGGTTGAACGGTAAGGAGACAGCAGGGTGCGCAGACGGCCGGCGGTCGCGCGGTTCGTCTGGCCGTTGAGCGAAAGCCTGAGCAGGCGCGCGTAGCGGCCGCGCGCCTCGGCGAGTGTCAGCAGGCCGTCGGCGACGACGCGCAGCCCGCCGCTGAAATCGTCGCGGCTGACCTTGCCTTCGACGACCAGCAGCTCGTCTTCGCGGATCTTGCCGCGCCCGGCGTCCCACAGCTCGTTGTACACCGTGACCTCGACCTGCGCGCTGGCGTCGTCGAGCGTGACGATCGCCATCTTGCCGCGCCGCGACATCTGGGTGCGCACGCCGAGGACGACGCCGCACAACAGGGTCGGCTCGCGCTGCGGCTCGAGATCGGCCAGGCGGCGGCGCGCGAAGGCGGCGACTTCGTCGGCATAGGCGTTGAATGGATGGCCTGAGAAGAAGAAGCCGAGCGCCTGCTTCTCGTTGAGCAGCTGTTCGCGCTCGCCCCAGCGCGGCACGTCGACGTAATGCGTTTCCGGCGGCGCCATGCCACCCGTGGCGTCGGCCAGGTCGAACAGGCCGCCCTGGTGCACGTTGCGCTCGGCCTGGTCGGCGGCGTCGAGCGCGCGGCCGACCGAGGCGAGCAATTTGGCGCGGTGATCGTCGCTGCTGTCGAAGGCGCCGGCGCGGATCAGCGCCTCGATCACGCGGCGATTGACGACGCGCTTGTCGACGCGGCGGCAGAAGTCGAACAGGTCGGTGAAGGGGCCACCCGCTTCCCGTGCCGCGAGGATCACGTTGAGCGCCGATTCGCCCGAACCCTTGATGGCGCCGAGACCATAGCGGACGGTGCGGGCATCGATCGGCCGGAAGCGCACGAAGCCGCTGTTGATGTCCGGCGGCAGGAAGGCGATGCCGTTGTCTTTCGCGTCGCTGAGGAAGAACTGCACCTTGTCGGTGTCGGCCATTTCCGACGACAGCGTCGCGGCCATGAAGGCCGCCGGATGGTGGCGTTTGAGCCAGGCCGTGTGGTAGGCGACCAGCGAGTAGGCGGCGGCGTGCGACTTGTTGAAGCCGTAGCCGGCGAACTTCTCCATGGTGTCGAAGATCTCGTTGGCCTTGTCCGCGCCGATGGCGTTTTCGGCCGCGCCCGCGACGAAGATCGCCCGCTGCTTGGCCATCTCCTCGGGTTTCTTCTTGCCCATCGCGCGGCGCAGCAGGTCGGCGCCGCCGAGCGTGTAGTTGGCCGCGACCTGCGCCGTCTGCATCACCTGCTCCTGATAGATCATGATGCCGTAGGTGGGGCTGAGTACCTTCTCCAGGCTCGGGTGCGGATAGACGACGCGCTCGCGGCCATGCTTGCGCGCGATGAAGCTCGGGATGAAGTCCATCGGGCCCGGCCGGTAGAGCGCGTTCAGCGCGATCAGGTCCTCGATGCAGTCGGGCCGCGCCTGCACCAGCGAGTCCTTCATGCCGCGCGATTCGAACTGGAACACCGCCGTGGTGTTGGCGTTCTTGAAGATGCCGTCATAGGTCGCGGTGTCGTCGAGCGGCAGGTCTTCGAGCCTGACTTCGATGCCCGCCACCTCCTTCACGAAGGCGACGGCTTCCGCGAGGATGGTCAGCGTGCGCAGGCCGAGGAAGTCGAACTTCACCAGGCCGGCCTTCTCGACGTCGTCCTTGTCGAACTGGCTCACCGTTGCGCCGCCGTCGGCCGAGTAGAGCGGGCAGAAGTCGGTCAGCTTGCCCGGCGCAATCAGCACGCCGCCGGCGTGCATGCCGACGTTGCGCGTCAGCCCTTCGAGCTTCTCGGCGAGCGTCCAGAGCTCGCGCAGTTCCTCTTCCTGCTGCAGGCGCTCGTTGATCTGCGGCTCCTTTTCCCTGGCATCTTTCAGCGTGATTCCCAATTCGTTGGGAATCAGCTTGGCGAACTGGTCGACGAAATTGAAACCGAGGTCGAGCACGCGGCCGACGTCGCGGATCACCGCCTTGGCGGCCATCGTGCCGAAGGTGGCGATCTGCGAGACGGCGTGCTGGCCGTAGCGCTGGCGC
>JAJZSW010000108.1 GCA_021849505.1 Pseudomonadota bacterium
CCGATCTAGCAGGAGCAACGCCACGCCGAGCGCGAGCGTCGCCAGCGGCAGCGGCCACCATTCCTGGTTATGAAGTTCGAACAGCCGGATATAGGTGCGCGGCGAAAACAGCAGCAGGTCGCGCAGACTGTAGGACCACCACTCGCTCATCAACGGCCCGCCACGAAGGCCGCCATGCGCGCGCGCATTGTCGCGTCGGGCATGCGGCCGGTGGCGGCGGCGAGGTTCTCGCGCACGTGGTCGACGCGAGTGGTGGCGGGAATCGCGCAGGTGACGGCGGGGTGCGAGATGACGAACTTGAGCGCGAACTGCGCCCAGCTCGTGCAGTCTATCTCGGCCGCCCACGCCGGCAGCGGTCGGCGGGCCAGACGGTCGAGCAGCGCGCCCTGCTGGAACGGCCGGTTGGCGAGCACGGCGATGCCGCGTTCCTGCGCCAGCGGCAGCAGGCGCGCTTCGGCTTCGCGGTCGACGAGGTTGTAGGTGAACTGGACGAAGTCGATCGGTTGGCTTGCCATGATGCGCTCCAGCTCGCCGTGGCGCCGCCCGTGTGAGGTGGTGATGCCGACGTAGCGCAGCTCGCCCCCCGCCTTCATGGCGAACAGGGTCGGCAGGTGCGCCTCCCACGCCAGCAGGTTGTGCACCTGCATCAGGTCGATGCGGGCCACGCCCCACCGCCGGCGCGAGGTTTCCATCTGCGCGCGGCCCTGGCCGACGTCGGAGATCCACACCTTGTCGGCGCAAAACACGTCGGCCTGGCGGCCCAGCTTGGCGAGGCCATGGCCGATGACCTCCTGCGACGAGCCGTACATCGGCGAGCTGTCGATGAGCCGACCGCCGGCCGCGAAGAAGGCGCGCATCACGTCGGCACTGGCGTCGCGTGCGGCGCGGTCGTTGCCGACGTTAAAGGTGATCCAGGTGCCCAGTCCCACCAGGGGAATCGCGTCGCCGCTGGACGGAATGGCGCGGGTGGCGGGTCGGGCCGGTTGCGCGAGGCCGACGATCGGGCCGAGCAGCGGTGCGACGGCGAGCGCACCGAGCAGGCGGCGGCGGGTGGAATGGGGTTCCATCGCGAGGACCTCCGGATAACGATATTGACGGCCACGGCGCCGGGCCAGGGTTCCACACTGACGCGACGATGACTGTAAATGGGCGTGTTCCGCTCTGACTGCATCAGGTGACTTCCAACGCTGCCTGCATGGCCTGTTCACTCACCGGGAATTTCAAGGTGGCATGGACAGGAAACAGTTCCGTCAGTTTTTGCACATGGGCCTCATCGCTGGCCTGCGCGAATACAATGACTTTCGCATTGGGCGCGAATCGCTGCAGCGTCACCAGGGTGACATCCAGATTCGACAGGTTCGTGCCGGCATAGTTGTTGGCCCAGCCGTAAATGAAGTCGCCCACGAAGAAATCCGGTGCCTGCTGCTGCAAGGCCTTGTGCAAATTACGCGCAGTGGAAAATACTGTTTCCTGAATGCCAAGGCGCTGGAACAGCGCAGCAAAACTTGGATGGAATGGCGATTCGACAAGGGAGAACAGGGTTTTCATGCGGCTGCGGGCGAAGGAGAAGGTGGGTGGTTTTGTTGCGTGGTGGAAATTATCCACCATGTGCGAGTTACATTGTGCTGGCAGGACGACACTCAGCGCATGGACAAGGCGCGCCCGATGAAGTGGCGCGGCACGCGCGTCTTCGGCACCGGCCCCACGTAGCCTGCGAACCAGTTGCGCACATCCTCGTCGAGGCCGAGGCCGTGCATGTAGTTGTAGAGCGCCTTGTTGAGAGCGCCGCCGAGCGCGGCATGGTCGACGCCGGTCGGGTCGATGAACTGCACGTCGTTCTTCGCGAAAGTGATTTCCGGCAGCGGCTTGAGTGTCACGCCGAATTGTTCCGGGTGCAGCCCGACGGGTGAATGCACGGTGCAGGCGAAGCGGTGCCAGAAGCCGGACTGGATGCAGCCGGCGGCGAACAGCTGGCGCACGTATTCGAGCGCGTCGACGGTGTCCTGCACGGTCTGCGTCGGGAAGCCGTACATCAGGTAGGCATGCACCATGATGCCGGCGTCGCTGAAGGCGCGGGTGACGCGCGCCACCTGTGCCACCGACACGCCCTTCTGCATCAGCTTGAGCAGGCGGTCGGAAGCGACTTCGAGCCCGCCGGAGACGGCGATGCAGCCGCTGGCCGCCAGCTTCTCGCACAGCTCCGCAGTGAAGGATTTCTCGAAGCGGATGTTGCCCCACCACGAGATGGCGCGGTTGCGCCTGTGCAGCTCGTCGGCCAGCGCGGCCAGCGCCTTGGGCGGCGCGGCCTCGTCGACGAAGTGGAAGCCGGTCTGCCCGGTCTCGGCGATGACCGCCTCGATGCGGTCGACCATCACGCGCGCCGAGGCGGCGTCGTAGCGGGAGATGTAATCGAGCGAGGTGTCGCAGAACGTGCACTTCTTCCAGTAGCAGCCATGCGCGACGGTGAGCTTGTTCCAGCGCCCGTCCGACCAGAGCCGGTGCATGGGGTTGAGCATGTCGAGCACCGACAGGTAGCGGTCGAGCGGCAGGCCGTCCCAGGTCGGCGTGCCGACTTCGTTGAACGGGATGTCGGGCTCACGGCAATCGACGTAGCGCACCTGCCCATCCGCGCGCAGGAAAGTGCGCACCAGCTGATCCCGCGAACGCGCGCCCTGCAGATGTTCGAGCAGCGCGAGCAGCGGCCGCTCGCCGTCGTCGAGCGTGACGTAGTCGAAGTAATCGAAGACGCGCGGTTCTGCGAGCTCGCGCAGCTCGGTGTTGGCGTAGCCGCCGCCGAGCACGGTGACGATGCGCGCATCACCATTACTATGGGTCTTGATCGCCTGCGCGATGCGGAAGGCGCCATAGACGTTGCCCGGAAACGGCGCGGAGACCAGCACCACATTGGGCGCATGGCGGGCCAGTGCTTCCAGCGTCAGCGTCTCCAGCGCCGCATCGACGAGCGTGGGCGGCGCGGCGAGCGCGGCGGCCAGGGGTTCGAAAGTCGGCTGGCTCAGCGCCAGCGACTCGGCGTAGCGCACGAACTCGAAGCGCGCATCGGCCGCCTCGCGCAATACGTCGGCGACATCGTTCAGGTAGAGCGTGGCGAAGTGGCGCGCGCGGTCCTGGATGCCCAGCGCGCCGAAGGCCCAGGCCAGCGGGTCGCCCCCTCCCTCGTCATGTGGATCGACATATTCGTCGAGCGCGGCGAAGCGCGGCCCTTCGGGCAGGAAGTCGCGCCCGGCGATGCGCCACGCGAGGCTCGTGTCGCGCCCCTGCAGGAAAGCCACCGCCGGCTCGATGCTGGCGAGATGGCGGTCGAACTGGGCGTCGAAGCGCCTGATCGCCGGCGTGCGCCGCGGCTTCGGCAGGGCGGCGATCGCTTCGCGCAGGCGGCGCAGGCCGTCCGCCGAGAACAGGCGCAGCACGAGCGCCAGCGCGAGATCCTCCTGCACGGCAGCCACGCCGCGCGAACGCAGGAAGCCGGTCAGGTAGGCGGTCGACGGATAGGGCGTGTTGAGCTGCGTCATCGGCGGAATGACGGACAGCACGCGCAGGCTCATCGCTTCAGCGGCGCGGCGGATCCACGTGCGCCGCGGGCAGCGACAGGTGGGTGTCGAGTTTGAGTTGCGGAACTTGCGCCGCCGGCTGGTCGGAGAACCAGAGGTAGCCGGCAAGCATCCCGCCGACCAAGCAGACCGCCGCGAGCAGCGCGAGACGGCGCGGCGCGGCGGCCAGCAGCCGCGCTGCCGGGAGGAGTGCGGCCCGAGGCGGTGGCGCCACGGCGCACGCGGCACGCGCCGCGGCCGACACTTCGGCCAGCTCCGCTTCGAGGTCCGCGCGCTGCATGCCGGCGGCCCGCTTTTCTTCCTCGGCGAGCTGCCGGGCCGCTGCGGCGGACAGGGCTTCGCGTTCGGCGACGAGCCGCTGCGCGGCGACGCGCGTGACTTCCTGTTCGGCGGCGGTGCGCGCCAACGCCAGCGTTTCGGCCGCCTGCTCGGACAGCACGCGCTCGCGCGCGGCCGCCAGTGCGGCCTGCTCGGCGGCGAGGCGCGCCTTGATCGATGCGTCGATTTCCGCCTCGCGCTGCGCCCGGGCGGCGGATGCCGCGGCGAGGTCGGCCAGCGCCCGCTCCTTGCGGCGGGCCGCGTTGGTGGCGTTTTCCTCGGCTTCCAGCCGCTGGCGCAGCGCGGCTTCCACCGCCTGCTCGCCGCGCACCTGGTCGAGCGCCAGCCGGCACGCGCGTTCGTCGGCGTCGGCATGGGCGAGCGCCTCGGTCGTGGCCGCGCGATGGTCGTCGAGCGTCAGGGATGGATTCATGGCCATCGCAGCTTATCGCGGCGACCATGGGCGCGGCGGCTAGAATAGCGGCATGGAATGCCCCCAACTGAATCCATCGGTTCGGGCAACAAGGAGAACATCCATGGCCCATCCCCTCGCCGGCCAGCCGGCCCCCGCCGCCAGCCTCGCCGACATCCCCGCGCTGCTCGCCGCCTATCACGGCCCGGCCACGCAGCCCCTCGCACCCGTGGCATTCGGCACCAGCGGCCATCGCGGCACCGCCCTCAACGGCAGCTTCAACGAGGCCCACATCCTCGCCATCGCCCAGGCCGTCGCGGCATACCGCGCGCAGGCCGGCATCGCCGGCCCGCTGTTCCTCGGCATGGACACCCACGCGCTCTCCGCGCCGGCGCAACGGAACGTCATCGAAGTGCTGGCCGCCAACGGCGTCACCGTGCATCTGCAGCAGGACGGCGGCTTCACGCCCACGCCGGTGATCTCGCGCGCCATCCTCGCGCACAATGCCGACAAAAGTCAGCCCCGGGCGGACGGCATCGTGATCACGCCTTCGCACAACCCGCCGCTGGACGGCGGCATCAAGTACAACCCGCCGCACGGCGGCCCGGCCGACACCGACGTCACCGGCTGGATCGAGCAGCACGCCAATGCCCTGATGGCCGACGGCAACCGCGCGGTGAATCGCCTGCCGTATGCGCAGGCGCTGGCCGCCCCGACCACGCATGCGGTCGACCTGATGACGCCCTATATCGCCGCGCTCGGCGCGGTGATCGACATGGACGCGATCCGCCAGGCGAAGCTCAAGATCGGCGTCGACCCGATGGGCGGCGCGGCCGTCGCCTACTGGCAGCCGATCGCCGCGCATTACGGGCTCGACATCACGGTGGTGAATCCCCGGGTCGATCCCGCCTTTTCCTTCATGACGCTCGACCACGACGGCAAGATCCGCATGGACTGCTCGAGCCCCTACGCGATGGCCAGCCTCGTCGGGCTCAAGGACAGGTTCGACATCGCCTGGGGCAACGACGCGGACGTCGACCGCCACGGCATCGTCACGCCCTCGGCCGGGCTGATGAACCCGAACCATTACCTCGCCGTCGCGATCAGCTACCTGCTCACGCATCGCCCGCAGTGGTCAAAGGGCGCGGCGATCGGCAAGACGCTCGTGTCGAGCAGCATGATCGACCGCGTCGTGAATGGCCTCGGCCGCAGGATGCTCGAGGTGCCGGTCGGCTTCAAGTGGTTCTCGCAGGGCTTGCTGGAAGGCACGATCTGCTTCGGCGGCGAGGAGAGCGCGGGCGCGAGCTTCCTCAAGCGCGACGGCAGCGCGTGGGTCACCGACAAGGACGGCATCATCCTCGGCCTGCTGGCGGCGGAGATCACCGCCGTCACCGGCAAGGATCCGGGCCGGCATTATCAGGACCTCGCCGCGCAGTACGGCGCGCCGCACTACCTGCGCATCGACACGCCGGTGACGCCGGCGCAGAAGGCCGCGTTCAAGAAGCTCTCGCCCGAACGCGTCGCCGCCGCGACGCTGGCCGGCGAGGCGATCACCGCGCGGCTGACGCGCGCGCCGGGCAACGACGCGCCGATCGGCGGCCTCAAGGTGACGACGGAGAACGGCTGGTTCGCCGCGCGCCCCTCGGGCACCGAGGACATCTACAAGCTCTACGCCGAGAGCTTCACGAGCGCGGAACACCTGGGGCAGATCGTCGCCGAGGCGCAGCAGATCGTCGCGGACGCGCTCGCCTGACGCCGCGCGCCTCGATCCGACTGCGTTCAGATCAAGGCGCGCAACATTTCCTCCACCTCGAATCCCAGTACCAGCACCCAGGCCAGCATGGCGATGCCGACGGCGGCGGCGGCGATGTCCTTGATGATGCGGATCTTATCGTTGTGGCGGGTTTCC
>JAJZSW010000030.1 GCA_021849505.1 Pseudomonadota bacterium
GCCGCATCAGCCTCGAAACGCCGGACACGCGCGCGGCGATGCTCGCGCAGCCCAAAACGGTCGTTCAGGAGGCGGAGTGATGGAAGACCGCATCACCGACCTCGAAGTCAAGCTGGCCTTCGCCGAGGACCTGCTCGAAACCCTGAACACCACGGTCTATCGCCAGCAGGAACGCATCGAGCAACTCGAACGCAGCGTGCGCGACCTGCGCAAGCTGGTCGCCGAGGCCCTGCCCAACGAGCAGCGCAGTCTGCGCGACGAGATTCCGCCGCACTACTGAACGCTGCCGAAAAGTCGGCGCTGGTGGGACGGCAGCAAGCGGCCAGAAGCGGTAGTTGGCTACGCGGGGATGTCGGGCAGCAATGAACCTGAAGCGGTCTCTTTCAGGGCAGTAGATGACTACTCCATTCGGATGCGCTCTTTGCGAACCTTCCTTGGCGGAATGAATACCAAATGACGCCGCAAGTCTGTCAGTTGATCTTCATGCAGAAGTATCACCCCTAATGCTTGGGCCAATTGTTGAGCAGCCGGGGTATAAGAGGAGGTGGTGACAACAACGGCATGTGTGGCTCCAAAACAGTCTGCGGCGGCATGAACCTCCTGAACAGCCGAATTCCCGACGGGGTTTCCATACCGCTTGCACTGTACAGCGACGCGATAGTAATCGTCGAATGCCAATACATCCAATCCTTGGTCACCTGACTTCGATGTCAACCGGGTAGACCAATTAGAGTTCTGAAGTGTCGTTGAAACGAACACCTCAAACTCGTATCCGTTGGTATGCGATGCAAGTACCTTTGGCTCATCTTCCGTTGGCAGCTCAACGGTTAATGAATCAGCGGGCTTTCCTTGATACTCAGGATTGGCCCACCATGTCACGCTTGGAAACGAGCTAACAAGATTCCTGCCGCCAGCAAGGAACATCCGGAATGCATCGGTTACAACGGAATAGTTATCAAACGGGGGGCTGGCCTCGTAAAGCTTAAAGTCTTCATCGCTCCGAAATTCCAGAAGATAATCGGTCTCCCCCATCCTGCGAGTCTGGATCCAACTATCATCGCTGTGCATAAGGATCAGGAAATCATCAACCTTAAGCCTTGATAAGGTTTCCAAGACCGTCTCTTCGGTGACATCGGTCACCTTGACGGATTCGTCGGCAGCTATTTCATATTTCATGTCCATCGGTTCACTCTATCGCATATTGATGATGTTCCCAATGCGGATTGCACATTCCGACGAACGTGACCGATCGCACCGATGAACGTGACCACAGGGGAAGTGCGGATGCTTGTCGTTAATTGTGGCAGCAGTAGCCTGCCCCTTGGAGCCTTGTAATATCGTATGGCGGGTATGAGGCGGTAGCTGCCTGATCGCTGAGAAGGGCAGCCGGCCGCTTAGGGTCGTAATCGGCAGTTCGTTTCACTGGCGCTATCCATAGTGCCGTCCTACCACCGCTGACTTTTGTTCAGTTCCTGCCGTTGAGCAGCGTGCCGAGCAATCCGCCCTGTTCGCCGCCCTTGCTGGCGCCGCCCTGCGTGATGGGCGCGGCGGCGAAGATGCGCGAGGCGAGCCGGGCGAAGGGCAGCGATTGCAGCCAGACGGTGCCGGGGCCTTTCAGCACCGCGAAGAACAGCCCTTCGCCGCCGAACAGCGCGGTCTTGATGCCGCCGACGAACTGGATGTCGAAGTCGATGCCGGTCGTGTAGGCGACGACGCAGCCGGTGTCGACGCGCAGGATTTCGCCGGGCGCGATGGTGCGTTGCAGCACCGTGCCGCCGGAATGGCAGAAGGCGAGGCCGTCGCCTTCGAGCTTCTGCATGATGAAGCCCTCGCCGCCGAAGAAGCCGGCGCCGAGCCGTTTCTGGAAGGCGATGCCGAGCGCGACGCCCTTGGCGGCGCAGAGGAAGGCGTCCTTCTGGCAGACCAGCGTGCCGCCGTGCTGCTTGAGGTCGAAAGGGATGATCCGGCCGGTGTAGGGCGCGGCGAAGGCGAGCTTCTTCTTGCCGCTGCCCTCATTGACATAGACGGTGGTGAACAGCGATTCGCCGGTGATCAGCCGCTTGCCGGCGCCGAGCAGCCTGCCGAAGACGCCGCTGTGCTTTTCGGAGCCGTCGCCGAAGACGGTGTCCATCTCGATGCCGTCTTCCATGAACATCAGGCTGCCGGCTTCGCCGATCGCCGCCTCGCCGGGGTCGAGCTCGATCTCGACGCACTGCATGTCGTCGCCGTGCAGGGTGTAATCGATGTCATCCATCGCCATGGCCGTGTTCTCCTCAGGAGTGAGGCGTCTAGCTTACCCGAGGCGGCCCGGCGTGGCCCAGCAGAGGATGGCCGTGACCAGCACTTTCGGGTCGATCGGCTTGGTGAGGTGGTCCTTCATCCCGGCGGCCAGGCTGGTGGCGCGGTCCTGGCTCAGGCCGTGCGCCGTCAGGCCGATCACCGGCAGCGCCGGGGCGATCTCATGGATGCGTTGCGTGGCTTCGTTGCCGTCCATCTCGGGCATCTGGATATCCATCAGCACGACATCGAACGCCTGCGGCGCGGCGGCGACACGCTCCACCGCGATCCGGCCGTTCTCGGCGAACATGCAGGTGGCGCCGGCTTCGTCGAGCAGGTCGGCAAGTATGAGGCGGTTGGCCTCGATGTCCTCGGCCGCCAGGATGCGGAAACCCGCGAGTTTGCCGGCCAGGCTGAACGAGGTGGCGGGCGTCGTCTCGCCGGCCAGCGGCATCGCGACTTCCCTGAATGGCAATTGCAGGGTGAAAGTGCTGCCGCGCCAGGGAGTGCTGATGACCTGGATGGTCCCGCCCATCAGGCTGGCGAGGTTCATCGAGATCGACAGTCCCAGGCCGGTGCCGCCGTACTTGCGCGCGGTCGAGCTGTCCGCCTGCTCGAAGGGGTGGAACAGCCGCGCGATTTCCTCTGCGGTCATGCCGATGCCTTCGTCGCGGACGGCGAACCAGATTTCGTCGTCGACGCGCAGGACGGTCAGGTCGATCGTGCCGTGCTGACTGAACTTGATGGCGTTCGAGAGCAGGTTGACGAGGATCTGGCGAAGACGCAGCGGGTCGCCAACCACCCACTCGGGCAGGTCCGGGCTCGGCCGATAGCCGAGCTCGAGCCCCTTTTCGGCGGCACGGCTGCCCATCAGGGACACGGCCTCCGCGGTCAGGCCCGCGAGGTGGAACGGCCGGTTCTCGATCACCAGCTTGCCTGCCTCGATCTTGGAAAAGTCGAGAATGTCGTTGATCACGCCAAGCAGGTGGGCGCCGGCATCATGGATGCGGGAGAAGGTTGCCCGGCAGGCGGGATCCTGGCTGTCGCGGGCGCCGATGCGCGCGAAGCCCTGCACGGCCGTGAGCGGCGTGCGGATCTCGTGGCTGATGTTGGCGAGAAAATGGCTCTTCGCTTCCGAGGCTGTTTCCGCGGCCAGGCGCGCTTCGCGGGCTTCGTTGAGCGCGGCGACCAGGTGGTCGGAGAGCTCATTGACATCACCCACCAGGCGGCCGATCTCGGTATTCTCGTGACCGGGCGGGATGAACAGCCGGCTGCCGGTCGTCGGGTCCATCTTGTGCAGCGCCCGCGACATGCGCGAAATCGGCCGCACGACGAAAGCGATCAGAGCGGCGACGATGGCGCCCGAGACGAGCAGCAGTTGCCAGGCCAATTGCTTGACCGCCAGCAGGATGTCATCGCCGCGCTGCGCGGCGATGACTTCCGGGTTCGGCTCCAGCCGGATCGAGCCGACGAACTTGCCCGGCGAGAACGGCGAATCGACTCTGCGTTCCAGCGCGTTGAGCCGGATGTCGGTCAGCGCCGGCAGCCCGGCCGTGTCCGGCCGGCTTGCGTCGGCAAGCAGCTTGTCGTCGGCCATGATCGTCACGCGCAGCACCTCGGAATTGCTGAGCAGGCCCAGCGCGACCTCCCTAGCGAGTTCTTCGTCCCGGATGAAGCAGGCGATCTTCACCGTGCTCTGCACGGTGTCGAGCAACTGGTTCAGGCGCGTGTCGATCGTCTGCGCGGCGCGTTGCGCCGTCGCGTAGGAGGTGTAGCTGACCACCCCGATGCCCGCGACGAGGAAGGCGAGCAGCGTGATCAGGATGGATCTGACGACGATTCCGTCGCGGGGGATCAGGGTCATCGGGAACGGTGGCGGTCGCCATGGTCAGGTAGCGGCATGCGCATATCATACCAAGCGCGGCCGGGCGGGGCGACCGAATTGCGCCGCCGCGGGTGTTGCGGTACTGTGCGCGCCTTTTCCGTTTCCCGAACGATCATGCTGCTCTCCATCGAATCCCGCATCGCCGCCGAACTCGGCGTGCATCCCAACCAGGTCGCCGCCGCCGTCCGGCTGCTCGACGACGGTGCCACCGTACCCTTCATCGCGCGCTACCGCAAGGAAGCCACCGGCAACCTCGACGACACCCAGTTGCGCACGCTCGAGGAGCGCCTCGGCTACCTGCGCGAACTGGAAGACCGCCGCGCCGCGATCCTGCAGTCGATCGAGGAACAGGGCAAGCTGACCCCGGAACTGCGCGCGGAAGTGGAAAGTGCCGAGACCAAGCAGCGCCTCGAAGACCTTTACCTGCCCTACAAGCCGAAGCGCCGGACCAAGGCGCAGATCGCCCGCGAGGCCGGACTGGAGCCGCTCGCCGATGCGCTGTTCGACGATCCGGCCTTGAGTCCGGAGGAGGAGGCGCAGAAATTCGTCAATCCGGATAAGGAGCCGCCGGAGAAGCACGTGCCCGACGTCAAGGCCGCGCTCGACGGCGCGCGCCAGATCCTCATGGAGCGCTTCGCCGAGGATGCGGCGCTGCTGGAGAAGCTGCGCAGCTATCTGGGCGAGCACGCGCTGATCGTTTCCGCCGTCGTCGAGGGCAAGGAGGAAGCCGGGGCCAAGTTCCGCGACTGGTTCGATTTCCGCGAACCCCTCAAGAGCGTGCCCTCCCACCGCGCGCTGGCGCTGCTGCGCGGCCGCAACGAGGACTTTCTTCGCCTTGCCATCAAGACCGAGCAGGAGCTGCGCGATCCGCCGGAAGGCTCGCCGTGCATCGCGATGATCGGCCGCCATGTCGGCATCGAAGACAAAGGCCGCGCCGCGGACAAGTGGCTGGCGGAAACGGTGCGCTGGACCTGGCTGGTGAAGCTGTCGCTGCATTTCGATACCGAGCTGATGGGGTCATTGCGCGAACGTGCGGAGGAAGAGGCGATCCGCGTCTTCGCGCGCAACCTGCACGACCTGCTGCTCGCGGCGCCGGCCGGACCGAAGGCGGTGATCGGCCTCGACCCGGGCATCCGCACCGGCGTCAAGGTGGCGGTCGTCGACGCCACCGGCAAGCTGCTCGACACGACGACGATCTACCCGCACGAGCCGCGCCGCGACTGGGAGGTGAGCATCGCCGCGCTGCGCCAGCTCGCTCAGAAGCATGGCGCGGCGCTGATCGCCATCGGCAACGGCACCGCGAGCCGCGAGACCGACCGCCTGGCCGGCGACCTGATCAAGCGTTACCCGGAGCTGAAGCTGACGAAGATCGTCGTCTCCGAGGCCGGCGCCTCGGTGTATTCGGCATCCGAGCTCGCCGCGCGCGAGTTCCCCGGTCTCGACGTTTCGCTGCGCGGCGCGGTGTCGATCGCGCGTCGCCTGCAGGACCCGCTGGCGGAACTCGTCAAGATCGACCCGAAGAGCATCGGCGTCGGCCAGTACCAGCACGACGTCAATCAGGGCCGGCTGGCGAAGAGCCTCGACGCCGTGGTCGAGGACTGCGTGAACTCGGTCGGCGTCGATGCGAATACCGCATCCGCCGCGCTGCTCGCGCGCATTTCGGGACTCAATGCCACGCTGGCGGCGAACATCGTGTCCTATCGCGACCAGAACGGCGCCTTCCCCTCGCGCGCCGCGCTGCTCAAGGTGCCGCGCCTCGGCGACAAGACCTTCGAGCAGGCGGCGGGCTTCCTGCGCATCAACCATGGCGAAAATCCGCTTGATGCCTCGGCGGTGCATCCGGAAGCCTATCCGGTGGTCGAGCGCATCCTCGCCGACATCAGGAAGAGTGTGAAGGAGGTGATCGGCGACAGCCGGCTGGTCAAGTCGCTGAAAGCCGAGAAATACACCGACGAACGCTTCGGCCTGCCCACCGTGCAGGACATCCTCAGGGAACTCGAGAAGCCCGGCCGCGATCCGCGCCCCGAGTTCAAGGCGGCGAGCTTCCGTGAGGGCGTCGAGGACCTGAAGGACCTCGAACCCGGCATGCAGCTCGAGGGCGTGGTCACCAACGTCACCAATTTCGGCGCCTTCGTCGATATCGGCGTGCATCAGGACGGCCTCGTGCATGTCTCGGCGCTGTCCGACAGGTTCATCAAGGACCCGCACACGGTGGTCAAGGCCGGTGATGTGGTGAAAGTCAAGGTGCTGGAAGTGGATATCCAGCGCAAGCGCATCGCCCTGACGATGAAGCTCAATGAGCGAATGAACGATCAAGTTCAACGGAATGTAAAAGTCGGCGCTGGCGGGACGGCACCAAAAACTGCCGGAAAGCCGCATGCGAAGCCGTCGCACCAGCCGGAACCGGGTGGGGCGATGGCGGCGGCCTTCGCCAAGCTGAAGCGTTGAAAGCGGATAACATAGCCAATCTGTTTAGTCGGTTTTGGAGCGATACATGAAACGGCTTCCCGCTTTGCTGTTGCTGGGTTTTCTTGCCGCCTGCGGCCAGGGTGGCGAAGGGGACAGGAAGGCCGCCTCCGCCGGACCCGGCGCCGCACCGCCGCCGGCAGAAGTCGACGTCATCACCGTCGCGCCCGGCAGCGCCACGATCACGCAGGACCTGCCGGGCCGGCTGCTGGCCTATCGCACGGCACAGGTACGCGCGCGCGTCGAGGGTGTGATCGAGCAGCGCCTGTTCGCAGAAGGCAGCGACATCAAGGCCGGCACGCCGCTGTTCCGCATCGACGCGCGCAGTTATCAGGCGCAGGTCGCGGCCGCCGAAGCCGACCTCGCCGCGACGCGCGCGGTATTCGAGCGCTACAAACCACTGCTCGAAACCAAGGCGGTCAGCCAGCAGGAGTTCGACGCCGCGCAGGCGAAGGTCAAGCAGGCCGAGGCCGCGCTCACCCGGGCGAAGCTCGACCTCGAGAATGCCGTCCCGCCGGCGCCGATTTCCGGCCGCATCGGCCGCGCGCTGGTCACCGAGGGTGCGCTCGTCGGCAAGGGCGAGGCGACGCATCTGGCGACCGTCGAGCAGCTCGACCCGATCCGCGTCGAATTCACCCAGGCCTATTCCGACCTGCTGCGCCTGCAGCAGGCCGTCAAGGCCGGCAAGCAGAAGCGCGCCGAATCGGCACAGGTCCAGCTGCTGCTGGAGGATGGTTCGATCTACGCCGAACAGGGGCGTGTGCAGTTCGCCGACCTGGCGGTCGATCCGAACAGTGGCGCGGTGGTGCTACGCGCCGAGTTTCCGAACCCGCGGCGCGAATTGCTGCCCGGCACCTTCGTGCGCGTGCGCTTCCCGCAGGCGCAGCTCGACGAGGCGATCCGCGTGCCGCAGCGCGCGGTGCTGAGCAGCCCGCAGGGCCAGTCGGTGATGCTGGTCGGCGACGAGGACAAGGTCACGCCGCGGCCGATCCGAACGGGCGCGATGGCCGGCGGCGATTTCATCGTCACCGACGGCCTCCAGGGCGGCGAGCGCGTGATTGTCAACGGCCTGCAGAAGGTCAGGCCGGGTGCGGTGGTGAAGCCGGTGCCCTGGACGCCGGGTTCGCCTCTGCTGGCCGCGCCGCCGGCGGCACCTGCGGCCAAAGCCGAAGAGAAAAAGTAAGCCGTGTTCGCCAAGTTCTTCATCGACCGGCCGATCTTCGCCTGGGTCATCGCGCTGGTGATCCTGCTCAACGGCCTGCTGGCGCTGCGTCAGCTGCCGGTCGCCAGCTACCCGAGCGTCGCGCCGCCGGCGCTGGCGATCAACGTCAGCTATCCCGGCGCCTCCGCGCAGATCGTCGAGGAGACGGCGATCGCGCTGATCGAGCAGGAGATGAACGGCATCGACCGGCTGCTCTACATGGATTCGGCTTCCGAGCTCGGCCAGGGCTCGATCACGCTGACCTTCGAGGCGGGCACCAACCTCGACCTCGCCTCGGTCGAGGCGCAGAACCGCATCAAGCGCGTCGAGGCGCGCCTGCCCGAGGACGTGCGCCGGCTCGGCGTGACGGTGACACGCTCGGCGCGCAACTTCCTGCTGTTCATCTCGATCTTCTCGCCCGACAAGTCGCTCGACAACATCGCGCTCGGCAGCTACGCGGCGGCCAACGTGCTCGAAAGCATCCGCCGCACGCCGGGCGTCGGCGAGGCGATCCTGTTCGGCACCGAATATTCGATGCGGCTGTGGCTCAAGCCAGACCGCCTGCAGGCTTTCGGCCTGACGCCGGCCGATGTGGCTAGGGCCGTCCGCGCGCAGAACACCCAGCTCGCCGCCGGCGAACTGGGACAGATTCCCGCCGCGGCGGGCCAGCAGATGAACGCGGTGATCGTCACGCGCTCGCGGCTCGCGACCCCCGAGGAGTTCGGCGAGGTGATCGTCAGGAGCGACGCGCGCGGCGCGACGGTGCGCGTCAAGGACGTGGCGCGCGTCGAACTGGGTGCGCAGGACTACTCGATCGCGGCGCGCATCGACGGCCAGCCCAACGCCGCCATCGCCGTGCGCATGGCGCCCGGCGCCAACGCGCTCGACACCGCGCAGGCGGTGAAGGCGAAGATGGCCGATCTGGCGCAATATTTCCCCAAGGGCATCGACTGGGTGGTGCCCTACGACACCTCGAAGTTCGTCGAGATCTCGATCCGCGAGGTGCTCAAGACGCTCGCCGAGGCGATGCTGCTGGTCGTGCTGGTGATGTACCTGTTCCTCGAGAACTGGCGCGCCACCTTCATCCCGGCCATCGTCGTGCCGGTGGCGCTGGTCGGCGCGACGGTCGGCCTCTATTTCTTCGGCTATTCGATCAACGTGCTGACGCTGTTCGCCATGGTGCTGGCGATCGGCATCGTCGTGGACGACGCCATCGTCGTCGTCGAGAACGTCGAGCGCATCATGAGCGAGGAGGGGCTCTCGCCGCGCGAGGCCACCCGCAAGGCGATGGACCAGATCGTCGGCGCGATCATCGCGATCACGCTGGTGCTGTCGGCGGTGTTTATCCCGATGGCCTTCTTCGGCGGCTCGACCGGCGCGATCTACCGCCAGTTCGCCGTCACGCTGGTGCTGACCATGGCCTTCTCGGCGCTGATGGCGCTGACGCTGACGCCGGCGCTGTGCGCCTCGCTGCTCAGGCATGCGCCCGGCAAGGAGGTGCTGCCCTCCACCGGCTTCTTCGGCTGGTGGAACCGGACCTTCGGCGCGTCGGTGCGGCTCTATCTGGCCGGCACGCGCCGCATGCTCGGCAAGCCGGGGCGCTGGCTGCTGGTCTATGCCGCCATCGTCGCCGGCACCGGCTGGCTGTTCATGAAACTGCCTGGCAGCTTCCTGCCGGAAGAGGACCAAGGCTACTTCATCAACGTCGTCCAGCTGCCGCCGGGCGCGACGCGCGAACGCACGCTGGAGGTCTTGTCGACAGTCGAGCAGCATTATCTTGCGCAGAAGGAAGTCCAGCACGTCATCGGCGTGGCCGGCTTCTCCTTCTTCGGGCGCGGCCAGAACGCCGCCATCGCCTTCGTGCGCCTCAAGGGCTGGGACGAGCGGCCGGGCAAGGACAGCAGCGCCTCCGCGCTGGTGCGCAAGGCGAACATGGCCTTCTTCCGCATCAAGCAGGCGATGATCTTCGCGATCAACGTGCCGCCGATTCCCGAGCTGGCGGCGGTCGGCGGCTTCGACATGCGCCTGCAGGACCGCGGCGGACTCGGCCGCGAAAAACTGCTCGAGGCGCGCAACATGGCGCTCGGCCTCGCCGCGCAGAACCCCGCGCTGCAGGGCGTGCGCCCGGAAGGCCAGGAAGCCGCGCCGCAGGTCTTCCTCGACATCGACCGCCTGAAGGCCAGCGCGCTGGGCGTCAACCTCGCCGACCTCAACGAGACGCTGCAGTCGGCGCTCGGCGTCGCCTACATCAACGACTTCGTGCGCCAGGGCCGCATCCTGCGCGTGCAGATGCAGGCCGAGGCCGACACGCGCCGCACGCCGGAGGACATCCTGCGCCTGCCGGTGAGGAACGCGCGCGGCGAGATCATCCCGCTCGCCGAGATCGCCAGCGCGAAGTGGGTGGTCGGCGCGCCCAAGCTCGACCGCTACAACGGGTTGCCGGCGATGAAGATATCCGGCAGTCCCGCGCCGGGCCGCTCTACCGGCGAGGCGATGGCGGCGATGGAGGCGGTGGTCAAGCAGCTGCCGGCGGGCGTCGGCTTCGAATGGTCGGGTACGTCCTTCGAGGAACGCCAGTCCGGCGCGCAGGCGCCCCTGCTGTTCGCCATCTCGCTGATCGTCGTCTTCCTCTGCCTCGCCGCGCTGTACGAAAGCTGGTCGATCCCCTTCGCGGTGATGCTGGTCGTGCCGCTCGGCATCTTCGGCGCGGTGCTCGCGGTGATGCTGCGCGATTTGCCCAACGACGTCTATTTCAAGGTCGGCCTGATCGCGATCATCGGCCTGTCGGCCAAGAACGCGATCCTCATCATCCAGTTCGCGCGCGAGCTGCAGGATCAGGGCATGGAACTCGTCGAGGCGACGCTCGAAGCCTGCCGCCTGCGCATCCGCCCGATCGTGATGACCTCGATCGCCTTCATCTTCGGCGTGCTGCCGCTGGCGATCTCGACCGGCGCCGGTGCCAACAGCCGCCACGCGATCGGCACCGGCGTGATGGGTGGCATGATCACGGCGACGCTGCTGGCCGTCTTCCTCGTGCCGGTCTTCTTCGTCGTCATGCGCCGCATCTTCCCCGGCCATGCGCGGCACCACAAGGAAGACGCTCATGAATAAGCTGCTGCTGCCGCTGGTCATGCTGCTCGCCGGCTGCTCCTTCATCCCGCCCTTCGAACGGCCGGCCGCCCCGGTGCCGGAACAGTGGCCGTCGAAAGTCGGCGCTGGCGAGACGGCACCTCCCGGCGACTGGAGCGCCTATTTCGCCGATCCGCAACTGCAGAAGCTGATTGCCGCGGCGCTCGAACACAACCGCGACCTGCGCATCGCCGTCGCGCGCGTCGAAGAAGCCCGTGCGCTCGCCGGCATCGCGCGCGCCGACCGCTTCCCGACCGTCGATGTCGGCCTGCAGCAGCAGGCGGCGAAACTGCCCGGTGACCTCAACACCTCGGGGCAGTCGGTCATCAGCCGCCGCTACGACGCCAACCTCGGCATCGCGGCTTTCGAGCTCGATTTCTGGGGTCGCGTCGCCAGCCTCGAGACGGCGGCGCGCGCGAACTTCTTCGCCAGCGAGTTCGCCCAGCGGGCCTTCCGCCTGTCGCTGATCGCCGACGTCGCGGGGTCTTACTACAGCCTTGCGGAACTGGCTGCGCGCCTGCAGCTCGCCGAGGCCACGCTGAAGAGCCGCGCCGACAGCCGCCGGCTGATCGAGCAGCGCCGCGATGTCGGCCTCGCCACCGATCTCGACTTCCTCGCCGCCGACGGCGCCTATCAGAATGCCCGTGCCGAAACCGCGAATCTCGCGCGCCAGCGCGCTGCCGCGGAAAACGCCCTGCGCCTGCTGGTCGGCAATGATCCGGGTGCCGTCCTCCCAGCGCCGAATTTCATTTTTCCGGAAATCGCCGTCGGCCTGCCGTCCGACGTGCTGCTGAATCGTCCCGACGTGCTCGCGGCCGAGCAGAAGCTGATCGCCGCCAACGCCAACATCGGCGCGGCGCGCGCGGCCTTCCTGCCGAAGATCGCCCTGACCGCCACGGCCGGCACCGCGAGCCGTGCCTTGTCCGGACTGTTCGGCGGTGGCAGCGGGGCGTGGAGCTTCGTGCCCCTGCTCAGGTGGCCGCTGTTCGATGCCGGGCGCAGCGCGGCGAACGTCGACCTGGCTGAGGTGCGGAAAAACATCGCGGTGGCTGAATACGAGAAGGCAATCCAGCAGGCTTTTCGCGAGGTCGCCGACCTGCTGGCGGCGCGCGAGCACTACACGGCGCAGCTGCAGGCGCTGGAAGCTGCTGAACAGGCGCAGACTACACGTCTCAAACGCGTAGAGCAGCGCCATTTCGGCGGGGTGTCGAGTTATCTGGAATTGCTCGATGCCCAGCGCGAACAGTTCGCCGCGCAGCAGGCGGTGCTGGCGACGCGGCGCGCGCTGGCGGCGACGGCCGCCGGTTTTTACAAGGCTATTGGCGGAAGCTGAGCGAAAAAACGGGCCTGCGCTGGCAAGCCCGACCAAAATCGGCTACATTGCCCCCACTTTTATAACAACCATGAGGCCATCATGAGCAATAAAGGGCAGATGCTACAAGACCCGTTCCTCAACGCACTGCGACGCGAGCACATCTCCGTGTCGATCTATCTGGTCAACGGCATCAAGCTGCAGGGCCAGATCGAATCGTTCGACCAGTACGTGGTGCTGCTCAAGAACACCGTCACACAGATGGTCTACAAGCACGCCATTTCCACCGTCGTTCCCGCCCGTCCGGTCAGCATCGCAACCGAAGCCGAGTGATCCCTTCCGGCAGGCATTCGCCTGTACGCAAGCCCTGAGGCATGTTTGAGCGGCCGGCGGCCGGCGAAAATGCCGTGCTGGTACAACTCGATCTCGGCGAGGGCGACTTCGCCGCGCGACTCGAAGAGTTCCGCCTGCTGGCGACCAGCGCGGGCGCCGTGCCCGTCGCGACCGTCACCGGCAAACGCGGCCGGCCCGATCCGGCCACGTTCGCCGGCAAGGGCAAAGTGGCGGAAATCGCCGCCACGGCCGTCGCGGCCGGCGCCGACCTGGTGCTGTTCAACCATGAACTGTCGCCCGGCCAGCAGCGCAATCTTGAAAAGGCGCTGGAGCGGCGCGTCATCGACCGAACCGCGCTGATCCTCGACATCTTCGCGCTGCGCGCCCGTAGCCACGAGGGCAAGCTGCAGGTCGAACTCGCCCAGCTCGAACACCTGATGACGCGGCTGGTGCGCGGCTGGACCCACCTCGAACGCCAGAAAGGCGGCATCGGCCTGCGCGGCCCGGGCGAAAAGCAGCTCGAAACCGACCGGCGCCTGCTCGGCAAGCGCGTCGCCGTGCTCAAGTCCCGCCTCAAGCTGCTGGAGCGGCAGCGCGCGGTGCGCCGCAAGGGGCGCAGCCGCGGCGAGGTGCTCTCCGTCTCGCTGGTCGGCTATACCAACGCGGGCAAAAGCACCCTGTTCAATGCGCTCACCAAGGCGGGCGCCTATGCGGCCGACCAGTTGTTCGCCACGCTCGATACCACCTCACGGAAACTCTACGTGCCGACCTGCGAACTGGAAAGCGGGCGTTCCGGCTGCCAGGTCGTGCTGTCGGATACCGTCGGCTTCATCCGCGATCTGCCGCATGCGCTGGTTGCCGCCTTCCATGCCACACTGGAGGAAACCATTCGCGCCGACCTGCTGCTCCATGTCGTCGATGCGGCGAGTCCGGATCGCGACCAGCAGATGCTGGCCGTGGCGAAGGTGCTGGCCGAAATCGGCGCGGCCGACGTGCCGCAGGTCATCGTCTGGAACAAGATCGATCTGATTGGTGATGGCGGCGGGGTCGGGCCGGGAGTCGAGCGGGACGAGTGTGATAACATCGCGCGCGTTCGTGTCAGCGCCCGCACCGGCGCCGGCCTTGACCTGTTGCGAGCGGCACTCGCGGAATTGTCGCAAAAGCTCGCAGCTCCCATTGAAGAAGAGAAAACTCACCCCCACATCGAAAACCATGATTACCGGCATAATGATGTCGCTCAATGACCACGGCTGGGGCAACGACCCCAATCGCGGCAGTGGCGGCGGCGGACGCAACGGTCCGCCAGATCTCGACGAACTCTGGCGCGATTTCAACAAGCGCCTCACCGGCATGCTCGGCAAGAAGCGTGGCGGTCCCTCCAATTCTGGCGGCGGCGACGAAGGTGGCGGGGGACCGAAACTGCCGACCCTCACACCTGGCCAGTTCGGCGGCGGCATCGGCCTGCTGCTCGGCCTGGTCGTCGCGGTCTGGTTCGCCAGCGGCTTCTACATCGTCGATGCGAGTCAGCGCGGCGTGGTGCTGACGCTCGGCAAGTACAGCGAAACCACCGATCCGGGCCTGCGCTGGCGCCTCCCCTGGCCGGTCCAGACCCACGAGATCGTTAACCTGACCGGCGTGCGCACGATCGAGGTCGGCTATCGCGGTACGGAAAAGAACAAGGTTCTGAAGGAAGCGCTGATGCTGACCGACGACGAGAACATCGTCAGCGTGCAGTTCGCGGTGCAGTACCTGCTCAAGGATCCGAAGGATTACATCTTCAAGAACCGCAATCCCGATGATGCCGTGATGCAGGCCGCCGAGACCGCGATCCGCGAGGTGGTCGGCAAGAACAAGATGGACTTCGTGCTTTACGAGGGCCGCGACGTGATTGCCGCGAATACCCAGAAATCGATGCAGGACATTCTTGATCGCTATGAGACGGGTATTCAGATCCGTTCCGTCACCATGCAGAGCACCCAGCCGCCCGAACAGGTACAGGCTGCCTTCGACGACGCCGTCAAGGCCGGACAGGACCGCGAGCGGCAGAAGAACGAGGGCGAAGCCTACGCCAACGACGTCATCCCGCGCGCCCAAGGTACCGCGTCGCGACTGCTGCAGGAAGCCGAAGGCTACCGGGCACGGCTTATTGCTACCGCCGAAGGCGAGGCGGTTCGCTTCAGCAGGCTTTACAGCGAGTATGCCAAGGCGCCGGAAGTCACGCGCCAGCGTCTCTACCTGGAAACCATGCAGCAGGTGTATGCCAACACCTCCAAGGTCATGGTCGACGCCAAGGGGGGCGGCAATCTGCTCTATCTGCCGCTCGACAAGTTGATGGGCACGGCGGGCGCCGTCGCCGCGACACTACCTTCCGAGGTCGCGCCGGATCGCTCTTCCGCCCCGGCTTCCGCCCAGGAAAACCGTGATGTGCGCACGCGAGGGCAACTCGGCTCGCGCGAGCGGGGAGAACGCTGATGCAACGCCTGCCTTTCATCCTCGCGATCGTCTTCGCGTTCTTCATTGCCGCCGGCGCCATGTTGTTCACCGTCGATCAGCGTCAGTACGCGATCGTCTTCCAACTCGGCGAAATCAAGGAAGTCGTCAAGGAGCCCGGCCTCAAATTCAAATGGCCCATGATCCAGAATGTGCGCTATTTCGATCGCCGCATCCTGACCATGGATTCCGTCGAGCCGGAGCGCTTCCTGACCGCCGAAAAGAAGCCCGTGCTGGTCGATTCCTTCGTCAAGTGGCGCATTGCCGATGTGAACCAGTATTACATCTCGGTGGGCGGCGATGAGTTGCTGGCGCGCACGCGCCTCGCGCAAACCGTCAACTCCGGTCTGCGCGAGGAATTCGGTCGGCGCACCGTGCATGACGTCGTCTCCGGCGCACGCGACAGGATCATGGAAGACGTGCAAAAGAAGGCCGACGCCGACGCGCGCCAGATCGGCGTCGAAATCGTCGATGTGCGCCTGAAGCGCGTCGACCTGCCGCCGGAAGTGTCCGAGTCGGTGTATCGCCGCATGGAAACGGAACGCAAGCGCGTCGCCAACGAACTCCGTTCGCAGGGTGCCGCCGAGGCCGAAAAGATTCGCGCCGATGCCGACAAGCAGCGCGAGGTGATCGTCGCCGAAGCCTATCGCGATGCCCAGAAGATCAAGGGCGAGGGCGATGCCAAGGCCGCCGCGACCTATGGCAAGGCTTTTGGCGAGAACCCCGAGTTCTATGCCTTCTACCGCAGCCTCGAAGCCTATCGGCAGAGCTTCTCGAACAAGAGCGATCTGATGGTTGTCGATCCGAGCGCCGACTTCTTCAGATACCTCAAGAATGGTGGCCGGGGCAGCGGCAAGTAATTAAGTTACCGCCAGTTTTATGTCCACTCTGCTGATGGCTTTCGGCCTCATGCTGGTGATCGAGGGTCTGTTGCCTTTCATTGCACCACGGCTCTGGCGCGACACCTTCCGTCGGATCACCGAGATGGCTGACGGCCAGTTGCGCTTCGTCGGCCTGACTTCGATCATCGCCGGGCTGGCGCTGATCCTGGTGTTCAGTTGATGGCAATGCACACCTGGCTGCTGCCCGAGGCCATCGAGGATCTGCTGCCGGCCGAGGCGGCGCAGGTCGAGACCCTGCGCCGGCGCATGCTCGACGAGTTCCTGCGCCATGGCTACCAGCTCGTCGCGCCGCCGCTGCTCGAGTTCGCCGATGCCCTGCTCGACGAGAATGCCGCCGACCTGAATCTGAGCAGCTTCAAGCTCGTCGACCAGTTGTCAGGCCGCACGCTGGCGCTGCGCGCCGACATCACGCCGCAGGCCGCGCGCATTGACGCCCATCTGTTGAACCGCACGGGTGTCACGCGGCTGTGCTATTGCGGCAGCGTGCTGCATACCCGGCCTGCCGGACTGTTCGCGACCCGCGAACCGCTGCAGGTCGGTGCCGAGCTCTACGGCCATGCCGGCCTCGAAGCCGATCACGAGGTCGTCCGCCTGCTGGCGCGCACGCTGCAGCTCGCCGAACTGCCGCCCAGCCGCATCGATCTCGGGCATGTCGGCATCTTTCGTGCGCTGGTGGCCGGGCAGGGGCTGACGCCTGGCGCCGAACAGGAAATCTTCGATGCCCTGCAGGCCAAGGATGTGCCGACCCTGCGCGAGCTGACCGCAAACCTGCCCGAGCTGGTGCGCAACGGCCTGCTGGCCCTGCCGGATCTGTATGGCGGCGTCGAGGTGATCCGCGGCGCGGCGGCCTGCCTGCCGATGCTGCCGGAAATCGCGCGCGCGCTCGGCGACCTGCAGCGGCTGGCCGGCGAACTCGCCGACCTGCCGCTGTCCTTCGATCTGGCCGATCTGCGCGGCTACCACTATCACAATGGCGTGGTGTTCGCGGCCTACTGTGCCGACAGTCCGGCGGCGGTGGCGCTCGGCGGGCGCTACGACGGCATCGGCGCGCGCTTCGGCCGCGCCCGCCCGGCGACGGGATTTTCGCTCGATCTGCGCGCGCTGGCCCGGCTGTCGAAACCTCGGAACATGCCGGGGGCGATTCTCGCCCCCTGGCCGGAAGATGCCTTGCTGCACGCCGAGATCGAGCGGCTGCGTGCACTGGGGGAAATCGTCATCGCTGCCCTGCCGGGCCACGAGGACAGCGGGCGGGAGGCCGGCTGCGATCGCCAGTTGGTGCGGAGCGGCGACAAATGGTTAATCCAATCTTTAGGGGAGAAGTAAGATGGCCAAGAATGTAGTGGTAGTCGGTACGCAGTGGGGCGACGAGGGCAAGGGCAAGATCGTCGACTGGTTGACCGACCATGCCCAGGGCGTGGTGCGCTTTCAGGGCGGCCACAATGCCGGCCACACGCTGGTGATCAAAGGCAAGAAGACGGTGCTCCACCTCGTGCCGTCCGGCATTCTGCGCGACGGCGTGACCTGCTATATCGGCAACGGCGTGGTGCTGGCACCCGATGCGCTGATCAAGGAGCTCGACGAGCTCCAGGCCGCCGGCGTCGATGCCGAGGCGCGCGTGAAAATTTCCGAGGCCTGCCCGCTGATCCTGCCTTACCACCAGGCGCTGGATGTGGCGCGCGAAGCGGCCAAGGGCGCCAAGAAGATCGGCACTACCGGTCGCGGCATCGGCCCCGCCTACGAAGACAAGGTGTCGCGCCGCGGCCTGCGCGTGCAGGACCTGCTGCGGCCGAAGCGCTTCGCCGAGAAGCTCGGCGAAATTCTCGACTATCACAACTTCGTGCTGAAGAACTACCTGGGCGCCGAGCCGGTCGATTTCCAGAAGACGCTCGACGGCGCCATGGCCATCGCGCCGCGCATCACGAAGATGATCGCCGACGTGCCGCGCGCACTCTACGAAGCCCACAAGAGTGGCGCCAACATCCTGTTCGAGGGCGCGCAGGGCACGCTGCTCGACATCGACCACGGTACTTTCCCCTACGTCACCTCTTCGAATTGCGTCGCGGGCGCCGCGGCCGCGGGGTCGGGCGTCGGTCCCGGCATGCTGCACTACGTGCTGGGCATCACCAAGGCCTACACTACGCGCGTCGGCGGCGGCCCGTTCCCGACCGAGCTCTATGACGCCGTAGACAAGCAGGATCCGGTCGGCAAGCACATGGCCACCAAGGGCCACGAGTTCGGCGCGACCACCGGGCGGGCGCGCCGTTGCGGCTGGTTCGACGCCGCCGCGCTCAAGCGCTCGATCCAGATCAACGGCGTGTCCGGCCTGTGCGTGATGAAGCTCGACGTGCTCGACGGCATCGAGGAAATGAAGATCTGCGTCGGCTACAAGCTCGACGGCCAATTCACCGATATCCTGCCGGTGGGCGCCGATGATCTCGAGCGCTGCGAGCCGGTGTATGAAACGATGCCCGGCTGGACCGACAGCACGGTCGGCGTCAAGACGCTGGAGGGGCTGCCCGCGGCCGCGCGCGCCTACATCAAGCGCATGGAGGAGATCTGCGGCGTGCCGGTCGACATGATCTCCACCGGCCCGGATCGCGAAGAGACCATCGTCCTGCGCCACCCGTTCAAGTAAAGCCACGAGCAGCGGAAGGGGATCCGTCGCAACAATTCCTTACACTTTGCCGCTGCGCAGACATTGTCGCGCTGCCGGCAGATGCTTCAATACGCTTAACGAGTCTGGAGAAAGCTATGGGGCATTTCGGCAAAGCGAGCGTCATTGGCCTGTTGGCCTGCCTTCTGGTGGGCAACGCATGGGCTGATCGCTATTACCGGTATCCGCGCACCACAATCCACTGGGGCATCAACCTCGGGGTTCCGGTTTATCCACCGTACTATCCTTATCCGTATCCGGTCTATGCGCCCCCTGTCGTGGTCGTACCGGCAGCGCCGCCTCCCGTCTATATCGAGCGGCCGGCGGCAGCTGTGATGGAGCCGGGTTACTGGTATTACTGCAACGAAGCGCAGGCCTACTATCCCCATGTCCAGCAGTGCCCGGGACCGTGGCAGAAAGTAGCGCCGCAGCCGCCGCAGCAATGAACGAAAAGGACGAATGATGAACGCGAAAACCAAGCTGATGCTCCCGACACTTCTGGGTGTGCTGGTCCTCGCCGGTTGTGCCAGCGTGCCCACCGCGCCGAACGTGATGGCGCTGCCGGGAACCGGGCGGACTTTCGACGAATTCCGCGCCGACGATGCTTACTGCCGCGACTATGCCTTTCAGCAGATCGGCGGCAGGTCGCGGGAACAGGTTGCGAGTTCCGCGGCGATTCAGAATGCCGCGGTAGGGACGGCCATCGGCGCAGTGGCCGGTGCCGCCATTGGCGGGCGTGACGCCGCCGGCGTCGGGGCCGGCATGGGCCTGATCGTCGGCAGCGCTTCAGGGTCCGAGGCATCGCGCAGCGCCGTTTACGGCAGCCAGCGCCATTACGACCATGCCTATGTGCAGTGCATGTATGCGCGCGGGCATCGCGTGCCGGTGAGCATGGGGGGGTACACATCTTCGCCCGCGCCTCAGCCGGCTGCCGTGCCGCCCCTGCCGCCTCCCGGCAATCCGCCCCCGCCCCCGCCACGGTAAAAAGGCTCAGCGGCCAGGTTGACGCGTGAACGATCGTTCGCTACAGTAGTGAACATTCGTTCTGTCGTGGGGTGCCCGCCATGTCTGCCGCCAATCCCGAACGCGATGCCGATTATCTCGGTCGTTTGCGCGATTACTATGCCGAAAATCGCCGCATTCCCTCGTTCCAGCGCATCGCGGAGTTGATGGGCTTCGCCTCCAAGGCGGCGGCCAGCAAACTGATGGATCGGCTGGCGCACGCCGGATTTTTCGAGCGCGCGCCGGACGACGATGCCTGGGTTCCCGGCGAGCGTTTTTTCGAACGTCCGCTGGCCGAAATGGCCGTGCGCGCCGGTGCGCCGGACATGATCGAAGCCAGCCAGGGACAGCTGTTCCTCGTCGACCGCTATCTGGTGCGCCAGCCTTCCCGCACCGTCATGGTGCCGGTGAAGGGCGACTCTATGATCGACGCCGGCATCCACGACGGCGACATCGTCGTGGTCGTGCGCACCAAGGCCGCGAATGCGGGCGATTTCGTCGTCGCCATCGTCGATAACGAATTTACCCTCAAGGAGCTCGCGCTGGAGAGGGGCAAGTTCGTCCTCAAGCCGCACAATCCCGCCTATCCGATCATCCGTCCGCAGGGCGAACTGGAAATCTTCGGGGTCGTTTCCGGCCTTGTCAGGCGCTACCGCGACTGACCGATTGCGCCTTCTTGAAGGAATGGGTGATTTCCAGCCGAGGCGACTCGGGGTGGAAGAATTAGAATCCCCTCAGACCATTGAATGGAGTCGCCGCCATGGAAGAGCCTGCCGGACCGCTCACCGATGATGAACTCGATGAACTCGATCAGTTCCTGATCTCCGCTGCCGCGGGGGAGGATGCCATGGACATTGCGATGCTCGATGGCTTCCTCACCGCGCTTGCGGTCGGGCCCAGCACGCTGCCGCCTGCCCGCTGGATGCCGCTGGTCTGGGGCGACGATGTTGCCTGGGCTTCGCAGCAGCAGATGGAACGCATGACCTCTCTCGTCTTTCGTCACGCCAACGATATTCTCTTCTATCTGCGCGACGAGCCCGATACCTTCGAGCCGCTGCTCTATGAACGCGAGGAGGAGGGCCGGAAGATTCCCGTCATCGACGAGTGGTGCACCGGCTTCGTCAGGGGCATGGCGCTGGACGAAGCGGGCTGGCAGGCCCTGATGGATACCGAGGAAGGAGAGGAAATGCTCTATCCGATCCTGCTGTACGGGACCGAGGCCGGCTGGGACGAGCTCGGGCAGAACCCGCAGATTGCCGCACGGGGAGAGGAGTTCGCCGCGATGCTAGGCGAGAGCGTGATGGCCATCATGGAGTGGTGGCTGCCGACCCGCAAGGCCGGATCGACGGTCAGGCGCGGGGAGCCCAAGGTCGGTCGTAACGACCTCTGCCCCTGCGGCAGCGGCAAGAAATTCAAGAAGTGCTGCGGCGGCCAGAAGATCCTGCACTGAGATTTTCCGTACGCCGGATGCGTTTTGCCGTCTGTGCCAGCAAACGGCTGACCAGTTCGACACGCGACACCCGGAAATGGCTGGCCAGGAAATCGAGATTCGCGGCGATCTCGGGCGCCAGCAGGAGTTCGATGCGTTTGGTCCCGGCTTCGATCCTGCGCTGGCGGCTTGCCGTCGCCCGTGCAGTGGCGGGGATCGGATTCTTCGAGCGCGGGCGGCCGCGCCGTGACAAGCCCGGCAGGAAGGGTTGCAGCGAGGCGGGTACCGTCTCGCGGGCTTTCCGCGACCGCTTCGCCTTGGTCTGTGGAATTCCCTGGAGCGCCGGGGGTGGGTTATCTGAATCCGGTTCTGTATAAATACCTTCGTCAAACTCGAGTTGTTCTTTTCTGTTCTTGGTAGTGACCATTTCAGCCTTTGGTAAAAAAGAAGCCGGATACGAATATTATTCTTGGTAGGTATTGGGGCGGTTTTCGGTGGCGCCGAATAGGGCGATTCGACACCTAGGGCGTCGGCACAGCGGCAAAGTCCGGATAGTGCTTCGCCGCACCCATGACATGGCCGGCCCACCAGAGGGCCAGGAAGGTTTGCAGCTCGCTCGGCTCGAAGTTATCCGCGGTAAGAATCTCGGCGGCAAGGTGCTCGAACTCTTCCTGCTCGCTTCTGTGGTCGTCCAGATCGGGGTAGCCCTGGTCCGCCAGCAGTTTCTCCTCGGTCGCGAAATGAGCCCGGGCGCTGGTCATCAACTCGGCAAAGAGCTGGGTGAATTTTGGGTTTCCCGCATCACCGGGTTCGTCCAGGCAATCGGCCAGCGCATTGCATTGCTCGAGTAAATGCTTGTGCTGCGCGTCGAGAATATCGTGGCCCACGCTGAAGCGCGGGTCCCAGTGCACCCGATTGGGCATGATGTGCTCCTGATTAAAAGCCCAGCGACTCGACGACGACGACCAGGTCGGCGAAGCTCGCCGCCTCGAGTTTCGCCTGCAGCGCCGGCTTGTCCAGCCCCGCGCATTCGAATGCGGTCATGCCGACCTCGAAGGGCAGTTCGCGGATCTCCAGCGGCGACATGAAGCCGATGTTGCAGATGTGGGCGATGCAGCGGCGCTCCGGTTCGCTGAGCGGGACGCCGTGTTCGCGCAGGATTTCGAGGTAGCGTTCGGCGGTGCGGTTGAGCTTGCCGCTGATCTCCATGGTGTTCTTCTGGCCGTCGGTGAGGATGGCCAGCGGCGGTCCGAAGAAGACCGGGGTCTTGCCGACGTTGCGGGTTTGCTCTTCGCGCGTCAGTGCCGGGGCGACCCACGTGGGATCGCCCCTGACCGGTTTAGGCTGGTCGCTATCGGACATCAGTGCGGAACAGGATGCACCAGCTCGTGCTTGGCATCCTTCATGCCCTTGGCCAGCTGGGGTGGCGGCTCGGGCTGCAACTGGACGAAGCCCTTGTTGCGGAGACCGTCCTGGACGTTGTGCGGGTTGTGGCACTCGGTACAGGTGAACCAGCGCTTCTTGCCGCCAGTGGTGAACTCGCCGATGCGCTTGCCGTGGATGCCGTCACGCCAGTCGCGCAGTTTGTCGCCGTGGCACTTGCCGCACAGCAACTGGGGCTGGTCAAAGCTGACCGGGTCGCCGAAGTTGTCGACCAGCATGTTGCGCTTGGTGGTGTGGTGACAATCCATGCACCAGATGCGGTCGCGACCATGTTGCAGGTTCTTGAGATCGGGCACCATCGCTTCCATGGTCGGAATTGGTGTCGGACGCTTGTCCTTCGGCAGTGTCGGCGGCGTGAATTGCGGTCCAACGCCGTTATGACAAGCCGTGCTGCACAAGGGCATGAGCGCCAGTTTCTCCGTGCGCGGCTTGACGAGGGCGTGCCCATCCGGGATATTTTCAAGCAGCGGCATCTTGCCCATCGGCACGGTGCCTTCGAACGGATCGCCGTACCAGAGCGCCGCGCCCGTCGTGGGCGAGCACTTGACATTGGGCCAGCCCGGCTTGATTTCCTGCTGGGTGATTTCCGAAGCGCCCTTGCGGCTCTCGAAACAGACCACCGGCTCCTTGGTCGCTTCCACTTGCACCGGTTGTTCGGCCACATTTTCGGCGGCGATGACGGAGTAGAGCGCGCCGCCGCACATGGCAAGGATCGTCGCGTAGGTTGCAATTTTTTTCATGGTCGTTGCCTCACTTCGCAGCGGCGGCCACAGCCTGACGGTCGCCGAACTTGATTTCACCCAGCAGGATGCCGATGGCGCCCTTGAGCAGGATGGTCAGGATGAAGAAGCCGAATGCCCAGATGCCAAGAGTCATCAGGACCTCGACGAAGCTCGGGTAGTACTCGGTTACTTCGCCGATCGGGGAGGGAATGAAGCCGGGAACGATCAGGCCCATGCCCTTTTCGATCCAGATGCCGGCAAATGCCATCACGCACGGGATCGGCAACTTAGTGAAGTCATTGCGGAACGAGGGGATCAGGAACAGGATGAAAGCGCCGACCATGAGCAGCACCGCACTCCAGAACCATGGCACAAGCTTGGTCAGGCCGTGCAGGCCGAACATCAGGTAATACAGGCCGTTGGCGTGCTCGGTGCGGGCGTAGAGTTCAACCACGACTTCCGACAGCGTCAGGAAGATCGCGAGGCCGAGGCACCACGTGACGATGGTGGTCAGCAGCTTGATCGCGCTGTCATCGACCCAGAACTTGGTGTTCTTGCGGATGATCAGGAAGATCAGGATGATCAGCGCGGGTCCCGCCGCAAACGCGGTGGTGATGAAGCGGATCGGCATCATGCTGTGATGCCACATCGGACGTGACGGCATGGTCGAGATCAGGAAGGCCGTGACGGTGTGGATCGACAGCGCCCAGACGATCGCGATCCACACCACTGGCATGAACCATTTCTTGTTGATCGGATTGCCGGTGTACTTGCACCACAGATAGTAAAAGCCGCAGACGATGTTGAGAATAAGGTAACCGTTGAGCACCATTACATCCCAGCCCAGCATCGAGGAGAAACTGTAGATGCCCCATGGCGGAACCATGTGCCAGAGGCGGTCGGGCCGGCCCATGTGGGCGAACACGAACATCATGACCATGATCACGGCGGTGATCGCCAGCATTTCGCCCAGCACGGCCACCTTGTGCATGCCCTCGTGGTGATAGGCATAGGCCGGGAAGACGATGGTTACCGCCCCGGCGGCCACACCGACGAGGAAGACCAGGTTGGCGAAGTAGAGACCATCGTGAATCTGGCTGGTCATGCCGGTGACGATCAGGCCATCGGTGTTTTGCAGATAAAAGACATACAGCATGCCGAGGATGAGCACGCCAAGCGAGCCCATCCAGGCATAAAACTTGGTGCCGCCCGCGAGGACGTAGCGCACGTAGTCGGAAACGAAACTGGTCAGCACGGCCGGCTCCTCAATCGTAGAAATAGAAGAATTTCGGGAAGGTGTTGAGATCTGCCTTGAGACGGAACACGTTCTTCCGCGCCAGGATCAGGCTCACTTCGCTTTCGGGGTCGAGCAGGTTGCCGAACTTGCGGGCGCCGACCGGGCAAACCTCGACGCAGGCCGGGTAACGGCCGTGGCGGCTGCGCTGCAGGCACCAGTGGCACTTCTCGACGACGCCGCGCATGCGCGGGCGGTTGCCCAGATAGTGCGTCACCGGGTTCATTTCTTCCTTGGGCAGGACGGGGTTGGTGACGTTGAGCCGACGCGCCCAATACGGGCAGGCGCCCATGCACATGCGGCAGCCAATGCACCAGTTGTAGTCGATGACAACCACGCCATCAGGCTCGCGGTAGGTGGTGCGCACCGGGCAGACCTTGACGCAGGGCGGCTTCTCGCACTGCATGCAGGCGATCGGCATGTAGTTCGCGTCGTCCTCCGGCACCTTCTCGGGGTTGTAGTGGTACTGTCCTTCGAGGATCTGGCCTGCCGGCGTGTAGGCATTGCCGCCGACCTGGATGCCGAGACCTTCGGGGTAGCCCTGGTTCATCTTTCCGGCGTCGAACTTGCCGCGCTCCATGCGCAGCACCTGGATCCACTCGATCTTTTCACCCGCACGCTTGGTGCCGCGCGACTGGTTATTCTCGGCGACACAGGCATGGACGCAGCGGCGGCAACCGATGCATTTGCGGATGTTGAGGGCGTAGCCCATCAGCACGCCGGGCTGCGCGTCGGTGGTGTCGACGGTGACCTGTTTTCCATACTCGGAGGAATAGCGTTTTTCGAGCCGGGCACGCGATTCGGCCTTCTCCTGGTCGGTCATCAATCGGTAGTTCTTCTGGAAGTGCTCGGCCCATTCGACGGCGGCATGCGCGTCGTCGGACTGGGTCATCAGCGCTGCGGTCCCCATCAGCGACGACAGGCTCAGCATGCCGCCCGTCTTCAGGAAGTCGCGGCGCGTGGTTTTCAGGACTGCCTGGGCAGGGTCCGCCGAGACCGGCTGAAGCTGGCGCTCGGAAGTGTTTTCCTTGGCCGAAACAGCCGCGGAGAGCTTGCTATGGATCACAGTGATTCTCCTGTAGGGAGCAGTTTTATGCCGAAAAAATAGTTAACCATCAGTCCGCGATGCTGACATGGATTTTTTGGACAGCTATTGATCGCAGTCAACAGACTTGCTTTTCGGACTGCCGGATGGCGCGTTTCGATCGGCCGTGCGCTGGGCATTGCTGACCGCTGCATGGGCAATTCATGCGGATCGAGCGGAAAGGGAAAACAAAGAGGCCAACCACCGTCAAGTAGTTGGCCCCATTGTGTTTTGTCTGGTTGCGGGGGCAAGATTTTGACTTGCGACCGGGGTTATGAGGCCGCGCAAATTGCTTTACATGAACAGCAATTCTTCGGTTGCCATGTGGCTATGCGTCTGGCGAGACAATGGCCTGTACCTTGTCGTAAGGGGTGCGAATGCCATCCTTGTCCCGTTCCAACAGGCCTGCCTCGACAAGCGAAGTCACAGCCTCGTGGACGCGCTTGTAATTCCTTCCCAAAATCTTTGCCAGCTCAGCAATTGTCGAAATGGGCTGCCAATGAACCTGTCGAAGCAAGGACAGGCGTTTAGGCGATAGCGTCGACAGCATTGCCTCCAGGTTGAAAAACGTCAAATGGGTCTCATCAACCTGTTTGCCCTGTTCCAGCCTGTGCCATGCGCTGACGAAACGCTTTCCCATCTCGTCGATGGAACCGACGTGAAGATTGACTTTCCCGCTCATGGGAGTGGCACCTTCATTCCTCCCGCCGGAACCTCCGAAAAAGAAATGAAGACTTCAAATTAGGGAAACACTGCGTTAATCGGGCCAGGATCGAATCGATTCCTAACCTACTGATTTAAAACCGGGAATATCTGCTTTGGGTCGCTTGCACGTATTACATTGCGCTTGAGTTTTGCGATGGCCGGGTTCAGTTGGATCGGCTATTGAATTTGTTGGCGAGCTTCTGCAGTTTCTCCTGTCGCTCCTCGGCTTCTTGCTCGGCCTTCTTGCGTTCCGCCGCCTTGCGAAATCTTTCCTTGATCGTTTCCAGCGCCAATTGGCGTTGTTCGGCCGTGACCTCCCCGGCGGGATTCCCGTCGAGATCAAATCGCTGCTGGCCATTGGCGACCGCCTTCAGGTATTTGGTCGAGGCCGTATAGGCCTTGAGGGTCATTCGCAGGGAATTCTCGCCGATATCCGGCAGGCGTTCCTTGATGGCCTTGTGGATGCCGATGGCCAGCGGCCGGCCATCACGGAAGACCGCAAACGAGGACATCAGGGTCGCGAGGACGGGATGGGGCGTGCGGGGCGGTCTGGATGATGAGGTGTCCATGGGGAGGATGATGCGGAAAGGGCGGCGGAGTTTACCTTCGGACAGAGAACTCAAGTGCTCCCCGGTTCAGCCGGACGCAGCGATCTTCACTGCTGTCATGGCGGCCAATTCCCTTTGGAACGTGGGCCACCAGGCTTCCTGGGTTACGGGCCCGGCACCAAAGCGGATGCGCACCGGCTGGCCATCCAGAATGGCATCGGCGCCGAAAGCATCGATCCCCCGCAGCTGGCAATGCGGATCGGCTTCATGTTCATGGCGATCCAGCAATGCGGCCTCATCGGCCAGCGCGATCACCGGAGCTTCGAGCAGGCGGCTGCCGTCCAGCCAGCTGGCCTTGGCGAAGCCGCCCACGGTCAGCACCTTGACCGGCTCGAACCGATGGAACCGAAAATCCCCCAATTGCAGAAAACGTTCCGCATGGGGGTGATAGCGCAGAAAGCGGGCGACCTGAAGCGGATCGGCTTCGATGGGATGCACTTCGCCCATCAGGGAGACGCGCGCCATTTCTCCTTCGCCCAGGGCCTTGGCGATCATCAGGCTGGCACGGGGGTTGGCGCGGAGGTTGCGGCTATGTTCGGCCAGCCCGGAAATCAGGAAGACCGGCCGGTGATGTGCGTCGGTGACGAAAGGCACGGCGCTGGCGAAGGGAAATCCGTCGAGCGTGGTCGAGTGGGTCGCCAGAGCCGCCTCCGGGACTGAGTGCAGCAGGTCGATGAGCAGTTCGAGACGGGACAGCATCGGGCAATTCTAGCGGGGTCGTGCTTCCCTCTGCGCTTCACTCGCGCCAACAAACAAAAAGCCGCTTGCGCGGCCTCGTTCGTCGTTCGCCAATGTCGATCTCAGAGATCGTCGTCGTATTCCTGCTCCTGGATCGGTTCCAGGAAATCTTCGCACTCCATCGAGTGTTTCTCCTTTGCGTTATGGTCCATGCAGCATGCCGGAACTCCATGACAGTTTCGTGACTGCCTGAACAATTAACGGCAAGCCAGGGAATTGCTGGCAGGAGAGTGGTCGTTCACCCGTATGAAAACCATCAGGACACCCACCCGAACGGGAGTTCGCTTTCCTGAGTGACTCCGTTTCGGCCTTGATCTCCTTGCGGACGAGGCGGGTTATTTCCTGCTTGAGCAGAGCAGCGATGTTCGCCATGAATGGGTTCCTGACAGTGGTTGGGGTTGTCTTATGGTGCGGAGATGCTTTCGTTCAGCCAGGCCCCCATGTCCTGCATTTCCTCCAGGCAGATTGAATGGGGCATGGGGTATTCGCGCCATTGGAACGCATAGCCGTGTTGTTGCAGGAAATCCCGGGCAAGCATGCCCAGTTCGGGCGCCACGACGTCGTCCTCGGTGCCATGGGCAATAAAGATCGGGGTGTTCCGGTTGGCCCCGGTGGCCTCTTCGATCACCAGCCTGGGAACGGGCAGGTAGGTCGACAGGGCGATGATGCCTGCCAGGGGTTCCGGATGCGTCAGGCCGGTGGTGTAGGCCACCGCACCGCCTTGCGAGAAGCCGGCCAGGAAGATCCGGTGGCAGGGAATGCCGCGTGCGTTTTCCCGATCGATCAGGTCGCGGATCCGCTGCCGGGATTGGATGATTCCCTCGACATCGACCGCGCGGCTGTCCTTGTCGAGACTGATGATGTCGTACCAGGCCGGCATGACATAGCCGCCATTGCAGGTCACCGGGATGGCGGGCGCATTGGGGAAGACGAAGCGGATGCGAACCGATGGATCCAGCCCCAGTTCCGGAACGACGGGAACAAAGTCCGATCCGTCGGCGCCAAGCCCATGCATCCAGATGACCGACCAGTCGCAACTGTCGTGCGTCCGGAGTTCGATCGTTTCCAGAAGGTTTGCCATGGGCCCGGCGTTGGAAGTCGTCTCCCGGCGGCTTACTTTTTCTTGGCCTTCTTGCCGGCCACGGCGGCCTTGAAGGTGGCGCCGGCGGTGAACTTCGGCGCAGTCGAAGCGGCGATCTTGAGTGCGGCGCCGGTGGCCGGATTACGGCCGGTGCGGGCAGCGCGCTTGACCGGCTTGAAGGTACCGAAACCCACGAGCGTGACGGAGTCGCCCTTGGCCACCGCCTTGACGACGGTGGCGATGACGGCATTGAGTGCCTTTTCGACATCGGCCTTGGAAAGATCAGCGGACTTGGCAACGGCTTCGATCAGTTCGGATTTGTTCATGTGCTTGGACCTTTTGGGTTGATGGGGAACTTGTGAAGCAAGGGATTGGACGGCTGCCAGTTTCTTGTCCTTTGGCAAGCGTTTGATGGCCAGTTCGGCCTTCAGTGCTGCGGACCGGGTGCCGACGGGGACTGATGCTAGCAGGCGCAAAGGCTTGTGGGAACGGGTATAGCGGGCGCCCTTGCCGGACTGGTGGGTGATCAATCGCGCCGCGACATCGACGGCAATCCCCGTGTAAAGGGAACCATCGACGCACTCAAGAAGATAGATGAACCAGGTCTTGCCAGACATGGCCAGGCATCAGGATGGGTAGTTCACAACCGGGAGCCTATCCCCGGACGCCCCGGATCAGCCGACCTTCGCGTTTGGTCGGCCGGCCCTTGAGGTCCGAGCCGGGCACGGGCGCCAGCTTTCTGAGTTCCTGCTCCCGCAGCCGCCGGGCTTCGCTTTCCGGGGTTTCCTGATAGAGCAGACGGGCTTCAGGCGCCGGCCGGCGCTGTTCGGCCATGCTCTGCACGATGACGACGAATACCGTCTGGCCGATGGTGATCTCGAGTTCGTCGCCGATCTTGAGGTCCCGGGCCGGTTTGACGTGCTCGCCGTTGCACCTGATCTTGTGACTGGCGATGGCGGTGGCAGCCAGGCTGCGGGTTTTGAAGAAACGTGCCACCCACAGCCATTTGTCGATGCGCATGCGGTCGTTATCGCTCATGGGGGGATTCTCGCAGAGGATTGAGCAATGGCGATCCATTTCCGGCATCAATGCCGCAAGGGGCGGATCTCTCCCTTCGGGAAAGCCGCCCCTCATTGGCAATCGTGGCTCGAAGGTTATAGGCACGACGGTTTCTTGCCAAGTCATGATGACAATCACTCGTGCCTGGAGCAACTAATCAACCCAGATTGTCCATTAGCAATTTTGCAGCCCATGGCACCCACGAAAAATAGCTCTGCATATGGCAGAGCTTCGTAAAAGTGGAGATTTATTGTCTGGTGGTCAGTGGGAAGCCGTAATAGCCCACTACTAAAAGACCGAAGGTCATGGTTCGCGGAAATTCAGAACATGAAGTTTCTGGCTGGGCTATAGATGGGCCACTGGTGGGCCATGAATGGGCCAGAGGTTTGGCTGAATTCCAAATGAATAAGGCCAACCACCGCTAAGTAGTTGGCCTTATTGAGGTATTTCTGGTTGCGGGGGCAAGATTTGAACTTGCG
>JAJZSW010000109.1 GCA_021849505.1 Pseudomonadota bacterium
AAAAAGCTGATCGCCGAATTCGAGGGCTTCGAGTATGTCGTGGCCCCCTCCGGTTCCTGCGCCGACCACATCCGCACCGAATACCCGGTGATCCTCGCTGATGAACCCGACTGGCACGCCCGCGCCGTGGCGCTCGGCAGCCGCGTTTACGAACTCACCGACTTTCTCGTCAATGTCGCGCAGCTGGCAGCCGTGCCCGGCAACTTCGCCGGCAGCATCACCTACCACGATTCCTGCACCGGCCTGCGCAGCCTCGGCATCAAGCAACAACCGCGTAGCCTGCTGGCGAAGATGCCCGGCGTCGAAGTGAAGGAAATGAACGGCGCCGAGGAGTGCTGCGGCTTTGGCGGCACCTTTGCGGTCAAGTTCGGCGCGGTGTCGGCGGCGATCGCCGGGAAGAAGTGCAGCAACGCCTGCGCCACGGACGCCGGGACGATTGTCGGCGGCGACCTCGGCTGCCTGCTCAACATCGAGGGCAAGCTGCGCCGCATGGGCGATGAAAAGACGCGCGTGCTGCATGTCGCCGAAGTGCTGGCGGCCAAGGAGTGAAGATGGATTTGCGCGCCCGCCGCTTCAAGGCCAACAGCGAGGCTGCCCTCGCCAACCCGGTCCTGCAGGCCAACATGAAGACGGCCAAGGGCAAGTTCGTCGACAAGCGAGCCATCTCGATCAGGGAGATCGATGACTTCGAAGGCACGCGCGAGGCGGCGCAAGCCCTGCGCAACCAGGTGATCGAGAACCTCGACCTCTGGCTCGAAAAGTTCGAGGAGACCGCGACGGCGCGCGGCGCCACGGTGCTCTGGGCGAAGGACGGCGCCGAGATCTGCCGCCATGTCGTCGACATCGGCCGGCAGCATGGCGTGAAGAAGGCGGTCAAGTCGAAGTCGATGCTCTCCGAGGAAGCCGGCCTGAACCTGGCCCTCGAAGCGGCCGGCATCCAGCCGGTCGAGACCGACCTCGGCGAATACATCCTGCAGATCAACGACAACGAGCCCCCCAGCCACATCATCGCCCCCGTGGTGCACAAGAGCCTGGACGAAGTCGCCGACCTGTTCCACGCCGTGCACAAGACGCCGCGCAAGACCGAGATTCCGGCGCTGACGCGCGAGGCCCGCGAGGTGCTGCGTTCACACTTCCTGACCGCCGAGATGGGCATTTCGGGCGGCAACTTCCTCGTTGCCGAGACCGGCTCGGTCGCGCTGGTCACCAACGAGGGCAACGGCCGCATGGTGACGACGCTGCCGCGTGTGCATGTCGTTATCACCGGCATCGAGAAGGTGATCCCGACGCTCGAGGATCTGTCCACGCTGATGCGCCTGCTGCCGCGCTCGGCCACCGGCCAGTCGATCTCCAACTACGTCTCGGTGCTCACCGGCACCAAGGCGGCGGGCGATCTCGATGGACCGGAACACCTCTATTTCATATTGGTGGACAACGGCCGCGCCGATGTCGTCGGCTCGGAATTCCAGGACATGCTGCGCTGCATCCGCTGCGGCGCCTGCATGAACCACTGCCCCGTGTATCAGACCATTGGTGGCCATGCCTACGGCTGGGTCTATCCCGGGCCGATGGGCTCGGTGCTCACGCCGCTCTACACCGGCATCGAAAACGCCATCGACCTGCCACACGCCGCGACGCTCTGCAACCAGTGCGGTGTCGTCTGCCCGGTCAAGATTCCGCTGCCCGAACTGCTGCGCAAGCTGCGCGAGAAGCAGGTGGAGAAGCGGCTGCGGCCCTGGTCCGAGCGCGTCGCCTTCCGGCTCTGGGCCTGGGTGGCGAGCTGCCCGACGCTCTACGGGATCGGCACCCGGTTCGCCGTGCGCTACCTGAAATGGCTGGCCGGCGGAAAACCGAGCATTCCCGTCCTCGGCGCCGCACCGGAATGGACGAAGGGACGTGATTTTCCGGCCCCGGAGGGCAGAACCTTCCGCGAACTGTACGCACGGAGGCGGCAACCATGAGCAGTAGGGCAGATATTCTCGGCCGCGTGCGCGCGAAACTGAACCGCAATGCGGCAAATGCCGCTGTCGGCCGGGCCGCCATCGAGGCGACGCTGGCCGCGCGCGTGCAGGGACCGCGCCCGGCGGTCGATCCGCAAAAGTCGGCGCTGGCGGCACGGCTCATCGAGAAGTCGCTCGCCTATTCGAGTACCGTCGATCAGGTCGCGACTGCCGCCGAAGCCCCGGCTGCCGTCGCCCGTTATATGGCCGGTCTGAAGCTGCCCATGAAAGCCGTCGTTTGGCCAAAGCTCGCCGGGCTGGACTGGCCAACAGCGGGCATCGCCGTCGAGGCGCGTGGCGCGATGGATTCCGACCTCGTCGGCATCACCGGCTGCTTCTGCGCGATCGCCGAGACCGGCACACTGATGCTGTGCGGCAGTCCGGATTCCCCGGCCACCGTCAGCCTGCTGCCCGAAACCCACATCGCCCTCGTGCCGGCCAGCCGCATCGTCGCGGGCATGGAGGAGGGTTTCGAACTCGCCCGCGCCGAACTGGGCCGGCTGCCGCGCGCGGTCAATTTCGTCTCCGGCCCGTCGCGGACCGGCGACATCGAGCAGACCATCGTATTGGGGGCGCATGGCCCCTATCGCGTCCATCTGATCCTGCTGACGGCCGAATAGCAGCTGTCAACCTCCCCGCAACAGGCGGCGTTATTGTCTCCAGTGCCACAACAAAACGGAGAACGCCGCATCATGTACGCCCGCATTCACTTCGTCAGCCCCGGTTCGCGCGAGAAATATTCCTGGGTGATCGACACCCAACGGGAGACCGTCGATCACTGGCAGCGTGCCCATCCCGAAGCTGAAGACCTTGTCGTGACCCCGCTCGACGACCGGGAAGGGCTGGAAGCCCTGTACTGGCAGAAGTGCCTGTATCACGATGTCTTTTTTGAACGTTCCGCCTGTCGGGAAGTGCGTGCCAAGGGCCAGGCCGAGCTGATCGAAATTCTCGAGCTCGCCGGCCGGCTGGCCAAGGGCCGCGCCAGCGAACTTTGGAACCGCTGCATGGAATTCCGCTTCGGCAGCGATCCGATCGCCCGGCACGAATACGGCTACCGCCTGCCGACCTGATTGTCTCCGACGCGTTGCGGCGCTGCTCCTTTACCTCCTCTCGCGCCGCAACGCTTTTTCCGATTCGATGACCAGCAACGCCAGGACGGCCACCGCGGTTATTTCGGCCCAGGCCTGCCAGCCGATCGCCGCTGTGCCAAACACCTGCTGGAACACCGGCAGGTAGGTGAAGGCGAGCTGCAGCAGCAGCATCGCCCCCGCACCACCCCAGACCCAGAGATTCGAGAATGGCGCGACGTGCCACAGCGGCCGTGCGAGCGAGCGGCAGGCAAACAGATAGACCAGCTCGATCATCACGAACACGTTGACCGCGATGCTGCGCGCCTCGGCCAGTGACTGGCCGCGTTCCAGCGCCAGCAGGAAGAGGCCGAAGGCGCCGGCCAGCATCAGCACGCCGACCAGCAGGATGCGGCCGACCAGCACGTGATCGAGAATCGGCGCCGCCGGCGGGCGCGGCGGCCGGTGCATCACGCCGTTTTCTTTCGGCTCGAAGGCGAGCGGCAGACCGAGCAGGACCGCCGTCGTCATGTTGATCCAGAGAATCTGCAGCGGCGTGATCGGCAGCGTCGCGCCGGCGACGATGGCGGCGAGGATCACCAGCCCTTCCCCGAAGTTGGTCGGCAGCGTCCAGGTGATGAACTTGACGAGATTGTCGAAGATGCCGCGCCCTTCCTCGACGGCCGCCTCGATGGTCGCGAAGTTGTCGTCGGTGAGTACCATCGCAGCCGCCTCCTTGGCGACCTCGGTGCCGGACATGCCCATCGCGATGCCGATGTCGGCGGCCTTGAGCGCCGGGGCGTCGTTCACGCCGTCGCCGGTCATCGCGACGATTTCTCCGTTGGCCTGCAAGGCACGGACGAGGCGCAGCTTCTGCTCCGGCTCGACGCGGGCGAAGACGTCGACTGCGCGCACGGTCGCGGCCAGCGACGCGTCATCGAGCGAGGCGAGCTCGCGGCCGGTCAGCACGGCGCCGCCGTCGCGGACGATATCGAGCTGGCGCGCGATGGCGAGCGCGGTGTCGGCATGGTCGCCGGTGATCATCTTCACGTGGATGCCGGCGCCGTGGCAGGCTTGCACCGCGGCGATGGCCCCCGGCCGCGGCGGGTCGATCATGCCGACGAGGCCGAGGAAGCTCAGTCCCGCTTCGATGTCCTGCGCCAGCAGGAAGTCGGCGGTCGTGGGGCGCCGGCACAATGCCAGCACGCGCATGCCCTGCCGCGCGAGATCGGCCGCCGCCGCTTCGATGGCGGCATGGTCCGCGCCGCTGCAGGCGGGCAGCAGCTTTTCGACCGCGCCCTTGCAGTAGATGATGCGCTTGTCCTCGACCTGGTGCAGCGTCGCCATCGTCCGGCGCGCCGCCTCGAACGGCAGCTCGTCGAGGCGCGGAAACAGCCTCGCCACCGTCGCCTCGTCCAGCCCGGCCTTCTTTGCCGCGACGATCAGCGCCGCCTCGGTCGGGTCGCCGCTGATGACCCATTCGCCGTGCTCGTGGTGCAGCCCGGCATCGTTGCAGAGCAGCCCGGCGAGCAGCGTTTCCCTTGCCTGTGCCGTCTCAATGTTGGCGGCGAACCGGCTGGTTGCCGTCTCGCCAGCGCCGACTTTTGTCCCGGCGATCCGCAGCTCGCCGACCGGCGCATAGCCATGGCCGGTGATTTCATGGCATTTGCCGTCCGCCCAGAGCGCGCGCACCGTCATCGCGTTCTCGGTGAGTGTGCCGGTCTTGTCCGAGCAGATCACCGTCGTGCTGCCGAGCGCCTCGACCGCCGGCAACTGGCGCACGATGGCGCGGCGCTTCGCCATGCGCGCGACACCGATCGCCAGCGTGATCGTGAGCGCCGCCGGCAGGCCCTCGGGAATCGCGGCGACCGCCAGCGCGACCGCCGCCATGAACATGTCGAAGGCAGCTTCGCCGCGTGCGATGCCGACCGCGAAAGTGAGTCCGGCCAGGCCGAGGATCGCCCAGAGCAGCAGTTGCGCGAAGGCTGCCATCTTGCGCGTCAGCGGGGTGGCGAGATCCGGCGCGCCGGCGATCAGCCCGGAGATGCGGCCGGCCTCCGTGGCCGCGCCGGTGGCGATGACGAGGCCCGCGCCCTGGCCGCCCACCACCGTCGTGCCGGCATAGGCCATGTTGCGGCGCTCGGCCAGCGGCGTGTCGGCCGGCAGGGTATGGTGGTGCTTGTCGACGGGCAGCGATTCGCCGGTGAGCGCGGCCTCGACGGTGCGCAGCGCCTTGCCGCGCAACACGCGCAGGTCGGCCGGCACCTTGTCGCCGGCGGCCAGATGGACGATGTCGCCGGGCACCAGATGCACGGCATTCATGCGCCGGCGCTTGCCGCCGCGCAGGACGGTGACCTCGGTGGCGACGCTCTTCGCCAGCACCGCGAGCGCGGCCACGGCCTTGCCTTCCTGCAGGTAGCCGATCATGGCATTGACGACGACGACGCCGAGGATCACCCCGGCATCCACCCATTCGCCAAGGAAGGCGGTGATCGCGCCGGCGGCGATCAGCACCAGCACCAGCGGCGCACGCAACTGGTCGGCGAGCCGCGCCGAGGCGCTGCGGCCCGGCGGGATGGGCGGCTGGTTCGGGCCGTGCCGCGCGAGGCGCGCGGCGGCCTCGTTTTCGCTCAGGCCGTGCTGTGCTTGAACGGCGTGATGGGCGAGGGCATCGGCGTGATCGAGGGCGTGCCAGTCAGGGGCGTCCATGGCCGTCGTCCTGCCGCGACAGCTCTTCGACCTGACCGGCGGCGACGTAGTACTGGCGCAGCGAAGCGTAGCGCCGCGCGCGTGCCGCGCGCACCTGCGCGATCGCATGCTCCATCGGAATGCCGATCTGCGTAAGCGTTTCCGCCGCGATCATCAGACTGCCTTCGAGCACTTCCGGGATGACTTCGGTGGCGCCGGCCTCCTTGAGCCTGGCGACCGAGGACTCGTCGGGCGCACGCACGACTACCGGAATGTCCGGCCGCTGCTCGCGTACCTTGCGCACCACATGCTCGGCGGAATTCGTGTCCGGATAGGCGACCACCAGCGCGCGGGCGCGGGCCAGGCCGGCGGCCTGCAGTACCTCGCTGAGATCGGA
>JAJZSW010000110.1 GCA_021849505.1 Pseudomonadota bacterium
GGAAGCGAGCGTCATGCCGATGCCGAACAACAGGCCGCCAAGCAGGTAGCGCAGCCAGGCGAAGTTGGAGGTGCGATAGGGCGGAAATGTCATGTTGCCCAGCGCCGCCTTGCCGCTGGCTTCGAGTATCACCACGCCGAGCAAGGCGACCGCGCCGGCGAGCAGCCAGGCGCGCAAGCGGCCCGTGTCGCCCATGTTGATCCAGTCGGAGACTGCGCCCATCGTGCAGAAGTTGGTTTTGTTGGCGACCACGCCCAGCGCCATCGCCAGTCCGAAGACGATGAGCAATATCTGATTGTGAATCGTGAATTCCATTGCGGCGCCTCCTCAGGGGTGGTTCTATTTCCAATAATGATGGTCTCAAGAAGCGCGACTGATCGAAGCGTCTTCCACACCTCAGCGCGTCGGGCCGAACCTGGCACGCCGGGGCGGTTGGGAATGTTACAGGAAAGCCTCGGCCGCGATGTTTCTCAGCCAGCCATAAGCGAACTCGGCCTCCGTACGACGTACGTATTGGGACGCGCCGGTGGGCGAGACTGTCACACTGTTTGGCAACGTAGTAATTACCCCGTTTTTCGGTACGTAGAGTCCGGCGATGGAGAATCCATAGTCCGGCGCCGCCAGCGTGTAGCAGGTATTGACGTATTGCGGCGACGGCGGCGACTTGCCTTCCAGCAGGGCGACGACGGCACGCGCTGCGGTCCTGCCCATCGCGCCGGCAATGTGAGCCGATTTGGGCACACCATCGGTATAGGCCGCATCGCCGACGATGTGGATGTGTTTGTGACGTGTCGATTCAAGTGTGAAGGGATCGACGGGACACCAGCCGCTGTTGTCCGTCAGACCAGTCTTTTGCGCGATGGCGCCGGCTTTCTGCGGCGGAACGAAGCTGATCACATCGGCCGGGAAATCCGCATCCGAAGTGGCGACCATGTGCTTCTTGATATCGACACGCTCCACCTTGCCGCCGTTGTTGCCGGTCACCCATTCGATCATGCCCGGATACAGTTTGCTCCAGCATTCGAGGAACAGGGGCTGTTTCGGCATGGTATTGTCGTCGTCGAGTATCACCACTTTCGATTTGGGCTTATGTTGCTTCAGGTAGTGGGCGACCAGCGTGGCGCGTTCGTAGGGGCCGGGTGGACAGCGATAGGGTCGCTTCGGCACGGTAACGATGAACAGGCCGCCATCCTTCATGGCCTCGATCTGCCTGCGCAGCAACAGGGTTTGCTCGCCCGCCTTCCACGCATGCGGCATGGCCGTTTCGACACCGGCCGTCGCGCCCTCCACAGCGGCATAATCGAGTTCGACACCCGGAGCCAGGATCAGCCGGTCGTAGGCTAGCTGCTTGCCGCCCGCCGTGGCGACACTGCGTTTCGCAGGATCGATGGCGACGACATCGTCGTAGACCACCTGAATCCCGCGTGCCGCATGCGCCTTGAGGTCATACTTGAGCGAATCGAGTTCCATGATGCCCGCTACCACCTTGTTGCTGAACGGGCAGGAGAAATATTCCCGGCTGCGCTCGATGATGGTGACCGCGATGCCGGGGTCGGCCATCTTGATGTAGCGCGCGGCGATCGCGCCGCCGAAGCCGCCGCCGACCACGACGACGCGCCCCTTGGCCGCGCCGCGGGCGATCAACGGCGCTCCGCTCAGCAGTGCTCCGGCGCCGAGTGCGCCGAGGAATTCCCTGCGGTTCCATTGGATCATTGTTCTCCCCTCCTCATTTCCGGGTGCCCAGGAAGTGGACGACCGCCTGGATATCCTCGGCCGCCAGATTGCAGACGCGCTCGGCCATGCGTTCGCTGGGCTTGTTGCGGTTGAAAGTCGGGTCGGTGTATTTCGTCGATTCGATGGCCAGATACCCGGGCCACTGGCCCGCCAGGCGCGGGGTTCCTTCGACGATGCGCTCGCCGGTTGCTCCGTGGCATCGCTGGCAGGTTTTTTGCGCCAGCTGGCGGCCGCGATTGACCATGCGCATTTCACTTTCGACTGCGGCGGGAACCCAGGGCTTGGCGGCAAAATACTGGGCCATGAGGGCGATTTCCTCGTCGCTGTAGGTTCGCAACAGCCGGCCCATGATCGACGAATAGCGCTTGTCGTGCTTCTGCTCCAGCATGACCTGCTTGAGGTAGTTTTCGTTCTGTCCTCCGATGCTCGGCATCGATGGGCCGACGCTCGCGCCGTCGATGCCGTGACAGCTATGGCAAGTGGCGGCCAAACCGGCGATGTCCGTCGCCTGCGCCATGCCGGCAGCCGCCCAAAATGCGAATGCCGCAACCCGAACTTTGTCGTGCATTGATATCCCCCTTTTTCCGAACGGGGCGACCCCTCACTCCCTCCACGAAATGGTTGAGATCGCCGCTTGTTTTATTCCACGCTTCCAGATATGGGTGAAACCCATACTCTGATTAAGGATATGCAAGGATTGCGCGGGAAGGATTGATGGGGATCAAGTGAAGTACTCTATAAGAGCATAATGATTATCTTAATAATCATTGACTTGTAGTGCGGGATCCGCGATCCCGGCGGCGGCAAAACCGGCCCGCCGCAGCCGGCAGGCATCGCATATGCCGCAGGCGCGTCCCTCCGCATCGGCCTGATAGCAGGAGACGGTCAGGCCGTAATCGACCCCGAGAGACGTGCCGAGGTGGATGATCTGGGCCTTCGTGAGATCGATCAGCGGCGAGTGGAGCTTGAGGGGATGGCCTTCGACGGCAGCCTTGGTGGCGAGGTTGGCCATGCGTTCGAAGGCTTGGATGAATTCCGGGCGGCAGTCGGGATAGCCGGAGTAGTCGACCGCGTTCACACCAACGAAGATGTCCCGAGCGCCGAGGATCTCGGCCCAACCCAGGGCCAGCGACAGCATGATGGTGTTGCGCGCCGGCACGTAGGTGACCGGGATGCCCGGCTTGACACCCCCGGTCGGCACGGCGATGGCGCGGTCGGTGAGCGCCGAGCCGCCGAACTGGCCGATGTCGAGATGCACGACCTTGTGTTCGCTGGCGCCCAGCCCAGCGGCCACGCGCGCGGCGGCGACCAGCTCGGCCGCATGGCGCTGGCCGTAATCGACCGAGAGGCAGTGGCAGGCGAAGCCCTCGCTGCGTGCGATGGCGAGGCAGGTGGCGGAGTCGAGGCCGCCCGAGAGCAACACGACGGCCCGGCGCGGGGAAATCTCAGCGGCCACGTTCCTGTCCCCAGAGGATCTTGTGCAGTTGCAACTGGAAGCGCACCGGCAGGCGGTCGGCGAGGATCCATTCGGCCAGTTGCGCGGCAGGCAGCGCATCCGCGACTGGCGAGAACAGCACCGTACATTTCCCGGCGAGGTGCCGTCCCGCCAGCGCCGACTTTGCCCAGTCGTAGTCCGTTCGCGAAGCGAGCACGAACTTCAGTTCGTCGGTTTCCCGCAGATGCTCCAGATTTTCCCAGCGATTCTTTTCCACCTCGCCCGAGCCGGGAGGCTTGATGTCGACGATGCGTGAGACGCGCGGATCGACGGCGGAGATGTCGAGCGCGCCGGAGGTTTCGAGCGAGACCGAATGGCCGGCGTCGCACAGCGCGGCCAGCAATGCAAGACAGCCGGCCTGGGCGAGCGGTTCGCCGCCGGTGACGCAGACCGTCTTGCAGTCGAAGGCGGCGACGCGGGCGAGGATCGCTTCGAGTGCCAGCGTTTCGCCTCCGGAAAACGCATAGCTCGTGTCGCACCAGTTGCAGCGCAGCGGGCAGCCGGCCAGGCGGACGAAGACGGTGGGCAAACCAACGCGTGTTGATTCGCCCTGCAGGGAATGGAAGATTTCGCTGACCCTGAGCGTCGGGCCGGCACTTGCCCGCTTCACCGCTTTTTCGGAGCGAGGGTCTTGATGCGGCTGCGGGCGGTTTCGGCGGCGGAGCCGGACGGATACTTCTGGATCAGGAACTCGAGCGTCTGGATCGCGCCCTTGACGTCCTTGGCTTCGACCTGCGCGTTGGCGCGCGCCAGCAGTGCGTCGGGTGCCTTGGGGTCGTTCGGCCAGGTCGCTGGTACCTTGCCATAGACTTCGGCAGCCTTGTCGAACTGCTTCAACTGGTAGAGGCTGGAGCCGAGCCAGTAAGTGGCGTTCGGCAGCAAGGCGGCCTTCGGATACATGGCGATGAAGGTTTCGAAGGCCCCCTGCGCTTCCTTGTACTTGCCGCCGCGGAACAGGCCCAGCGCCGCGTCGTAATCGCGCATCTCGGTCTGCGGATCCGCCTTCGGCGCAACCTGATCCTGCGGTGTCGCGGCAGCACCAGCGGTTTCCAGCTTGCGCAGGCGGTTGTCGAGATCGACGTAAAAGTCCTGCTGGCGCTTGTGCGCCGCTTCGAGGCTGTTCGTCAGCACCTCGATCTGGCCGGTCAGGCGGGCGACGTCGGCACGCAGGGTCTCGATCTGGTTGGCGAAGTCGAGCTGGTTCTTCGCGATGCCATCGACGCGCTGGCGCAGCGCTTCGCCGGTTCGGGTCAGCTCGGTGCGCAGCTCGACGATCTGCTTGCGTGCCTCGCCGTCGCTGAAGATGGCCTGCGCCGGCAGGCTGTAGGCCACGCAACAGAGCAGCACGAGCTGGCGTGCGCGCATGGTTCAGAACTCTCCGGAGTAGAGCATGTCGCCGCGCCGGTTCTGCGCCCAGCAGGATTCGGTCGCTTCCATGCAGGCCGGCTTTTCCTCGCCGAGGCTCACGGACTCGAGCTGTGCTTCCTTGACGCCCAGCAGCATCAGGGCCTTCTTCACGGCTTCGGAGCGTTTCTGGCCGAGCGAAAGGTTGTATTCGCGGCTGCCGCGTTCGTCGGCATTGCCCTGGATCAGCATCTTCATCTGGCTGTTCTTGGTGAGGAACTGGGCGTGGTGGCCGAGCAGGGTCTGGTATTCGTCCTTGACGATGTAGCTGTCGAGGTCGAAGTAGATGCTGCGCTTGGCCAGCGGGCTCTTGGGATCCTTCAGCGCAGCGAGGGCGTAGGGGTCGATGCCGGCAGTGCCGACGGGCGAAGTGGATGTGACGGCGCCGGGACTGCGGCTCTCGACACCGGCGCCTTCCTGTTCCGGAGCGGGCGGCTGGCTGCCGCAGCCGGCGAGGATGGCAAGCGAGACAAGGGAAACGGACAGAACTGATTTACGCATGGCTATTTTTCCTGATATTCAAAATGAATCATTTGCTGAAGGGGCCCCAGGCCGGCTCGCGGACATCCGCGGCCTGCACCGAGAGGCGTTGCTTGACGCGGCCATCGACCGACACCGCCGCGAGTACGCCGCGGCCGCCGACTTCCGTGGCGAAGAGGATCATGCGGCCGTTAGGGGCGAAGCTCGGCGATTCGTCCTTCGCCGTGTCGGTGAGCACCTGCACCTGGCGCGAGGCGAGGTCCATCACCGCGACGCGGAAGCGGCCGCCGTCGCGCGTGACGAAGGCGAGGTTCCTGCCATCGGGCGAGAGGCGCGGCGTGACGTTGTAGCTGCCGTCGAAGGTGACGCGCTGCGCCGTGCCGCCGGCCGCCGGCAGGCGGTAGATCTGCGGGCTGCCCCCGCGGTCGGAGGTGAAGTAGATGAACTCGCCGTCGGGCGAGAACTGCGGCTCGGTGTCGATGCCCGCGGAGGTGGCGAGGCGCGTCACGCCGCTGCCATCGACATTGACGAGGTAGAGCTGCGAGCCGCCGTCCTTGGTCAGCACGACGGCCAGCTTGCGGCCGTCGGCCGACCAGGCCGGCGCGGAGTTCGAACCCTTGAAATTGGCGACGACGTGGCGGCGGCCCGTGGCCAGGTCATGCACCCAGATGATCGGCTTCTTCTGCTCGAAGGAAACATAGGCCAGCTTGCCGCCGTCGGGGGACCAGGCCGGCGAGATGATCGGCTCGCGCGAGGCGAGGGCGGATTGCGCGCCATTGCCGTCGGCGTCGGCGATCTGCAGTTCGTAGCGGCCGGCGCTCTTCACCACGTAGGCGATGCGCGTCGAGAAGATGCCGGGTTCGCCGGTCAGCTTCTCATAGATCGTGTCGGCGATGCGGTGCGCCGTCGTGCGGATCTGGTTCGAGGTGTGCGCCAGCGCCTGGCCGGCGATGGCGGCCTGCTTCTGCGTGTCGTAGAGGCGGAAACGGGTTTCGTAGCGGCCGTC
>JAJZSW010000111.1 GCA_021849505.1 Pseudomonadota bacterium
TCTGACTGGTCTTCCACGACCGTGTCGCCGGGCTGCACGTTCCACGCCGCGAGTTCGACTTCGGCGATGCCTTCGCCGATGTCCGGCATCTTGATGATGTAGATACCCATGTTATTTCTCCAGCGCCCGTTTGAAGCCTTCGGCGACGCGCGTCGGGCCGGGGAAGTAGGCCCATTCCTGCGCGTGGGGATAGGGCGTGTCCCAGCCGGTGACGCGCTCGATCGGCGCTTCGAGGTGGTAGAAGCAGTGTTCCTGCACCAGCGCGATGAGTTCCGCGCCGAAGCCGCTGGTGCGCGTGGCCTCATGCACCACCGCGCAGCGGCCGGTTTTCTTGACCGAGTTCACGATGGTGGCCAGGTCGAGCGGCCAGAGGCTGCGCAGGTCGATGATCTCGGCGTCGATGCCGCTCTCCTGCGCGGCCGCTTCGGCGACATACACCATCGTGCCGTAGGTGATCACCGTCAATTCGCTGCCCGGCCGATACACGGCCGCCGAATCGAGCGGTACCGTGTAGTACCCGTCCGGGACTTCGCCGAGCGGATGCTTCGACCAGGGCGTGACCGGCCGGTCGTGGTGGCCGTCGAAGGGGCCGTTGTAGAGCCGCTTGGGTTCCAGGAAGATCACCGGGTCGTCGCATTCGATCGACGCGATCAGCAGGCCCTTGGCATCGTAGGGGTTCGAGGGCATCACGGTGCGCAGGCCGCAGACGTGCGTGAAGTAGGCTTCCGGGCTCTGGCTGTGCGTCTGCCCGCCGTAGATGCCGCCGCCGCAGGGCATGCGGATCGTCAGCGGCGCGATGAACTCGCCGGCCGAGCGGTAGCGCAGGCGCGCCACTTCCGAGACGATCTGGTCGGTGGCCGGATAGACGTAGTCGGCGAACTGGATCTCGACGACCGGCCGCAGCCCGTAGGCGCCCATGCCGACGGCAGTGCCGACGATGCCGCTCTCCGAGATCGGCGCGTCGAAGACGCGCGACTTGCCGTATTTCTGCTGCAGGCCCTCGGTGCAGCGGAACACGCCGCCGAAGTAGCCGACGTCCTCGCCGTAGACCACCACGTTGTCGTCGCGCTCCAGCATCACGTCCATGGCCGAGCGCAGGGCCTGGATCATCGTCATGGGTGTGGTTTTCACGTCGGCCATGCTCAGACCCCCAGTTCCTGGCGCTGCCGCAGCAGGTGCGCGGGCATGTCCTTGTAGACGTCCTCGAACATCGAGGCCGCGCTATGCACGTGGCCGTCGGCGAGCGAACCGTAGCTTTCGGCTTCCTTCTGCGCGGCGGCGATCTCGGCTTCCAATTCCTTCTGCGCGGCCGCATGCCGGTCTTCCGACCATTCGCCGCGCGCGATCAGGTGCTGCTTGAGGCGTGCGACCGGGTCGCCGAGCGGGAAGTGCTGCCAGTCGTCGGCGGGCCGGTACTTGGTCGGGTCGTCCGAGGTCGAATGCGCACCGGCGCGGTAGGTCACCCACTCGATCAGCGTCGGGCCGAGGTTGTTGCGCGCGCGGTCGGCGGCCCAGCGCGAGGCCGCATGGACAGCCAGAAAGTCATTGCCGTCGACGCGCAGCGAGGCGATGCCGGCGCCGATGCCGCGCGCGGCGAAGGTCGTGCCCTCGCCGCCAGCGATGGCCTCGAAGGTCGAGATCGCCCACTGGTTGTTGACGACGTTGATGATCACCGGCGCGCGATAGACGTGGGCGAAGGTCAGCGCGGTGTGGAAGTCGGCCTCGGCCGTCGAGCCGTCGCCGATCCAGCCGGACGCGATCTTCGTGTCGCCCTTGATCGCCGACGCCATGCCCCAGCCGACCGCCTGCGGCATCTGCGTCGCGAGGTTGCCGGAAATGCTGAAGAAGCCGTATTTGCGGAAGGAGTAGAGCACCGGCAGCTGGCGGCCCTTCATCGGGTCGCGCTGGTTCGAGAAGAGCTGGCACATCAGCTCGACGAGCGGCACCTCGCGCGCCATCAGCAGGCCCTGCTGGCGATAGGTCGGGAAGTTCATGTCGCCGGGCTCGAGCGCGAGCGCGTGGGCGACGGCGATGGCTTCCTCGCCGAGGCACTGCATGTAGAACGAGAGCTTCTTCTGCCGCTGGGCGATCAGCATGCGCGCGTCGAAGATGCGCGTCTTCAGCATCGCGCGCAGGCCGAAGCGCAGCTGCTCCGGCGTCAGTTCGGGCACCCAGGGGCCGACGGCATTGCCGTCGTCGTCGAGCACGCGAATCAGCGCGAAGGCAAGGTCGCTGGTCTCGACGGGCTGGGTGTCGATCGGCGGTCGGCGCACGGCGCCGGCGGGGGAAAGGTGCAGGTAGGAAAAATCGGTGTGCTGTCCCGGCCGTCCGGTGGGCTCGGGCACATGCAGCCGCAGGGGCGCGTGTTGACTCATTTCACTCCTCGCGTGATTTTGTCGTGCGTTGTCGTGGTTGGGCGGCGCCTGGCGGATAAGCCGGTGCCGACCGAGTGAGGCAGTTCGGAAGGGGTGACCGTCCTGACCGCTGGCGCGCAGTATCGCGCGACAGCGCGGCCGGCGTCAAACTGAATCGAACCCCCCGAGAGGGGGGCGAAGGGGGGCGGTTTTATTTGAGGAAGCGGCGGCGCGCCAGCACGACCGCGATCCAGAACGAGACGACGGTGATCGCCGTCAGCGCGGCGATGTTGAGCAGCGGGTTCGCGGGCAGCTCGCCGAAGATCACCGGCCGGATCAGCGCGACCGAATGCGACAGCGGCAGCCAGGCCGCGATCGACTGCACGACCGCCGGCAGCTGGTCGGTTGGAAAGAACACGCCGCACAGCAGAATCATCGGCGTGATGAACAGCGTGAAGTAGTACATGAAGAAATCGTACGACGGGGAGACGGCCGTGATGATGAGTCCCATGGCCGAGAAGCACAGGCCGGTGAGGAAGATCGCGGGCAGCGCCCAGAGCGCCAGCGGGCCGGCGACGAAGCCGAGCGCCCAGATCACCGCGAGGATCGCCACGCCGGAGAGGCTGGCCTTGGCGGCGGCCCACAGGCATTCGCCGGCGAGCACGTCGTCGAGCAGCAGCGGCGCGTTCATGATCGCTTCCCAGGTGCGCTGCACGTGCATGCGCGAGAAGCCCGAGTAGAGCGCCTCGAAGGAGGCCGCGTTCAGCGTCGAGGCGCACACCGTGCCGGCAGCGAGGAAGGCGATGTAGGGCACGCCCTCGATCTGCGGCAGCAGGCCGCCGAGGCCGTAGCCGAGGCCGAACAGGTAGATCATCGGGTCGGCGAGGTTGCCGAGCAGCGAGGGCAGGGCGAGCTTGCGCCAGACGAGGAAGTTGCGCCGCCAGACGGCCAGCGCGCGCAGGGAAAGGACCGGGAAGGCGGTGTTCATGGCGCCTCGCCTCTCGCAGGGCCGCCCCAAGAGAGGCGACGCCCCCCTGTGGGGGGCAGCGAAGTGATTTTATGAGCGTGGGGGGCCATTAGATTAGTCGCGCAGTTCGTGGCCGGTGAGCTTGAGGAACACGTCTTCGAGATTCGCCGGCCGCAGCGGATCGGGCGATACCGGCACGTGCGTCTCGATCAGTGCGCGCGGGGTGCCTTCGGCGATGCTGCGGCCGTGGTCCATGATCAGCAGCCGGTCGCAGAGGCGCTCGGCCTCCTCCATGAAATGGGTGGTCAGCAGGATCGTCTTGCCCTGCGCCAGCAGTTCGCGCAGGCGTTCCCAGATCAGGCGCCGCGCCTGCGGGTCGAGGCCGGTGGTCGGTTCGTCGAGCACCAGCAGGTCGGGATCGTTGACCAGCGCGCGGGCGAGCGTGAGGCGGCGCTTCATGCCGCCCGAGAGGGTGCGGATGTTGCCGCGCTGCTTGCCGGCGAGGCTGGCGAATGCCAGCAGCGCCGGAATGCGCGCGTTCAGCACCGCGTCGGACAGGCCGAAGTAGCGGCCATAGACGAGCAGGTTCTCGGCGAGGCTGAAGTCCGGGTCGAGGTTGTCGAACTGGGGGACCACGCCGATGCGCGTCCGCGCCTCGCGGCCGCGCGCGGGCACCGGTTCGCCGAGCACGGAGAGCGTGCCGCTGTCGGGCGCGGTCAGGCCGAGGCAGCAGCGCAGCGTGGTGGTCTTGCCGGCGCCGTTGGGGCCGAGCAGGCCGAAGCACTCGCCGCGCTTGAGCGCGAACGACAGGCCATCGACGACGCGCTTGCCGTCGTAGGACTTGACGAGCCGGTCGACGACGAGTGGGGAGAGTGTTTCAGCGATTATTTCTCGACCTTGAATTCGGCGACGCTGCGGTCCAGCGAACCGGCCATTTCGGCCATGGTGGCGGCGCGCTGGGCGCCATCCTGCACGTCATCGCGGATCTGGCCGATCAGCTCGGCGATGCGCGTGATGCTGTCGCCGACCAGATGCACGCTGCTTTGCTGCCGGTCGGTGGCCTGGGCGATTTCGTCGATAAGGTTAGTCATCTCGCTGGAACTCGCAACGATTTCAGTCAGCGCGGTACCTGCCTCGCGTGCCTTGGCGACGCCGGCCGAGGCAGTCTGCGCGCCTTCGCCGATGGTCTTGACGGTCTGGTCGATCATCTGGTGGATCGCGCCGAGCATCGCGCTGATTTCACCGGTGGCGGTCGTGGTGCGTTCCGCCAGCTTGCGCACCTCGTCGGCGACCACGGCGAATCCGCGGCCCTGTTCGCCGGCACGGGCCGCCTCGATGGCGGCATTCAGGGCCAGCAGGTTGGTCTGGTCCGCGATGTCGTGGATGGTGCGCACGATGGCGTTGATCTGCTGGCTGCGGGCGCGCAGGTCTTCCACCGCGCTGGCCGCCGTGCCGACGCGGCTGCTGATCTGCTCCATGCCGTCGATGGTGGCGAGGACGATCTGGTTGCCGGCGGCGGCCTGTTCGGCGGCGGTGCGGCCGCGGTTCGCCGTGGCGCTGGCATGATCGGCGATCGCGCTCACGGTCTCGGTCAGTTCGGTCACGGCCCGGCGGATGTCATCGACCTGCCCGGACTGTTCGGACAATTGATGCGCGACGCCGGAAAAGAATGCGGTGATTTCGTGGGAATCGTGGCTCACGCTGCGCGACAGTTTGCCCGTTTCGCCGAGCAGGTTGCGCAGGTTGGTGGCCATGGCATTGAAGCTGCTGATGATCTCCCCGATCATGTCGGCGCTGCGCATGGAGCAGGAATGCGTGAGATCCTTGTTGGAGATCTGGTTCGCCACCTCGGCGATGCGGCGCAGCTTGCTGAGCAGGATGAGATTCAGCAGCCAGTAGTTGACGACGCCGATCGACAGGCCGGCGACCACGCAGCCCGCCACGAACCAGGGCAGCATGCCGGGCTTCCACTCGACGAAATAGGCGGCGTAGAAAGGAAACACCATCGCCACGCCGAGACCGAAGCCCAGATAGGCGAGCATCAGCCGGCGCAGGATGGACGGATTGTCGCTGTTGTTCATGATTGACCCCCTTCGATGGGTTAGCGGGCGATGGTACACGGCCGGCAGGCTTGGCCATGGGATAAGATCGTGCCATGAATTGCCTCATTTTGCCCGTTCCCCCCTTCGAGCAGAACGGCAGCCTGATCTGGGGACACGCAACCCGCCGCGCGAGCGCGCGGCAGTCGACATCGAGGATGATATGACGAACGCAAACCATCGCTGGAAATTCTTCCGCGCCGGCGGTTTCGACCAGCCGCGCATCGACACCCCCGAGGATCTGCTGGCCATCGGCTCGCTCGACCAGAAGCTGTGGGTGGCGCTGTCCTGCCCGGTGGCCGGCAGCGAGTTCGACCGCCGCACGCTGGGTCTGATCGACAGCGACGGCGACGGCCACATCCGCGCCCCCGAGCTGATCGCCGCCGCCGAGTGGGCCGGCGCGCGCCTGGCCGATGCCGCCCCGCTGGCCGGCGGCCCGTTGCCGCTGGCGGCGATCCATGCCGACGACGAGGCAGGCGCGGCGATCGCCGCCGCCGCGCGCGAGATCCTCGCCGAGAGCGGCGACGCCGCGATCACCGTCGAGGCGGCCAGCGCCGCGCAGGCGCGCGTCGCCGCGAAG